>NZ_JBSFXK010000006.1:0-192135 GCF_053595355.1 Streptomyces sp. NPDC002513 | reverse complement strand
TCGACCGAACCAGCTACAAAGCCACCACCAGCATCGAAATCCTTGCGGCCGCAAGCCCTTGACAACGTGCCCCAGCCACAAACTTCACGGCCTTGGTGCTAGTGCCCCGGCAGGCAACGTTCGCCCCGTCGCGACGCCCGGCGGACACGGTCACCGGCTGACAGCTCCGCACGCTGCCCACCCCCCGCTCACGCGTCGTCCCCGCCGCCCGCAAGACCGCCCCGCCCGTCTCCGGCCACCGCCCTCAAAGCGTCGGTCCGGCGGCTGACACACTGTTTCCATGCGCATTGTGGTTCTGGCAGGCGGCATCGGCGGTGCCCGGTTTCTGCGTGGTCTGAAGCAGGCCGCGCCCGACGCGGACATCACGGTCATCGGCAACACCGGCGACGACATCCACCTCTTCGGGCTGAAGGTCTGCCCGGACCTCGACACGGTGATGTACACACTCGGCGGCGGCATCAACGAGGAACAGGGCTGGGGCCGGTCCGACGAGACCTTCCACCTCAAGGAGGAGCTCGCGGCGTACGGCGTGGAGCCGGAGTGGTTCGGGCTCGGCGACCGCGACTTCGCCACACACATCGTGCGGACGCAGATGCTGGGCGCCGGCTATCCGCTCAGCGCGGTCACCGAGGCGCTGTGCGACCGCTGGAAGCCGGGGGTCCGGCTCCTGCCCATGTCGGACGACCGCGTGGAGACCCATGTCGCCGTCGAACTGGACGGCGAGCGCAAGGTGATCCATTTCCAGGAGTACTGGGTGCGGCTGCGGGCCTCCGTCCCGGCCGAGGCGATCGTGCCGGTCGGCGCCGAGCAGGCGAAGCCGGCCCCCGGCGTCCTGGAGGCCATCGCCGAGGCGGACGTGGTGCTCTTCCCGCCGTCCAACCCGGTGGTGTCCATCGGCACGATCCTCGCGGTGCCCGGCGTCCGGGAGGCCATCGCGAACGCCGGGGTGCCGGTGGTGGGCCTCTCCCCCATCGTCGGGGACGCGCCCGTACGCGGCATGGCCGACAAGGTGCTCGCGGCGGTCGGGGTCGAGTCGACGGCCGCGGCGGTCGCCGAGCACTACGGCTCCGGACTGCTGGACGGCTGGCTCGTCGACACGGTGGACGAGCCGGCCGTGGAGCGCGTCGAGGCCGCGGGCATCCGCTGCCGCGCGGTGCCGCTGATGATGACCGGCTTGGAGGCGACGGCCCGGATGGCCCGCGAGGCGCTGGCACTGGCCGAGGAGGTGCGAGACGCTTGAGCGGCGGGCTCACCAGGGGCGAGGACGGCGGGGCCGGGGGGCTCACGGCCGGCGAGGCGCGCGGTTACCGCGTGTGGGCCGTGCCCGGACTGCCCGAGATCCGTGAGGGCGACGACCTGGCCAAGGTCATCGCCACGGCGGAGCCCGGGCTCGCCGACGGGGATGTGCTCCTCGTCACCTCGAAGATCGTGTCCAAGGCCGAGGGCCGCGTCGTCCGGGCGGACGACCGGGAGGCCGCCATCGACGCCGAGACCGTGCGGGTCGTGGCCCGGCGCGGGCCGCTCAGGATCGTCGAGAACCGGCAGGGTCTGGTGATGGCCGCTGCCGGGGTCGACGCCTCCAACACCCCGGCGGGGACCGTGCTGTTGCTGCCGGAAGACCCCGACGCGTCCGCGCGGGCCGTCCGGGACGGGCTGCGGGACACGCTCGGCGTCGAGGTCGGCGTGATCGTCACGGACACCTTCGGGCGGCCGTGGCGCACCGGACTCACCGATGTCGCCATCGGGGCCGCGGGCGTACGGGTCCTGGACGACCTGCGCGGCGGCACGGACGCGCACGGCAACCCGCTGAGCGCGACCGTCGTCGCCACCGCCGACGAACTGGCCGCGGCGGGCGACCTGGTCAAGGGCAAGGCCGACGGTCTGCCCGTCGCCGTCGTACGCGGGTTGCCGCACCTGGTGGCCGGGGACGGCGACGAGGGCGCGCGGGCGATGGTGCGCGGCGCGCGCGACGACATGTTCCGGCTGGGCACCTCCGAGGCGGTACGGGAGGCGGTGACCCAGCGGCGCACGGTGCGGGCGTTCACCGACGAGCCGGTCGACCCCGGCGCCGTGCGCCGCGCGGTGGCCGCCGCCGTGACCGCGCCGGCCCCGCACCACACGACACCGTGGCGGTTCGTGCTCCTGGAGTCCGGGGAATCGCGGACACGGCTGCTGGACGCGATGCGGGAGGCGTGGATCGCCGATCTGCGGCGGGACGGGAAGAGCGAGGAATCGATCGCGAAGCGGATCCGGCGCGGCGACGTGCTGCGCAACGCGCCGTACCTCGTCGTGCCCTGCATGGTCATGGGCGGCTCCCATCCGTACGGCGACACGCGGCGGGACACCGCCGAGCGGGAGATGTTCGTGGTCGCCACCGGCGCGGGCGTACAGAACCTGCTGGTGGCGCTCGCCGGGGAGCGCCTGGGCTCGGCCTGGGTGTCGTCGACGATGTTCTGCCGTGACGTCGTGCGCGAGGTACTGGAGCTGCCGGAGACCTGGGAGCCGATGGGGGCCGTGGCGGTGGGGCATCCGGCCGAGGAGCCGAGGCCCCGGCCGGAGCGGGATCCGGGAGCCTTCATCGAGGTGCGGTGAGCGCGCGAAGCGCCGGACGCGGAGTGCCGTGTCCGGCCGGGGGGCGCGTGGTGCGGACAGTCGTCCCGGCACGGCTCGCGCGCGCTCTACTCTCTTAAGACAGGCCGCTGTCTTAAGACACGTCACGCCCCAAGACCCGCCAGTCTCCCTAGGACTCCCTCCGTGGCCGGACGCTTCCCCCACCGCCCCACCCCCACGACCGTGCGCGGTGGGCATGTCGTCGTACCCACCGGTGTGCCGCGGCAGGGCACGGCCCGGGGCCGGCGGCGGACCTGGGCGCCGCCCGGCCCGCTCGACCTCGGACTGGTGCTCGGGCCGCTGCGGCGCGGGCCCGCCGACCCCACGTTCCGGGCGATCCCGGACGGCTCGGTGTGGCGGGCCAGTCATACCCCGCAGGGGCCGGGCACCCTGCGGGTCGCGCTGCGGTACGGGATCGCCGAGGCGGAGGCCTGGGGGCCCGGGGCGGAGTGGCTGCTCGAACAACTGCCCGAGATGCTCGGCGCGTCGGACGACCCGGACGCCTTCGAGCCGCGGCACCGGCTGCTCGCGCTGGCGCGGAAACGGCGCCCCGGGCTGCGGCTGACGCGAACGGGCCTGGTCCTGGAGTCGCTGATCCCGTCGGTCCTGGAGCAGAAGGTCACCACGGACGAGGCGTACCGGGCGTGGCGGCTGCTCGTACGGAGATTCGGAGAACCGGCGCCGGGTCCCGCGCCGGAACGGATGCAGGTGATGCCGGCCCCCCGCGCCTGGGCGCTGATCCCGTCGTGGGAATGGCACCGCGCCGGCGTCGACGACAAGCGGGCGTCGACGGTCCTGCGGGCGGTGCGGGTCGCCGCGCGGCTGGAGCAGGCGACGGGGATGGAGCCGGCCGAGGCGCAGGCGCGGCTCGAAGTGGTGCCGGGGATCGGACCGTGGACCTCCGCGGAGACCGTGCAGCGCAGTCACGGGGCGGCGGACTCGGTGACCGTCGGGGATCTGCATCTGCCGGGGATCGTGGGGTACGCCCTCGCGGGGAACCGGCATGCCGACGACGAGATGATGCTCTCGCTGCTGGCGCCGTACGCGGGTCAGCGGCACCGGGCGGCGCGGCTGATCCTGCTGAGCGGCTCCGTACCACCGCGCCGGGCCCCACGGATGCGGCGCGGGGACATCGGGCGACTGTAGGGGGTTAAGAGGTAAGAGGAGTGAGGGAGCAAGGCCGGGGCGGGCCGGTGCTCCCAGCCCGCCCCGGCCCTCACCCGCTCGCGCGTCCTTACTGGTCCGACGAGAACCGCACCGCGCCCGCGGGGATCCTCGCGTCGCACCAGACCCGTACCCCGTCACGGAGTTCGTTGTCCGCGCCGACCACCGCGCCGTCGCCGATGACCACGCCCGTGAGGACCGAGCGTTCGCCGATCCGGGAGCGCGCGCCGATCAGGGAGTCGGTGATGACCGCACCCGGTTCCACCACCGCGCCGGAGAGCAGCGTGCTGCCCGAGATCCGGGCACCCTCCCCGACGAACGCGCCCTCGCCCACCACCGTGCCGCCCGTCAGTTTCGCGCCCGTGGCGACCGAGGCCGTCGGCAGGATCAGACGGTCGCCGCAGCGGCCGGGCACCGCGGGAGACGGGGCGCGGCCCAGGACCAGGTCCGCCGAGCCGCGCACGAAAGCGGCCGGAGTGCCGAGGTCGAGCCAGTACGTCGAGTCCACCATGCCCTGGAGATGGGCTCCGGCGGCCAGGAGGTCGGGGAAGGTCTCCCGCTCCACCGAGACCGGGCGGCCCACCGGGATGGTGTCGATCACCGAGCGGCGGAAGACGTACGCCCCGGCGTTGATCTGGTCGGTGACGATCTCCTCGGGTGTCTGCGGCTTCTCCAGGAATGCCGTGACCCGGCCCGTCTCGTCCGTGGGGACCAGGCCGTACGCCCGCGGATCCGCCACCTTCGTGAGGTGGAGGGAGACGTCCGCGCCCGTCGACTCGTGGGTGTGCACCAGGGCGCGGATGTCCAGGCCCGTGAGGATGTCACCGTTGAAGATGAGGACCGGGTCGTCGGGGCCCGAGTGGAGGCGGCTCGCCACGTTGCGGATGGCGCCGCCCGTGCCGAGCGGCTCCTCCTCCGTCACGTACTCCAGCCGGAGGCCGAGGTCCGACCCGTCGCCGAAGTAAGGCTCGAACACCTCGGCGAGATAGGACGTGGCGAGCACGATGTGCTCGACTCCCGCCGCCCTGGCCCGCGCGAGCTGGTGCGTGAGGAACGGGACCCCTGCCGCCGGAACCATGGGCTTGGGGGTGTGCACCGTGAGCGGGCGTAGCCGGGTGCCTCTGCCGCCGACCAGGAGGATCGCTTCTGTCACCTGTCGTCTCTGCTTCCTGCCGGGACCGGCCGAACTGTCCATCGGCCGGCCAGTGTATGCAGACCGTGTTATGAGGACCGCTAAAGGCGTTATGAGGACCGTTAGAGGCGCCTTCGATGACAGTGGGGTGTCCTTCGACGGCCGCGTGGGGAGACGTCCCCCCCACACCTTCGTGCGGATGAACTCGTACGGCGTGTACGGGGCGTCGTACGGTGTCGTGCCGGTCACCGTACGACGTCCCGCGGGCGGTCCCGTGCGACGTCCCGCGACCGCCCCGTCCTCAGCGGCCCTGGTAGCGGGCCGCGTTGAGGCGGACCAGGCCGAGTTCGCCGTAGAGCAGCCGTCCGGGGCACTCCGTGGCGAATCCGTCCCGATGGCCGGAGATCACGTTCAGTCGTACGTTCTCGCCCTTTGGGTAGAGATTGCCACCCGCGGACTCCAGATATGTCTTGGCGCGCGGATCCATGCCGAAGAGGCCGAGTTTCCACGCGGTGAGGCGGGCGAGAGCGTCCACGGCGGCGGCCGACGGGGCGGTGGCGGAATAGGAGCCGATGACGGCGACTCCCATGGTGTCGCTGTTGAAGCCGAGGGTGTGGGCGCCCATCACGGGCTTCTCCACGCCCCCGGCACGGCCTTCGTAGATGTTTCCGCACTTGTCGACGAGGAAGTTGTAGCCGATGTCCCGCCAGCCGCTGCTCACCACGTGGTAGCGGTAGATACTGCGGATGACGGAAGGGGCCTGGGAGCAGCTGTAGTTGTTGCCCGAGGCGGTGTGGTGCACGAAGGCCGCCTTCACGGTGTCCGTGTAGAGGAAGTCCGGCTCGCGCAGACTCTCGTCGGCACCCCAGTCGCTGCGCGAGACGATGCGAGGGCGCGGGGCGGCGTACGGCTGCTGCGCCGACGCGTCTTCCCCGGCCGCCTCCCCTGCCTTCGCCGTCGGCTCCTTCGCGCTCCTTGTCCCCGCTGAATCCTGCGGATCCCGCGGATCCTTCCAAGGCCCCGGGATTCCCAAGGCGTTGAGGGGAGCGAGACCGGCGTCGACGGCGGACACGATCGCTTCGGCGCCCGCCGCCGGGTCCGGCGCGTCCACGCCCGGGCGGTCCGGCTGCTCGGCGGGCTGCGAGGGCACCGCGGGGGCGTCCCGTGGCTCCCGGCCCGGGTCGACCAGTTCGACGCGGAGGCCGTCGGGGAGCTTCGGGGCGCGGGTCGCGCCGGATTCGGCCTCCTCCGCGCGCACCGACACCTGCACGCCGTCCGAGGCGCCCACCCACAACGGCGCCGTCGCTCCGCGCATCCGGCGTGAGCGGCCCTCCCCGGTGTCCGGGTCGGGGCCGTGATCCTGGTTCTGCGCCTCCAGTTCCTGCCAGCCGGACCACCGGCCCGTGCCGTTCGCCCGGGTACGGATCCGGACCCGGCCGTGGAGTTGGGCGGCCGGGTCGTCCCAGACGACACCGACCAGTGAGAAGGAGCGCACGGTCTGCGGGGCGAGCCCCCGCTCGGCTGCGCCATCGGGAGCGCGCGAGACGGTGAGGGGTGGGAGAGGGAGTGACTGGGTGCTGCCGGAGACGGCCGGCCCGGCGACCGGCCCGGCCGCCGTGGCCGGGGGCGCGAGGGGCAGGGTGAGGACCGCGCAGCTGACACCGATCGAGGAAGCAAGGAATCCACGCATAGCCACGATCTTGGACATAGTCAGACATATATGTCCATCAAGGAACTGACGGGTCGTCGGATTCGCTCGGCCGAACCAGTGGCTCGTCGCCCACCCGCCGCGCCGCCCCCAGCCACCGCCCCCGCGTACGCTTGCGCGCGTGAACGCCACCGACCGCACCCCTGCCGACCTGCTGCGTTCCGCGCTCGCCGCGGACCCCTCGCGCCCCCTGGTGACCTTCTACGACGACGCCACGGGCGAACGCGTCGAACTCTCCGTCACCACCTTCGCCAATTGGGTGGCCAAGACCGCCAACCTCCTCCAGGGCGACCTCGCCGCCGAGCCCGGCGACCGGGTCGCGCTGCTGCTGCCCGCTCACTGGCAGACGGCGGTGTGGCTGCTCGCGTGCGCGTCCGTGGGCGTCGTCGCGGACGTCGGCGGCGACGCGGCGGCCGCGGATCTCGTCGTCAGCGGGCCCGACACGCTGGACGCGGCGCGCTCCTGCTCCGGGGAGCGCGTCGCCCTCGCCCTGCGCCCCCTCGGCGGCCGCTTCCCGCAGCCCCCGGACGGCTTCCTCGACTACGCGGCCGAGGTGCCGGCCCAGGGCGACCGCTTCCAGCCGTACGCGCCCGTCGCCCCCCAGGCCCCGGCGCTGATCGTCGCCGGGGCGGAGTACACGGGCACGGAGGTCGTGGAACGGGCCCGCGCCGACGCGCCCGCCCTCGGCCTGACCGGGCCCGGCTCACGGCTGCTGTCCGGGTTGCCGTACGACACGTGGGAGGGGCTGAGCGCCGGGCTGTACGCGCCCCTGGCCACGGGGGGCTCGGTGGTGCTCTGCCGGCACCTGGACCTGCTCGGCGAGGACGCGCTCGCCCAGCGGATCGAGAGCGAACGCGTGACGGCCACCGCCACCACCACCGCCACCGGCCGCTGAGCGGTCCGCCGCGCTCGGCGGGCGCCCACGAGGGCCCCGCGACGACGGACGACCCACACGCGCCCGGCACGGACGGGCCACCCCCGCCCCGCACGGACGGGTGACCCCGCCCTACCTGTCCGCGCAGGCGGAGAACCCCCACCCGCACGAGCGCGCGCCGGACGCGCCCACCCGCACCCGCCCCGGCGCGCCCCCGCCGGGGCCCCGCCCCCCGTTCGGACCAGCATCAGCCGCCTCCCGGCCCTCTCCCGGGCCATGGTCGTAAGAGCCCGACACGCTCGTACGCCGCAAGGGGGTGCACCCGGCAGTGACGATCCACGGCACCGCGTGGCGGCCACCCCGTCGGCGCCGGCGCTGGGTGCGCCGCTCCGCGCTCGGCCTCGCCGTGCTCGTGCTCGGGGCCAGCGGGCTCGGGTGGGCCGCGTACGAGAAGCTGAACTCGAACATCACCGCGGACAACGACGCCGCGTCCGAGCTGGCCCGGTACGACAAGGAGCGGCCCACCGCGCTGGTGCACGGCGCGCAGAACATCCTGATCATCGGGTCCGACCGGCGGTCGGGCGCCGGCAACGGCCAGTACGGGCATGACTCCGGGTCCGAGCGGTCCGACACCGCGATCCTGCTGCACCTCGCGGCGAACCGGCGCACCGCCACCACCGTGTCCCTGCCCCGGGACCTCATGGTGGACGTGCCGAGCTGCGGGCGGCCGGACGGCAGCCGCACCGAGCCGGTGTTCACGATGTTCAACCACGCCTTCGCGACCGGCGGTTCGGCGTGCACGGTGCGCACCGTCGAGAAGCTGACGAACATCCGGATCGACCACTTCATGGTGGTCGACTTCAACGGCTTCAAGGAGATGGTCGACGCGCTCCACGGCGTCCCGGTGTGCCTGAAGGAGCCGATCGACGACAAGGCCGCCAGGCTGAAGCTGCCCGCGGGCAAGGTGACGCTCAACGGCGAACAGGCGCTCGGCTATGTGCGCGCCCGCAAGAGCCTCGGCAACGGCAGCGACACCGAGCGGATGGGACGCCAGCAGCTCTTCCTCGGCGCGCTGGTCGGCAAGGTGCGCAGCAACGACGTCCTGCTGAATCCGGTGACCCTCTATCCGGTGCTGGACGCGGCCACCTCGGCCCTGACCACGGACCCGGCGCTGGCGAGCCTGCGCGGGCTCTACCAACTCGTGCGGGGGGTGCGGGGCCTCAGCGCCGAGCAGGTGCAGTTCCTGACCGTGCCGCGTACCCCGTACCCGGGCGACGCCAATCGCGACCAGCTCATGGAGCCCGAGGCGCGGAATCTCTTCGCACGGCTGCGCGCGGACCAGCCGGTCGAGGTCACCAGGGAGGTTCCGGCCCATTCACCCGCGCGTACGAGCCATAAAACGGTCGGCTCCGGTGACGGGGCGGAGTCGTACGGCGACGGAATGTCCGGCGGAAAGCCGCCTGTTGCCCCCGGTGTTCCTGTGCGGAGTCCCGAACCCCCGCCCACTTTCCGCGGGAACACGGCCGCACAGGACGCGTGCGGGTAGGGTGCGCACCACGGCGGAGAACGTATGAGCTAAGAACTCTCTGAGAAAAAGGGCGGATTGCCCGGTTGTAGGAGAGTGGAATGTGTCACCGCCGTCGCTCGATACTCAACCGGGCGGATAGTGTGAGCGATCCGGTGCCACGCCCGTGAGGTCCGTCCTGGGTCACGCACCGGCTGAAGAGACCCGAGCGCCTCGAGGGGGAAGGCGCCGCGTGGCCCCGACGGAGGATTCGGACAACCGTGGACGCGCAAGGCCGTGGGCGGGCGGACAACATCGACCCCGCAGACCAGTGGGTACTCAACCCGGACACCGGCGAATACGAACTGCGACTGAGCCCTTCCGCACCGCAGTCGGCCGTGCCGAGGCCCCGCCGGGGTGCTCCCGCGCCGGATGCGCCGGAAGGCACCCGCAGAGCGCGCGGTTCCCGGGGGCCGGCCCCGGAGACAGCGCCACCGGACACCGTCCCGGGACCGCGCCGGCGCCGGGGGGCACCCGAGGAGCCGCCGCCGGGGCGGCGGCGTGGGCGTACGAAGCCCAAGAAGGGCAGGGCGAAGAAGGTACTGCTGTGGACCGGCGGCAGCATGGCCTTCGTGCTGGTCGCGGTCTCCGCGGCGGGCTACCTCTACATCAAGCACCTCAACGACAACATCACGTCCGTGCCGGACGACGGCGCGAGCACCGGTGGCTTCCAGAAGGACAAGGCGATCAACATCCTGTTGATCGGCACCGACAAGCGCACCGGCAAGGGCAACACAGGATACGGCGACGCCGGCAGCGTCGGGCACGCCGACACCAACATCCTGCTGCACGTTTCCAAGGACCGGACGAACGCGACCGCGCTGAGCATCCCGCGCGACCTGATCGTCGACAACATCCCGGACTGCCCGACGACACAGCCCGACGGCACGACCAAGGTCATCCCCGGCACGCAGAACGTCCGCTTCAACACGAGCCTCGGCCAGGACGGCCGCACACCGAGCTGCACCATGCGCACGGTCACCGAGCTGACCGGCATCACCCCGGACGACTTCATGGTCGCCGACTTCAACGCGGTCAAGACGCTGACGACGGCCGTCGGCGGTGTCGACGTGTGTCTGGGCAAGGACATACACGACCCGGACTCGCACCTCAATCTGAAGAAAGGCATGCGCCACATCGAGGGCGAGACGGCGCTGGCCTTCGTACGGACCCGGCACGCCGTGGGCTTCGGCGGCGACCTGAGCCGGATCGGGCTGCAGCAGCAGTTCCTCAGCGCGCTGATGCGCAAGCTGAAGTCGAACTCCACGCTCAGCGATCCGACCAAGATGCTGGACGTGGCGGAGGCGGCCACCAAGGCGCTGACCGTCGACTCGAAGATCGACAGCATCGGCAAGCTCAAGGACCTCGGCCTGGAGCTGGGCAAGCTCAACCCCAAGAACCTGACGTTCACGACGGTGCCGGTCCTCGACAACCCCGCCGACGGCGCGGTCAAGAAGACGGTCATCCTCGACCCCACCTTGGCACCCCAGGTCTTCGACACCATCAAGGCGGACGTCTCCTTCAGCGAGGTCAAGAAGAAGGAGAAGGCCGCGGTGGACGCGCGGCTCAAGGGCTCCCGCTCGGCCGCCTCCGACATCCGCGTCGACATCTACAACGGCGGCGCCAAGGGCGGCAGCGCGCAGGAGACGCTCAACTGGCTGCAGAACACCGAGGGCGTGACAAAGTCCAGCCAGCTCGGCAACGCGGGCGTCACGCTGGCCAAGACGACCCTCGAATACGCTCCCGACCAGGCCGACCAGGCACGCAAGCTGGCGGACCTCATGGGCTTGCCCGCGTCGGCGTTGAAGCCGGGCAAGAGCGAGAACAACGCCCAGGGGCTGCCCGCGATCGTGCTGACCCTCGGCAAGGACTTCAAGGGTGCCGGGGTGTCGATGACGGCGCCGACCAAGGCGCCGGACGTCGTCAAATCCACGGCGGACAAGGTTCAGTGCGCCAAGTGACCTGAAGGGCCTGTCATACGTCTTACCGGACGTATGACAGGCCCCTTCAGTGGCGCAAGGGTGGGAGGCAGGGAATTGACGCAAAGCAGTGTGCGCGGGGAGGGAACACGACCAGCCGTCCGGCAGGCTCAGGCCCCGGACCGGGACGGTTCGCACACGGACGCCGCCCCCGCGGACGGTTCGGGCGGCGCCGATGACCCGGAGGCGGGCAGGGGGGAGCGCGGCAGACCTCGGCGCCGGGGAGGGCGCCGCATAGTGCGGTGGTCCGCGATCACTCTCGCGGTGCTGATACTCGGCACCGCCGGCGGGGGATACCTCTACTACCAGCACTTGAACGGCAACATCCGCAAGGGCCAGCGCAACAGCGGAGACTCCAAGGCCGCGAAGGCGGCGCCGAACGCGGCGGGCCAGACACCATTGAACATCCTGCTGATCGGCTCCGACAGCCGTAACTCAGCGGCGAACCTGAAGCTGGGCGGGAGCAAGGAAAGCGTGGGGAACCCGCCGCTCGCGGACGTCGAGATGCTCATCCACCTCTCCGCGGACCGCAAGAGCGCCGCGGTGGTCAGCATTCCGCGGGACACCCGCGTCGACATCCCCGCGTGCAAGGACCCCGACACCGGCAAGACCTATCCGGCCACCAACGACATCATCAACGTGTCACTTGCCCGCGGCGGAG
This sequence comes from Streptomyces sp. NPDC002513, assembly GCF_053595355.1. NCBI lineage: Bacteria > Bacillati > Actinomycetota > Actinomycetes > Kitasatosporales > Streptomycetaceae > Streptomyces > Streptomyces sp. NPDC002513. Next base: position 180,443 of record NZ_JBSFXK010000006.1, on the reverse strand, counting down.
CCGGTTGCACCCTCGCCACCTGGGAGAACCTCACCAAGGTCTATATCGACCACTGGATGACGATCGACTTCTCGGGCGTGGTGAACATGGCCGACGCCGTCGGCGGGGTCGACGTCTGTGTGAAGCAGAACGTGTGGGACCGTCCGCTGCCCGGTGTACCGGGTGGCTCCGGCCTGAAGCTGACGGCCGGCACGCACAAGGTCCAGGGCACGCAGGCACTTCAGTGGCTGCGCACGCGGCACGCCTTCTACAGCGACCTGGGGCGTGCGCAGGCCCAGCACATGTACCTGAATTCGATGATCCGCACGCTGCGGAAGCAGAACGTCTTCACCGACACCGGGCGGCTGATGAACCTGGCGGAGGCGGCCACCAAGTCCCTGAAGGTCTCCGAGGAGATCGGCACGGTCAAGCAGCTCTACGACCTCGGTACGCAGCTCAAGACGATACCGACCGATCGCATCACCATGACGACCATGCCGACGGTCGAGGACCCGCTGGACCGCGACCACCTGGTTCCGGCGGGCGCCGATGCCGACAAGGTGTGGGCGATGATCCGCGGCGACGTTTCCTTCGACAAGGGCGGCACGTCGTCCGGCAAGGGCGCCGCGTCGTCGGCGAGGAAGACCACGTCGGCGAGCACGGCGGGGGCCACCAAGGCCCCGGCGGACGCGGACGACAAGATCGGTGTGATCGTGCAGAACGGCACACGCTCCTCGACGCTGGCTCCCGCGAGCGGTCGGGCGAGCGCGGTGGCCCGGGTACTGGCGGGGAAGGGCTTCACCAGGGTCACGGCCGACACCACCAACGCCACGGCCGAGAGCAAGACGGTCATCCGCTACCCGAGCGCCGAGCTGGAGGGTGACGCCCAGCGCATCGCCGACGCGCTCGGGATTCCGCTGACCTCGGTGGAGAAGTCGACCGACGTGTCCGGGGTGACCCTCGTCGTGGGCGCCGACTGGCGCTCGGGCGCGGACTATCCGAAGCAGTCCGTGCCGAAGGCGGGGGACGTCCCCGAGAGCGCCGACGCGATCAACGGCTCGGAGTCCGGCTGCATGGACGTGTACTCGCCCTACCGCTGGTAGGCAGTCCTCGGGTGGACGGCCCACGGGCCGTCCACCCCACCGGGTCGGGGCCTGCCGCCACGGCGGGCGAGGACCCACGACGGTCCACGACGGCCTACGAAGGCCCGGAATACAGACGTCGTCCGTCAGACGGTGGTTGACCGCACCGCCGGGCGCCGCGAGGCGATGACCTTCCGCGCCAGTGACTTCGGGCTGGCCAGAAAGCCCCAGCCCCACGACATGTGCATGGTCGCGAGGGCGACGGGAATCCGCACCCGCGCCCGCAGCGGCAGTCCCTTGCCCGCGGGGACGGACCCCAGGACGATCGCCGCGAGATAGCCGCCGGGGATCACAAAGGCCCACGGGGTCAGCGCGGCGCCCGCCACGAGACCGGCCGCGATCGCGCAGACAGCGGCCGGCGGGGCGAGATAGCGCAGGTTGATGGAGCCCTCGTGGTAGCGGGCGACGACATGCCGCCACCGCCCGTAGTCCTTGTACTGCTTGGCCAGCGCCCGCACGCTCGGCCGGGGCCGGTAGGACACCCTCAGCTCCGGCGAGAACCAGATGAGCCCGCCCGCCTCACGGATGCGGAAGTTGAGCTCCCAGTCCTGGGCGCGGATGAACTCCTCGTTGTAGCCGCCCTGCTGCTCCAGGGCCTCGCGCCGGAAGACACCCAGGTAGACCGTCTGAGCCGGACCGGCCTCGCCACCGGTGTGGAAGGCGGCGTTGCCGACCCCGATCTTCGAGGTCATGGCCGCGGCGACGGCGTGCTCCCAGTCGTTCTCGCCCTCGGCGTGCATGATGCCGCCGACGTTCTGCGCCCCGGTCTCCTCAAGGAGGCGGACGGCGGTGGCGATGTAGTTCGGCGAGAGCATGCCGTGGCCGTCCACGCGCACCACGATCGGGTGGCGGGAGGCCTTGATCGCGGCGTTGAGCGCGGCCGGCGTCCGGCCGGTCGGGTTCGGGACCGTGTGCACGCGCGGGTCCTCCCGGACCAGCTCGGCCGCGATCTCGTCCGTGCGGTCCGCCGAGGGACCGAGGGCGATCACGACTTCCATCTCGCCGGCGTACTCCTGGGCGAGGATCGCTTGGACGGCTCCGCGCAGATGCCGTTCCTCGTCGAGCACGGGCATGATCACGGAAACGGCGGGGAGCCGCACGTCGGGATTGGCGTTCATAGGAGGCTCACGTTACCGCGAACGGGGGACACCGATGCGCGCCGCCCGGGCGCCGCCCGGGGCCCCGGATCGCATCGGCCTACGGTGCCCAGGGATGCCCCATCCAGCTCCGCGGAGGTCTCCCCCGTGCCCACCCCGACCCGCTCGCCCGCGCGCCCTCAGCCGGCCCGCCGCTCCCCCGCCCGGCGGCCGCCCGTGCGGCGGAGGAAGACCGGCTGGACCATGCGGGCGGTCACCACGCTCTCCGTGGTGGTGCTCGCCTCGGCCGGCATCGGGCACGCGGTGATCACCAGCCTCGACGAGGGCATCGGCCGGGTCGACCCGTTCCAGGACATGAAGGACCGTCCCGCGGCCGGCCACGGCATGAACGTCCTGCTGGTGGGCACCGACGGACGCGACAGGATCACCGAGAAGGAGCGGCGCACCTTCCGTCTCGGCGGCGCGCCCTGCCACTGCACCGACACGATCATGATCGTGCACCTGTCGGCGGACCGGGACCGGGCGACCGTGGTCAGCCTGCCGCGCGACTCCTACGCTCAGGTGCCGACGCATCCCGGACACGCGACCGGGCAGCGGCAGGACACCCACCCGATCCGGCTGAACGCGGCGTACGCGGAGGGCGGCCCGAACCTGACCGTGCGCACGATCGAGAACATGACACACCTGAAGATCGACCACTATCTGGAGGTCGACTTCGTCAGCTTCATGAAGACCGTGGATGTGCTCGGCGGGGTCCGGGTGTGCACCCCGCAGCCGCTGAAGGACCGCTACACCGGACTGGACCTGCCCCCGGGCACCCACCTCCTGGGCGGCGGTCAGGCACTGCAGTACGTGCGCTCACGGCATGTGGACGGCGCCTCCGACCTCGGCCGGATGCAGCGGCAGCAGCGGTTCCTGGCGGCGCTGATCGACCAGGCGACCTCCTCCGGCGTCCTGCTGAACCCACTGAGGTTCCGGGAGGTGACCCGGGTCGCGCTCGGCTCGGTGCGGGCGGACCCCGGCTTCGGCACGGACCAACTGCTCGAACTGGGCCGGGCGATGCGGAACTTCTCGCCGCGCTCGTCGGAGTTCACGACCGTGCCGATCGGGGAGGTGGCCTACGAGGTCAAGGGCCTCGGTTCGACGGTGAAGTGGGACGACGCGAAGGCGCGGGCGCTGTTCGCGTCCCTGCGCGACGACAAGCCGCTCGCCTCGCCCCGGCCGCCGCGGAAGAAGGGCCCGGCCGCGGTCGAGGTGGAGGTGGACCCCCAGCAGATCCGGGTGCAGGTGGAGAACGGGACGGCCACGGAGGGACTGGGCAAGCGGGTGGACGACGGCCTCGCGGCCACCGGGTTCCGCACCACGCGCCGGCCGGTGAACGCGGCTGACCAGGCGGCGCGGCGCACGGTCATCGTCTACGACCCGCGCTGGGACCGCTCGGCGAAGTCCCTCGAGGCGGCCCTGCCGGGCAGCGAGCTGCGCGCCACACCGGGGCAGGGGCCGACGCTGAAGGTGATCGCGGGGACCGACTTCAAGGAGGTACAGCCGGTGAGGACGGCCCCACCGCCGGCCGCCCCGGGACCGAGCCCGGCGGTAGTGACCGGGGACGAGGTGGTGTGCCCGTAGGGCCGGGGCGGGCCGGCCGTCACTCCTCGTAGCCCTGCGCAGCCCTCTTCTCCCGCAGTTCCCTGATCGCGCGGCGGCGCGCCAGCCGGTGGGTGCGGCGGATCTGGGCCTCCTGGTAGCGGCGCCGGTCCCGCTCCGTCTCCGGGACGACCGGCGGCACCCGCCGCGGCTTGCCGTCGGCGTCGACCGCGGTGAAGACGAGGTACGCGGAACCGACCTGGGTGGGCGGGGTGGACTCGTTCCAGCGCTCGGCCAGCACCCGCACCCCGACCTCCATCGAGGTGCGTCCGGTCCAGTTGACCTGGGCCTTCACATGGACCAGGTCGCCCACCCTGACCGGCTCGAGGAAGACCATCTCGTCCATCGACGCGGTGACGGCCGGGCCGCCGGAGTGCCGGCCGGCCACGGCGCCCGCCGCGTCGTCGACGAGTTTCATGATCACGCCGCCGTGCACCGTGCCCAGCAGGTTGGTGTCGTTGTGGGTCATGATGTGGCTGAGGGTGGTACGGGACGCGGAGGTGGGCTTCCCGGGTATGCCACCCGCGGATTCGCCCGAAATTTCCGATTCCGGGGCGGAGGTCTGGTCTGTCATGCCGCCCACCTTATGCCGGGGGGCGGCGGCAAAGACTTTGTGTCGGCTTCGCAACAGCCCTGACCCCGTTTCCCGCGACCCCTTGTCCGGCCCACACCGGGACCCTGCACACTGGGGCGCATGAACGATTGGCCCGAGGGATGGGACGACGGCCGCGGCAACCGCTACGGACGCGGCAGCACCAACGCGCAGCCCGAGGGCGCGCGGGTGATGCGCCAGGTCCGGCGTCAGCCGGGCGGAACGGGCGGCCCTCAGGCCGCGCCGCCGTACGGCGGGGTTCCGCAGCAGCCGTCGTACGACGACGGATACGGCGGCTACGACAGCGACTACAACACCGGCCAGGTCTACGGCGCGCCGCCCGGCCGCCCGCAGGGACCCGGCGGCCACGGCCCGGGGGGCGCGCGCCCGGCGCCGAACTGGGGCCGCCGGATCAAGTGGACCGCGATCACCCTGGTCACCCTGCTGGTGGTGACGTCGGTGGCCACGTACTTCTGGGCCGACTCCAAGCTCCACCGGGACGTCGACCTCTCCAAGGTCATCGACCGGCCGGCCGCGGGCGCGGGCACGAACTACCTGATCGTCGGCTCCGACAGCCGCGCGGGCATGTCCGCCGAGGAGAAGAAGAAACTGCACACAGGGTCCGCGGAGGGCAAGCGGACGGACTCGATGATGATCCTGCACGTCGGCAGCAACGGCGACACGCTGATATCGCTGCCCCGTGACTCGGACGTGGAGATACCCACGTACAAGGGCTCGACGTCCGGCAAGGTCTACCAGGGCACGGGCCGCCACACGAAGCTGAACGCGGCCTACGCGGAGGACGGCCCCGAACTGCTGGTCCGCACGATCGAGTACAACACCGGCCTGCACATCGACCACTACGTGGAGATCGGCTTCGCCGGCTTCGCGAACATCGTGGACGCGGTCGGCGGTGTCCAGATCACCATCGACAAGGGCTTCAAGGACAAGTACTCGGGCGCCGACTTCAAGGCGGGCACGCAGACCCTGAACGGCGAGCAGGCCCTCGCCTTCGTCCGCACCCGGCACGCCTTCGCCGCCAGCGACCTGCAACGCACCAAGAACCAGCAGAAGTTCCTCTCCGCGCTGGCCCACCAGGTCGCCACCCCGGGCACGGTCCTCAACCCCTTCAAGCTCTACCCGACGATGGGCGCGGGCCTGGACTCCCTGACGGTCGACAAGGGCATGAGCCTGTGGGACCTGGGATCCATGTTCTGGGCGATGAAGGGCGTCAGCGGCGGCAACGGCACATCGATGAACATGCCGGTCTCCGGCTCCACCGGCGGCAATCTGCTGTGGGACAAGGCCAAGGTCAAGACGCTGGTGAACGAGCTGAAGAACGACGAGAAGGTGACGGTCACGGGCAACTGAGCCGTCCCCTGAGCATGGGCCCGCCGAACGGAAGCGATGCGGCGGGGCCCTCGCGTCGAGACGGACCCGCCCGCCTTTCCGCTCCCGGGTCAGCCGGCGCGGGGGCAGAACGGGCGCGCGGCGGGATCCGCGTACACCCGGAAGGTGCGCGAGTCCGGCGTCCGGGAGGCGGGGTCGGGCGCCCGGGCGGTGGTGCAGAATGCGACAGGACGCCGGTCCGGCCGACTGAGCCTCGGCCGGACCGGCGTCGCTCGTCTTCTTCTTTACTTACGCGGTCGGGCGGCCCATCGCGCGGTACGTCCACCCGGCCCGGCGCCACCGCCCGGAGTCGAGCGCGTTACGGCCGTCGAGGATCACCTGGGAGGCCACCGCCGCGCCCAGCTCCGCCGGATCCAGCTCGCGGAACTCGCGCCACTCCGTCAGATGCAGCACGACGTCGGCGCCCCGGACCGCCGCCAGGGCGGAGTCGGCGTACCCGAGCGTCGGGAACATCCGCCGGGCGTTCTCCATGCCCTTGGGGTCGTAGACCGTGACCTGGCCGCCCTGGAGGTGTATCTGCCCGGCGACGTTCAGCGCCGGCGAGTCGCGTACGTCGTCGGAGTCCGGCTTGAAGGTAGCGCCGAGCACCGCGACCCGCTTGCCGAGGAACGAGCCGCCGCCCAGCGCCTCGCGCGCCATCTCGACCATCTGGCCGCGACGGCGCATGTTGATGGAGTCGATCTCACGCAGGAAGGTCAACGCCTGGTCGACGCCCAGTTCGCCCGCGCGCGCCATGAACGCCCGGATGTCCTTCGGCAGACAGCCGCCGCCGAAGCCGATGCCGGCCCGCAGGAACTTCTTGCCGATCCGGTCGTCGTGCCCGATGGCCTCCGCGAGCTTGGCCACGTCGCCACCCGCGGCCTCGCACACCTCCGCCATCGCGTTGATGAAGGAGATCTTGGTGGCGAGGAAGGAGTTCGCGGAGGTCTTCACCAGCTCGGCGGTCGGGAAGTCGGTCACCACGAAGGGCGAGCCCTCGGACGTCGGGGTCGCGTACACCTCGCGCAGCAGCTTCTCCGCCCGCTCACCGCGCACCCCGACCACGATCCGGTCGGGGTGCAGCGTGTCCTGGACGGCGAAGCCCTCCCGCAGGAACTCCGGGTTCCAGGCCAGCTCGGCGTCCCGGCCCGCGGGCGCGTGCTCGGCGAGATAGGCGGCCAGGCGGTCCGCGGAGCCGACCGGCACGGTCGACTTGCCGACGACGAGGGCGGGGCCCGTCAGATGCGGCGCGAGGGAGGCGAACGCGGCGTCGACGTACGACATGTCACAGGCGTACTCGCCGTGCTTCTGCGGGGTGTTCACACAGACGAAGTGGATGTCGCCGAACTCGGCCACCTCGGCCCAGTCCAGGGTGAACCGCAGCCGCCCGGTGGAGCCCTCGATGCCTGCGACGTGCTTGCGGAGCAGCTCCTCCAGACCCGGTTCGTACATGGGGACCTGGCCGCGCTGCAGCATCTCGATCTTCTCGGGGACGACGTCGAGACCGAGCACCTCGAACCCCAGCTCGGCCATGGCCGCGGCGTGTGTGGCGCCGAGATAGCCGGTGCCGATCACGGTGATCTTGAGGCTCATGGGTGCTCCCGTCCAATAGGTGCCGGCGCATCGCGCCGCCCTTGAGGGGTGGTGGTCGGGCGGCGGGTGGACACGGCGGTGAATCGGTGCCCGAGCATAGCCGGGCACCTCGGCGGGCAGGTTTCCCGTTGTCGCCAAGCTCACGTATCACTCGCGTGGGCGTACCCCTAAAATTTGGGTTACTTAACGGTAATTAGCGTCAGCACAGCCTCTTTGGAGCGTGAGAGACCTTGGCCGGATCGGCTGACTTCGACCTGTACCGCCCGTTGGAGGAGCACGACATGCTCCGCGACGCCATCCGCTCGCTGGCCGAGGCGAAGATCGCGCCGTACGCCGCCGCGGTGGACGAGGAGGCCCGCTTCCCGCAGGAGGCGCTCGACGCTCTCGTCGCGGGTGACCTGCACGCGGTGCACGTGCCCGAGGAGTACGGCGGCGCGGGCGCGGACGCGCTCGCCACGGTCATCGTGATCGAGGAGGTGGCCCGCGTGTGCGTGTCCTCCTCCCTCATCCCGGCCGTGAACAAGCTCGGCTCGCTGCCGGTGATCCTCTCCGGCTCCGAGGAGCTGAAGAAGAAGTACCTGGGCCCGCTGGCCAAGGGCGACGCGATGTTCTCGTACTGCCTGTCCGAGCCGGAGGCGGGCTCCGACGCGGTCGGCATGAAGACACGGGCCGTGCGCGACGGCGACCACTGGGTGCTCAACGGCGTGAAGCGCTGGATCACCAACGCGGGCGTCTCCGAGTACTACACGGTCATGGCGGTGACCGACCCCGATAAGCGCTCCAAGGGCATATCCGCCTTCGTCGTCGAGAAGTCGGACGAGGGCGTCTCCTTCGGCGCCCCGGAGAAGAAGCTCGGCATCAAGGGCTCCCCCACCCGCGAGGTCTACTTCGACAACGTCCGCATCCCGGCGGACCGCATGATCGGCGCGGAGGGCACGGGCTTCGCCACGGCGATGCGCACGCTCGACCACACCCGGATCACCATCGCCGCCCAGGCCCTCGGTGTCGCCCAGGGCGCCTTCGACTACGCCAAGGGCTACGTCAAGGAGCGCAAGCAGTTCGGCAAGCCGATCGCCGACTTCCAGGGCATCCAGTTCATGCTCGCCGACATGGCGATGAAGATCGAGGCGGCCCGCCAGCTCACCTACGCGGCGGCGGCCAAGTCCGAGCGGGGCGACGGCGACCTCACCTTCCAGGGCGCCGCCGCCAAGTGCTTCGCCTCGGACGTGGCGATGGAGGTCACCACGGACGCCGTCCAGCTCCTCGGCGGCTACGGCTACACCCGCGACTACCCGGTCGAGCGCATGATGCGCGACGCCAAGATCACCCAGATTTACGAAGGCACGAACCAAGTTCAGCGGATCGTCATGGCAAGGAACCTTCCCTAGCAGGGTCCCACAAGGGAGTCCTGGGCGGATGCCAGGCTGGAAACGGCCGCTGACCTGCACAGACAACGCAGCCCCCGGCATGACGCCGGGGGCTGTTCTCGTATGCGGATCAGGCGACCTCCGACGCCTCCGTAGGGTCGTCGGCACCAACAGATCGTGCCCCGAGTACAACAACAACGACCCTCGCTGCGTCGAGGTGGCAACGAACGTTCCCGGCAAGGTGGCCATCCGCAACTCTGAGACCGGTGGGACGGTTGAGTTCACTGCCATCGAGTGAACCGACTTCCTGACCGGTACCAAGCTGGGCGAGTTCGACTTGTCAGCGTAGGGAGTCCTCATGCGGCAGTGCCCGCAGTGCGGCGGCGGCGCAGAGCCCGACCCGGAACACTCCGAGGTGTTGTGGTGCCTGTCGTGCTGGCTCGTCTGGACGCCGCCGCGTGAACGATCCTGTCCCGGTCACCGGCCGATGCTGATCACTGCGCTCCGCAGGCTGGAAGAGGACCGGGATCTACACCGCTGAACCGCCCCGCACTCCGCCCCGTCGTGTGCCTCCCCCGTGGCGCGCGGCGGGGCTTCTGCATGACCAATGATGGGCCGACCTTCTCCGACGTTTCAGTGATCATGGGGAAATGCTGAGGAGGCCCCCGCTGAGAGGGGCGAACATGCAGGTCAGAGTCGACCTGAGGGGTCCGGCGAGTCCGGCAGGGCTTCCGGTTCGTTCGGGCCCCTTCCGGTCCGCGCGGGCGAGGTCCCGCGCGGGTGCCGGTGATGGTCGAGGGGCGGAGCGCGGCGCAGGGGCGGCGGTTCAGGGGACGCGGGCGACTGCCGCGTAGATGCCGCTGTTCTCGGGGTGCGGTGCCGGCGGCAGGCGGTGCCACTCCGTGCTTGTCACGAGGCCGGGCGGGAGGATGTCCAGGCCCTCGAAGAAGCGCTCCACCTCGGCGCGCGTGCGGAAGGCGAGCTTGATGCCGCCCCGGGCGTACTGGGCGACGACCTGCTCCACCAGGTCGGGGTACAGGTCGGAGGCGGCGTGCGAGAGCACGAGATAGCTGCCGGAGGGAAGCGTCGCGACCAGGTTCCGTACGATGCCGTGCGCGTCCTGCTCGTCGGTGATGAAGTGCATGAGCGCGATGAGTGACAGGGCCATGGGACGCTCGAAGTCCAGGATCCGCCGGGCGTGCCGGACGATCTCCAGTGGCTCACGCACATCGCCCTGGACGTAGTCGGTGACCCCCTGGGGGCTGCTGACCAGCAAGGCCTCCGCATGACGCAGCACGATGGGGTCGTTGTCGGCGTACACGACCCGGGCGGTCGGCACGGTCGCCTGCACGATCTGATGGAGGTTCGGTTCCGTGGGGATGCCGGTGCCGATGTCGAGGAACTGGTCCACCCCCTGGGCGGCAAGCCAGCGTGCGGCGCGGTGCATGAACTGCCGGTTGTGCCGGGCGGCGTCCCGCGCTTCGGCCGGCAGCCGTGAGCCCACCGCTTCGTCGACCGGATAGTTGTCCTTGCCGCCCAGCAACCAGTCGTAGACACGCGCCGGGTGCGCGTGTCCGGTGTCGATCTGCGGCAGATCGGGGCTTTCGGACGTCATACAGGACTCCTGTGCACACGAGGGAGGAAGCGTCAAGTCGCCCCTCGATCATGCTACTCCCGCCTGCCATGTGCCCGTCCACAACGTCGAGTTGGCACTCGCGGGCGGGGCCGAGCGCAGGACGAAGAACCCGGGCGGGGCGACGGGTCGACGACCTGCCGGGCCGCTCTGGACGCCGGACGGCGGACGGCGGACGGGAACCAACGGCGATGGTGCGAAGCCGCTGGTTCCCTTTGTGGTGCTCGGCCGTCGCGCATTCAACTCCCGTACACAGGAGGGCGTCAAGGAGTCAAGACGGGATCTGTGACGCGAACTCGTGAATCCGTGCCGCGGGTGGAACCGCGCCGCCGTTCCAAGAAGCCGAAGTCGACGACGACAGGAATGTTTCCTGTCAGTTCTCTTGCGCGTCGCTGTCTTCGCTAGTTGACTTCACGCTGCTCGGCCACCGCTACTTCCCCCCTCAACCGGTCTCGCACCAGTCCCAGTTGGATGGCCCATGCGAATCAGACATCTGTCCCCCCTCGTCGGTCTCCTGGCGTCGGTCTCCCTGCTCGGTGCCGCCCCTGAAGCCCAGGCAGCGGCCAACCCCGGTCCCGGCTTCCCCGCCCAGTACGTCGCGCCCTGGGTGGAGACCTGGAACTCCCCGTCCGCCATGGCGAACGCCCAGTCCGCCAGCGGCGTGAACCACTTCCACCTCGCGTTCGTCATCAGCGACGGCACCTGCAACGCCACCTTCAACGGCAACACGTCGATCAGCGACGCCGGCTGGACCACCGCGATCAACAACCTGCGGGCCTCCGGCGGCGACGTCATCGCCTCCTTCGGCGGCGCCTCGGGCACCGAACTCGCCCAGGCCTGCGGCAGCGTGTCGGCGCTTCAGGCCCAGTACCAACGGGTCATCGACACGCTCAACCTCACCCGGCTCGACTTCGACATCGAGGGAGCGCCGCTGGCGGACACCGCCGCCAACGACCGCCGCAACCAGGCCATCGTGAACCTCCAGGCGGCTGCCGCGGCGGCCGGCCGGAAGCTGGACATCGACTACACGCTGCCGACCAACCCCGACGGTCTCGATTCGAACGGGCTGAGCCTGCTCAACAACGCCAAGTCCCGCAACGTGAACGTCAACCTGGTCAACATCATGACCATGGACTACTACCAGAACGTCTCCAACATGGGCTCGGCCGCCGTCAGTGCCGCCACCGCACTCCACACCCAGTTGGGGAACATCTGGTCCACGAAGACCTCCGCCCAACTGTGGGCCATGGAGGGCAACACCCCCATGATCGGCGTGAACGACTCGCTCAACGAGGTCTTCACCACCGGCAACGCCACCACGCTCACCACCTTCGCCAAGTCCAACGGCATCCAGCAGATCGGCTACTGGGCCCTCGGCCGTGACAAGGCCTGCGCGAGCAACGGCACGCTCTCCGACACCTGCAGCGGCACCCCGCAGAGCCCCTACCAGTTCGCCGGCATCTTCAACGGCATCGGCAGCGGCGGCGGCGGTGGCGGCGGCACCCCCCGCACCGGTCCGATCACCGGCTATGCGGGCCTCTGCCTCGATGACAGAAGCGCCTCCACGGCCAACGGCAACCCGATCCAGGTCTACACCTGCAACGGTTCCAACGCCCAGACCTGGACGGTCAACGACTCCGGCCACACCCTCCAGGTGCTCGGCAAGTGCCTGGACGTCCCGGGCGGCGGCACCGCCAACGGCATCAAGGTGCAACTGTACGACTGCAACGGCACCGGCTCGCAGGTATGGGTCCCGCAGACCGACGGCTCGCTGCTCAACCCGCAGTCGGGCAAGTGCCTCGACGACACCGACCGGTCCACCACGCCCGGTACGCAGTCCCAGATCTGGTCCTGCACCGGCAGCGCCAACCAGAAGTGGACCCTCCCCGGCTGATCCGTTGCGCACCGGTGGGACCGGCCCGAAGGGCGAACCCTGCCGTGCGACCGGTCGGCTCCTGCGGCGGACCGGATGCGCTCGGTCACACCCTGGTGGTTTCAGGGGCACCCTGCGGGGTGCCCCTTCTCCTCGTACGGCAGGGTAGGGACATGAGTGATCCGGTGACGGTGGAGCTGCCGTCCTTTCCGTACCATCCGGACCCCCTGGCCACCGGCTCGGTGGTCGCCGCGGACACGGAGTGCCTGTGCTGCGGGCTGCGGCGCGGGTACGTCTATGTGGGACCCGTGTACGCGGTGGCGGACATCCGTGCCGAGCTGTGCCCGTGGTGCATCGCGGACGGCTGCGCGGCGGAGCGCTTCGGGGCGCAGTTCACGGAGGTGACGGGCGAGGCGCCGCAGTCGGTGGTGGTCACCGTGGAGCGGCGCACGCCGGGCTTCGCCGGCTGGCAGCAGGAGCGCTGGCTGACGCACTGCGGGGACGCGGCGGCGTATCTGGGGCGCGCGGGCGCAGGGGAGCTGGCGGACCATCCGGAGGCCGCGCAAAGTCTCCGCGACGCCCTGGGCGAGACGTTCTTCGCGTCGCTGGACGCCGACGGCCAGCCCACCGCGTATCTGTTCCGCTGCCGTAGCTGCGCGCAGCATCTGGCGTACGCGGATTTCACCTGACGGACGAGCAGGACGGACGAGCAGGGGGCGCCGGCAGCGGGCGGCGCCCCCTCGGATCAGCCGTCCAGTTGCTCCAGCGTCGCGTTCGACGGACCCCGGCGCCCCTGGAGGTCGCGGGCCACGTCCTCGGCCGCGCCCAGCACCCGTAGGGAGTTCTGCCAGGTCAGCTTGGCCAGGTCGGAGGCCGACCAGCCGCGGTCCAGCAGCTCCGCGATCAGGTTGGGGTAGCCGGAGACGTCGCTCAGGCCGTCCGGTGTGAACGCGGTGCCGTCGTAGTCGCCGCCGATGCCGAGGTGGTCGATGCCCGCCACCTCGCGCATGTGGTCCAGGTGGTCGGCGACCGTCGCGGCCGTGGCGATCGGGCGCGGGTTGCGCTCCTCGAAGGCGTGGTGCACCTTCATCGCCTCGGCGGTGGTGTCGAGGTGGTGGAAGCCGTGCGCGCGCATGTTGTCGTCCGCCGCGGCCGTCCAGTCGACGGCCGCCTGGAGGACGAACTTCGGCACGAACGTCACCATGGCCACACCCCCGTTGGCGGGAAGGCGTTCGAGGACGTCGTCGGGGATGTTGCGCGGGTGGTCGCACACCGCCCGGGCGGAGGAGTGCGAGAAGATCACCGGGGCGTCCGTCGTGTCCAGCGCGTCCCGCATGGTCGTCGCGGCGACGTGCGAGAGGTCGACGAGCATGCCGAGGCGGTTCATCTCCCGGACGACCTCGCGGCCGAACCGCGTAAGACCGCCGGCCACCGGCTTGTCGGTCGCCGAGTCCGCCCACGCGACGTTGTCGTTGTGTGTGAGCGTCATGTAGCGCACGCCCAGCTCGTACAGCCCTCGCAGGGTGCCGAGGGAGTTCGCGATGGAGTGGCCGCCCTCCGCGCCCATGAGGGAGGCGATACGGCCCTGCGTACGCGCCGCCTCCATGTCGGCGGCGGTCAGCGCCGCGCGCAGGTCCGCCGGGTACCGGGCGATCAACTGCCGTACGCAGTCGATCTGTTCGAGCGTCGCCGGCACCGCGTCGGGCAGGTCGGCGCGGACGTACACCGACCAGTACTGCGCACCGACGCCGCCCTCGCGCAGCCGCGGGATGTCGGTGTGCAGGTGGGCGTTCTGGTGCGTGGCGATGTCACGGGCGTCGAGGTCGTAGCGGACCTGTTCGCGCAGGGCCCAGGGCAGGTCGTTGTGTCCGTCGACGACCGGGAACGCGCGCAGGAGTTCCCGGGCCGCGTCGAGTGAGCTGCTCACCGCGGTCACTTCCCCGTGCCGAAGCCGAAGCCGCCGGCCGCGCCGTCGACCTTGGCGCGCAGCCGCTTGCCCTTCTCGGTGGCCTGGTCGTTGAGGTCGTGCTGGAAGTCCCGCATCCTGCCGAGGAGTTCCTCGTCGTGCGTGGCGAGGATACGGGCCGCGAGCAGACCGGCGTTGCGGGCGCCGCCGACCGAGACCGTGGCCACCGGCACGCCGGCCGGCATCTGCACGATCGACAGCAGCGAGTCCATGCCGTCGAGGTACTTCAGCGGGACGGGGACGCCGATGACGGGGAGCGGGGTGACGGAGGCGAGCATGCCGGGCAGATGGGCGGCGCCGCCGGCACCGGCGATGATGACCTTCAGACCGCGGTCCGCGGCGTGCTCGCCATAGGTGATCATCTCGCGCGGCATACGGTGCGCGGAGACGACGTCGACCTCGTACCTGATCTCGAACTCGTCGAGGGCCTTGGCGGCGGCCTCCATGACGGGCCAGTCGGAGTCCGACCCCATGACAATGCCTACGACCGGGCTCATTCCGTGATCGTCCCTCTCAGGTAGCCGGCAGCGTGACGGGCGCGCTCCAGCACGTCGTCGAGGTCGTCGCCGTAGGTGTTGACGTGGCCGACCTTACGGCCGGGCTTCACGTCCTTGCCGTACATGTGGATCTTCAGCTGGGGGTCGCGGGCCATGCAGTGCAGGTACGCGGAGTACATGTCGGGGTAGTCGCCGCCGAGGACGTTGACCATGACGGTCCACTTGGCGCGGGGGCGGGGGTCGCCGAGCGGGAGGTCGAGGACGGCCCGTACATGGTTGGCGAACTGCGAGGTGATCGCGCCGTCCTGGCTCCAGTGGCCGGAGTTGTGCGGGCGCATTGCCAGCTCGTTGACGAGGATGCGGCCGTCGCGGGTCTGGAACAGCTCGACGGCGAGGTGGCCGACGACACCGAGTTCCTTGGCGATCCTCAGGGCCAGTTCCTCGGCCTTGAGCGCCAGTTCGTCGTCGAGGCCGGGGGCGGGCGCGATCACGGTGTCACAGACCCCGTTGACCTGCTGCGACTCGACGACGGGGTAGGCCACCGCCTGGCCGTGCGGCGACCGTACGACGTTGGCGGCCAGCTCCCGGACGAAGTCGACCTTCTCCTCGGCGAGGACGGGCACGCCGGCCCGGAACGGCTCGGCGGCCTCCTCCACCGACCGTACGACCCACACGCCCTTGCCGTCGTAGCCGCCGCGGACGGTCTTCAGGACGACCGGGAAGCCGTCGCCCTCCGCCGCGAAGGCGGCGACGTCCTGCGGGTCGCTCACGATGCGGTGGCGCGGACACGGCACCCCGATCGTGTCGAGCTTCGCGCGCATCACGCCCTTGTCCTGGGCGTGCACGAGCGCGTCCGGGCCGGGGCGCACGGGGATGCCGTCCGCCTCCAGGGCCCGCAGGTGCTCGGTGGGCACATGCTCGTGATCGAACGTGATCACGTCGCAGCCCCGCGCGAAGGCACGCAGCGTGTCCAGGTCGCGGTAGTCGCCGATGACCACGTCATGGGCGACTTGCGCCGCGGAGTCCTGGGGGGTGTCACTGAGGAGCTTGAATCTGATGCCGAGCGGGATGCCCGCCTCGTGTGTCATACGAGCGAGCTGACCCCCGCCGACCATGCCGACTACCGGGAATGTCACGCCCCTAGGGTATCGGCCGCGCCACGGAGGCCGGATTCCGCTCCTCTCCGGGCATTCTTTCCGTCCTCATGTAGTCGTCCAGCGGCGTCGCTCACGGCCGCTGGTTAGCATGGCGGGGTTGGCGGAACCGTTCGGCGTGCCGTGCCGACCGGCCGATGCGACGGGGCGGACGCATCCGATCGGTGCGTCCGGCCGTGACGAACGACCGATACGACCGACTCGACGGGGGCTGGCAACACCATGGGCAATGGTTCCACGGGCCTGCAGAACACACCCCGCGGCGCGGTGCGCCGGCAGGTCGAGCACCTGATGCGCGAGATCGCCAAGTTCGGGGCGGTCGGCGGAGCGGGGCTGCTGGTCAACCTCCTGGTGTTCAACCTGGTGCGCAGCGTCACCGGTCTGCAGGTGGTCCGGGCGAGTGTCATCGCCACGATCGTCGCGATCGTCTTCAACTACATCGGGTTCCGCTACTTCACCTACCGGGACCGGGACAAGAGCGGCCGTACCCGTGAGATGGCGCTGTTCCTGCTGTTCAGCGCCGCGGGTCTGCTGATCGAGAACGGCGTGCTGTTCGTGGCGACGTACGGGTTCGGCTGGGACAGCCCGCTGCAGAGCAACGTCTTCAAGTTCCTCGGCATCGGTCTCGGCACGCTCTTCCGCTTCTGGTCGTACCGTTCGTGGGTCTTCCGGGCGATGCCGGCCGGGGAGGCCGTGGCGGGCGCGGAGTCGATACTGGAGCAGGCGGAACAGCGCCGCCGCCAGGGCCAGCGCGTCAACCCCTGACCTCACGTCCGGGTGCCCGCCGGCCCTCCCCCGCACCCGCGGCGCGCCCTCGGCCCTCGCGGCTCGTCCGGCCTCTCCCAGCCGTCGCCGTCGCGGCTCATCTGACCGTCGGCTCCGCTTCCTCGCCCGGCGGGGGCATCCTGAGCGGTGTACGGGACAGGAACAGGCCGAAGACCGCGGGCTTGGCCTGGAGCATCTCCAGACGGCCGCCGTCGGCCTCTGCGAGGTCCCGGGCGACCGCCAGGCCGATGCCCGTGGAGTTGCGGCCGCTGATCGTGCGCTCGAAGATGCGGGAGCCCAGCTCCGACGGGACGCCCGGCCCCTCGTCGGTGACCTCCACGACCGCCTGGTTGCCGGTGACGCGGGTGCGCAGCGCGACCGTGCCGCCACCGTGCATGAGGGAGTTCTCGATCAGGGCGGCCAGCACCTGGGCGACCGCGCCCGGCGTGCCCACGGCCTGCAGATGCCGCTTGCCCGAGCTGACGATCGCCCGTCCCGCGCTGCGGTAGGCGGGACGCCACTCGGCGAGCTGCTGCTGGATGACCTCGTCGAGGTCGAAGGAGACGGCGGAGCCGGTGCGCGGGTCGCGGGCGTTCGTGAGCAGCCGTTCCACCACGTCCGTGAGCCGCTCCACCTGCGTCAGCGCGATGGTCGCCTCGTCCTTCACGATGTCGGGGTCATCCGTGAGGGTGATCTCCTCCAGCCGCATCGACAGGGCCGTGAGCGGCGTGCGCAACTGGTGGGAGGCGTCGGCGGCGAGCCGCCGCTCGGCCGTCAGCATGCGCCCGATCCGCTCGGCGGAGGCGTCGAGGACATCGGCGACCCGGTCCAGCTCGGGGACGCCGTACCGCTTGTGGCGGGGCCGCGGGTCGCCGGAGCCGAGGCGCTCCGCGGTCTCCGCGAGGTCGGTGAGCGGGGAGGCGAGGCGGTTGGCCTGGCGCACGGCGAGCAGGACCGCGGCGATGATCGCGAGCAGCGCCACCAGGGCGATGATCAGGAGCGTACGGCCGACTTCGCGGGTCACGGCGGAGCGGGGCTCCTCGACCCGTACGGTCTCGCCCTGCTCGCCCTTGGCGGTGGAGTGGATGACGTCTCCGGCCGACTTGACGCCGACCTGGATGGGGGCCTGGCCGGGGATGTCGATGACCGCGTACCGGTCGCCGGCGACCTGGGCTCTGAAGATCTCGCGGTTGACCTTCTCGTCGCCGAGGAGCCGGCTGTCCACGATGCTGGCGAGCCGCAGCGCCTCGGAGTCGACGCGCTCTTGGGCGCTGTTGCTGATCGTCCGGCTCTCGACGATCACGAGGGAGACACCGAAGACGGCGATCACGACGAGGACGACGGCGAGGGTGGACTGGATGAGACGACGACGCACGGGGCCCTCCGGGCGGTGGCTTGACGACGACCAGTGTGCCCCGGACACACCGGCACCCTCTGAGGGGGCGACGGCCCCCGACGGGCGCGGAGCCGTGACGTCGTACGGCGCAGCCGTCGTGGGCGCGGCCGTGGCGGCGTGACACGCGTAGCCCCGCGCGCCGTCGTCACGGCCGCGTGCTCTGGCAGGCAGCGTCTGCCCAGGGGCGAACGCTGCCTGCCGCGGTACTAGTTCTTCTCGAAGCGGAAGCCCACTCCCCGCACCGTGGCGATGTACCGCGGGTTCGCCGCGTCGTCGCCCAGCTTCTTGCGCAGCCAGGAGATGTGCATGTCGAGGGTCTTGGTGGACGACCACCACGTCGTGTCCCAGACCTCGCGCATCAACTGGTCGCGTGTGACGACCCGGCCCGCGTCCCGGACCAGGACCCGCAGCAGGTCGAACTCCTTCGCCGTGAGCTGCAACTCCTCGTCGCCCATCCACGCGCGGTGCGACTCGACGTCGATGCGCACCCCGTGCGTGGCCGGCGGCTGCGCGGGCTCGGTGGCGCCGCGCCGCAGCAGGGCCCGGACCCGGGCCAGCAGTTCGGCGAGCCGGAAGGGCTTGGTGACATAGTCGTCGGCGCCCGCGTCGAGACCGACGACGGTGTCCACCTCGTCGGCCCGTGCGGTCAGGATGAGGATGGGTACGGTGTGGCCGTCGGCGCGCAGTCGGCGGGCCACCTCCAGGCCATCCATCCCGGGCAGCCCGAGGTCCAGCACGACCAGGTCCACGCCGCCCTGCATTCCGGCGTCGAGCGCGGTGGGTCCGTCCTCGCGCACTTCGACCTCGTAACCCTCCCGTCGGAGGGCACGGGCCAGCGGCTCCGAGATGGACGCGTCGTCCTCGGCGAGCAGTACACGGGTCATGGGGTGATGGTAGTCCGCCTACGACCTGAGCATTGGTGTGATCGCGGGTGTGACCGGCGTACGGGCGTTCTTACCATCGGCTGCCGTCACGCGGCGGCCCGCCCCTCCGTCACGGAGCGCATGCGCGCCTTCGTCCTAGTGGCGTCATCCTGACAAAGACCTTCGAAAGAGCGCCCAGGGTTCCGGCATCACCTGTGATCTCGATCTCAAGTCCTTCCATATCTGGCAGTGTCATGCCGTAGGGTGACCGAAACGCCTGTAGCACCACCAGGGACCTTTGGCGGGCACTCGACGCTGAAGGTCTCTTTTGCGTGCGGGCTGGTTCTTTTTCCAGCCTTGAAAGGAAAGACCTAGGGCCGGGCCTCTGGCGCATCGACGCGCTCCGAGGCGTGGATCCCGGTGACCGCCGTCCGCCGCTCCGTGCGCCGGAGCGCACCCCCGTGGGCGTGGGGGTGGACGACTGTCCCACCGGTGTCGGCCACACCCCATACCGGGTACGCATGCCCCTTGAGCTCTCGGCTCCGCCCGAGCGGAGGGACCCCCACGGCAGCGCGCCCCGACCAGCAAGGAACGACCATGGCGTCCAGCCTGACGAAGGACTCGGTCCACCCGGGCACACCCGGCTCCGGGAAGACCTTCTTCGGCCACCCCCGCGGACTGGCCACCCTCTTCATGACCGAGATGTGGGAGCGCTTCAGCTACTACGGCATGAGGGCTCTGCTCGTCGTCTATCTGCTCTCCGGCGGCCCCGACGCCAAGAAGGGCGGCATGGGCGGCGGCCTCGGCATGGACCTGGCCACCACGACCGCGATCTACTCCGTCTACGTGTCGATGGTGTACCTGCTCGCCATGCCGGGCGGCTGGCTCGGCGACCGCGTCTGGGGTCCGCGCAAGACCGTGGCGATCGCCGCGGTCACGATCATGTCCGGCCATCTGGTGCTGGCGCTGCCCGCCGGCCAGGCGTCCTTCTTCGCCGGTCTGGCCCTGGTCGCGCTCGGCTCGGGCCTGCTGAAGGCCAACATCTCCACCATGGTCGGCCACCTGTACGACGGCCCGAACGACCCACGCCGTGACGGTGGCTTCACGATCTTCTACATGGGCATCAACATGGGTGCCTTCTTCGCGCCGCTGGTCATCGGCACCGTCGGGCAGCAGGTGAACTGGCACCTGGGCTTCGGTCTGGCCGCCGTGGGTATGGCGATCGGCCTCGTGTGCTTCCTCCTCGGCACCCGCTCCCTGAGCCCGCAGAGCAGTGTCGTCCCCAAGCCGCTGGACGCCGCGGAGCGCGCCTCCTGGCTGCGCAAGGGTCTGCTCTGGCTGGCCGTCGCGGCCGTCTTCTACGGCATCGTCGGCTTCACCGGCCACTTCACCCTGAACTGGGCGATGATCCCGCTCACCGTCATCGGCCTTATCATCCCGGCCGGTGTGCTGCTGCGCATCAAGCGGGACAAGGACCTGTCGGCCGTCGAGCAGTCGAAGATGACCGGCTACATCTGGTTCTTCATCGCGGCCGCGGTCTTCTGGATGATCTACGACCAGGGCGGCTCCACGGTCCAGGCCTTCGGTGAGACCAAGGCCAACGGCTCGCTGCTGGGCTTCGACTTCCCGTCCTCCTGGTACCAGTCGCTGAACCCGGTGTTCATCATGGCCCTGGCCCCGGTCTTCGCCTGGTTCTGGGTCTGGCTGAGCCGGAAGGGCAAGGAGCCGAGCACGGTCACGAAGTTCGCGGTCGGCCTGTTCTTCGTCGGCGTCTCGTTCTTCTTCTTCCTGCTGCCGCTGGGCATGGCCACCAACGGCACCCTGGTCAGCCCGATGTGGCTGGTGGGCATCTACCTGATCCAGACCGTCGGCGAGCTGTGCATCTCCCCCGTCGGCCTGTCGGTGACGACGAAGATGGCCCCGGCCAAGTACGCCAGCCAGATGATGGGCGTGTGGTTCCTCGCGGTCACCGCGGGCGACTCGGTGACCAGCCTGCTGTCCAACCCGGCCGTGGCCGGCGTGGACCTCAGCGGCACGGCAGCGGTGGCCGTGGAGGCCGTCCTCGCCGCCCTCGCGGGCGTCGCGGTCTTCCTGTACCGCCGGAAGGTCAAGTCCCTGATGGGCGACGTCCGCTGACGTTCCCCGGACCTGTGGAAAGGGCCGCCGCACCTTGGGTGCGGCGGCCCTTTCCACAGGGGGGCCGCTGAAGCCGCAGGGCACCGTCGGCTTCTCACCCGGCTTCCTCCACGGGCCGGACACCGTCCACGGCGTCGACGCCGAAGGGGCGGGTCCGGTTCACCCCCGATCCGGGGCGTCCGCCTCCGCCGCGCTCCCGCCGCTCAAGTCGGGTGAGGCGCTCGTACCGTTCGGGTGAGGCGTCCGTGCCGTACGAGGGAGACGCCGGACCGGCGGCGCGGCCTCCGGCCCGCGAGGTCAGGCGGGAGCGCCCAGTTCCGCCCACACGGTCTTGCCCGGCACGCCGGGCGTGCGCACGACCCCCCAGTCCAGACAGAGCCGCTGCACTATGAACATCCCGTGCCCGCCGGGGCGCCCGGCGCGGTGCGGGGTGCGCGGGGCGGGCCCGCCCGGGCCGTGGTCGGCGACCTCGACACGCAGCACCTTGTTGTCACAGGCGACCCGCAGCTCCTGCGGCCCCTCGGCGTGCAGGCACGCGTTGGTGACGAGTTCGGAGACGACGAGGAGCACATCCTCGGCGGCGGCCCGGTGGTCGGGGGTGGGGGCGGGCAGCCAGCCCCATGCGTACAGCGCCTGGCGGGTGAAGTCGCGGGCGAGCGGGACGACGCCGCTCTGGTCCTCGAAGCTCAGCCTGCGGACCTGCGGGACGCGGGCCGACGCCTCATCGCCGGGCACGCCGGACGCGGCGGGCACGCCGGACGCGGCGCCCTTGGCGGACGGCCCCGGCGCGGGCATGCCGGAAGCGCCGCTGGGCTCGTGGCCGCGGTCGCCCGGCGAGTAGGGCCGGGTGGTGCTCATCAGCGCTTCACCTCACCGATTCACCAGTTCACCATTCAGGACTCAGTACAGGGATGGGCGGCGTTCTCGCCGGTTGCTGCTCGTGCTGTGCGCGGGGGCTCTCCTCCTACGGCCCTCCACCGGGCCGCGGGCCTGTTCAGCATGTCTCCTGCCCGACCGGATCGCCGGAACACCCATGGATGAGGCCGGAACCCGTGACACCCGCAACGCACCGGTCGCAGAAGGGCACCCCGGGGCGCGGGCCCGCACACCGCGCTACTCGGCCAGGGCCGCGTTCAGCGTGTCGTGGACGGTGAAGACGGCGTCGGCTCCGGTGATCTCGAACACACGGGCCACCACCGGCCGCATCCCGGCCAGATGGATCCCACCGCCCGCGGCCTCGGCCTTCAATCGGGTGGCGAGCAGCACGTTCAGCCCGGTGGAGTCGCAGAACTCCAGCCGTGAGCAGTCCACGACCAGGCGCGCGAGGCCCTTGCCGAGGAAGTCCTCGAGCGGGTCACGCAACAGATCGGCGGTGTGGTGATCCAGCTCACCCGCCGGAGTCACGACGGCACTCGTGCCCTCTTGCCGCACCTCGACCAGAAGCCGGCCCGACTGTGCGCTGCCGACCGTCCCGCGGTCCATGCCGTGTCTCTCCCGACGTCGTCGCTGATGGTGGACGCCTTCGAACAGTACGCCTTCCTCGCGCTTCCCGGCACCCGAACAACCCCACCAAAACGGATATTTGTCGATGAAATGCACTTGCGGGGGGCTGACGAAAGCAGGTAGGGCTAGTGGGGACACCCGTACGACACGGCCGGCTTTGGAGGCGCCGCACACCGCAGTGCACGTACAGGCATCGGCGGCCATATGCCGAGAACGATGGAGGACATTCATGTCACCCCGGCTCGACGCATCGCAGAACCAGAGGGCGACGTCGGCACCCTCTCCGGTACGACCGGACGTACAGCCCGCAGCCGGCCCCGCACACCGCGACGGCGTCCCCGCGCCGCGCGGTCCGGTCGACCTCCCGGAGATCCCCCCGTACGACGAGGTGGAGGCCGTCGACGCACGGGCCCTGTCCAAGACGCTCTTCGAACGGCTGGAGTCGCTCGAGGAGGGCACTCACGAGTACGCGTACGTCCGCAACACCCTCGTCGAACTCAACCTGGCCCTGGTCAAGTTCGCCGCCGCCCGCTTCCGCTCCCGCAGCGAGCCGATGGAGGACATCATCCAGGTCGGCACGATCGGCCTGATCAAGGCCATCGACCGCTTCGAGCTCAGCCGGGGGGTGGAATTCCCCACCTTCGCGATGCCGACGATCATCGGCGAGATCAAGCGCTTCTTCCGTGACACCTCGTGGTCCGTGCGCGTCCCGCGACGGCTGCAGGAACTCCGCCTCGACCTGGCGAAGGCCGGCGACGAACTCGCCCAGCGGTTCGACCGCGCGCCCACCGTCACGGAGCTGGCGGATCGCCTCGGCCTGTCGAGGGACGAGGTCGTCGAGGGCATGGCGGCGTCGAACGCCTATACGGCGAGTTCCCTGGACGCGCAGCCGGAGGAGAACGACTCCGAGGGCGCGCTCGCGGACCGCATCGGGTACGAGGACCACGGGCTCGAAGGCATCGAGTACGTCGAGTCGTTGAAGCCGCTCATCGCCGAACTGCCGCCCCGGGACCGGCAGATCCTGTCGCTGCGCTTCGTGGCCAACATGACGCAGTCGGAGATCGGCGAGGAGCTGGGCATCTCACAGATGCATGTGTCGCGCCTGCTGTCCCGGACGCTGGTGCGACTGCGCGAGGGCCTCACCGTCGAGGAGTGAACGGGGCCGCGCTGCGGCCAACCCAGCCCGCACGGCGGGGGGGTGCCGCAGCGCGAACCCGTCGGCACGCCGTCGGAGTTACCCGGGGAAACATCTTTCCTCACGAGTTCCCTTCCATCACTATGGTCCCCCCAAACCGACTGGTCTGTCAGGACCACGGCGCATGGCCGCCGGGGCGCGAGGAGGCAGGTGGATGGCCCGGGCCGACGGGACCGACAACGACGTCGAGGCGACAGGCGGGGTGCACGCGGACGCGTCCGACGTGCGGCTCACCGAGTTGCTGCAGGCCAACACGCCCGGCGTCTATCCGGCGTTGCAGGAGGTACGCGCGCGGCACCGGCCGTCCGTGCTCCGGTACGCCCGTCTGTGCACGACGAGCGAGTCGGCGGCACGGCAGCTCGCCGCACAGGCGTTCACTTTTGCGGCCAGGGAGACGGCACGCGGCAGCGACCCCGGTGTCCCGCTGCGGCACCGACTCCTGCTGCTGACCGCGCGGCTGGCCGCCGCCTGGGCCCGCGACGAGCGGGCGGGCGGTCTCGACCCCGCCTTCCTGCTGACGCTGGCCCCGGCGGGACCCGGCGGCCCGTTCCCGCCGATGCTCGCCGCGTTCCGGTCCCTGCCGTCCCGCTCCCAGGGCCTCATCTGGTACGGGATCGTGGAGCGGGAACCCGAGGACCGCACGGCGGTCTTCCTCGGCCTGACCCGCGAGGACGTCGCGTACGGCACCCAGCAGGCGCTGGCGGCCCTCGGCCAGGCCTCCCTCAGATCCCGGCTGGCCGCCTCCTCCGACCCGCGCTGCGCCGACTTCCGCCGGCTGATCGAGGAGTCCGTACGGCCGGACACCCCCCGCCACAGCACCGATCTGCACGCCCATATGGCGCGCTGTCCGCACTGCACGACCGCGTTCGAGGAGCTGTCCGCCCTGCGCGACCAGCCGCGCACGGCGCTCGCGGAAGGGCTGCTGCCGTGGGGCGGTACGGCGTATGTCAAGCACCGCGAGGCCGAGGCACTGACCGAGCCCCGGGCCGGGACGGGCACCTGGTCGCCCTCCCGCCGGCTGGCCCTGGCCTCGGCGGCCCTCGGCACGGCCCTCGTCTCTCTGCTCCTCTTCCTCGTCCCCTCGGGCGGCGCACCGGACGAACACGCCGCTCCGGCCGCCGCGATCCCCGTGAACCCCCCGCCCGTGACGGTGACGGCGACGGTCTCGGCGACCCCGCCGAAGCCGAAGCCCTCCCGGACCTCCGCGTCTCCGTCCCCGTCTCCGTCCGCGACCCCGAGTCCCACGCCGTCGAGGACGGCGCACCCGAAGGCGCCACCCCCCGGGCCGGTCCCGAAACCCGTCCCGGCACACGCGCCGGACGGCGCCTTCGCCCAGGCGGTGAACGCCGCCTCGGGCCTGTGCCTGGAGGTCGCCGGGGACTTCGACAACGGCACGGACGTGGTCACGGTGCCCTGCACGTCCTCCCCCAGCCAGCGGTGGCGCGTGGACTACGGGCGCGGTGTCGTGCAGTCGATGGCCGATCCCGACTTCTGCCTGGACAGCCGCGGCTCCGTCGACAACGGCGTCGGGGTCTGGGCGTGCTCCTCGGTCTACGGCTCCAACGGCCGGAACCTGATGTTCACCGTGGACGGCAACGGTGTCATCCGCCCGGCCATCGACCTCGGGACCGCGCTCACGGCGTACGACGACGGCAGCCTGTGGCTGTCGCCGCTGACCGGGGGCGCGGAGCAGCGGTGGCGGGCGGGCGCGAGCTGACGGTCAGACCACCCGGACGCCCCGCCGCCACACACCGGTGACGAGCGGCACGCCCGGCCGGTAGGCCAGGTGGACATGGCTCGGGGCGTCGAGGAGCGCCAGGTCCGCGTACGCGCCCGGGGTGAGACGGCCGATGTCCGTGCGGCGCAGGGCCCGCGCTCCGCCCGCCGTGGCCGACCAGACCGCCTCGTCCGGGGTCATCCCCATGTCCCGTACGGCCAGCGCGACGCAGAACGGCACGGAGGACGTGAAGGACGACCCCGGGTTGCAGTCCGTGGACAGCGCCACCGTGACGCCCGCGTCGAGCAGCCGGCGGGCGTCGGGCCACGTCGCGCGGGTGGAGAACTCCGCGCCCGGCAGGAGCGTGGCGACCGTACGGCTGTTCGCCAGCGCGTCCACGTCGGCGTCCGTCAGATGGGTGCAGTGGTCGGCGCTGGCCGCGTCGAGTTCGACGGCGAGCTGCACGCCGGGGCCGTACGAGAGCTGGTTGGCGTGGATGCGCGGGTGCAGGCCCTTCTCCTTGCCCGCGGTGAGGATCGCGCGGGCCTGGTCGCCGTCGAAGGCGCCCTTCTCGCAGAAGACGTCGATCCACCGGGCGTGCGGGGCGCAGGCGTCGAGCATCTCGCCGGTGACCAGGGCCACATAGGCGGCGGGGTCGTCGGCGTAGTCCGGGGAGACGATGTGGGCGCCGAGGTAGGTGACCTCGTCCGTGTGCGCGGACGCGATGCGCAGGGCGCGTGCCTCGTGCTCGACGGTGAGGCCGTAGCCGGACTTCGTCTCGAGGGTGGTGGTGCCCTGGCGGAGGGCCTCGGTGAGATAGCGGACGAGGCCCGCCTCCAGCTCCGCGTCCGTCGCGGCGCGGGTCGCCGCGACGGTGGTGCGGATGCCGCCCGCCGAGTAGCCGCGGCCCGACATGCGGGCGTTGAACTCCTCGGTGCGGTCGCCCGCGAAGACGAGGTGGGAATGGGAGTCCACGAAGCCCGGGATCACCGCCCGGCCGCCGGCGTCGACCCGGTTGTCAGTGGCGGGTGCTTTGCTTGACTCACCGATCCACGCGACGCGGTCGCCGTCGATGACGACGGCCGCGTCCCGGATCAGTCCGAGGGGAGAGGTTCCCCCACTCTCGAATGCGCTCGAGCGGGCGGACTCCCGTCCGAGGGAGGGATCGTTGGTGACCAGGCTGGCGATGTTGGTGATGACCGTGCTGCTGCTCATGGGTTCCTCGTGGGTGGGCGGGCCGGTGATGGGCGTCAGGCGCGCAGGGCTTCGACGGCGTCCGCCAGCGCCCGCGGCACATCCGGTATGCGGGTGTGCGCCCCGTCGCGGACGACGTGGCGTCCGCCCACGACGGTATGGCGCACATCCGTCGCCGTCGCGGCGAATACGGCCGTCTCGGCGCCCAGCCGCGGCAGCGGTCCCGCGGTCCTGACCGAGTCGAGCGCGATCGTCGTGAAGTCGGCGGGCGCGCCGGCCTCCAGGACGCCCGCGCCCTGCCAGCCGAGCGCGGTGTGCCCGTCGGCGGAGGCGGCCCGCAGCAGCGCCGCCGCCGTCCAGTGACCGCGTGTGCGGGTGCGCAGCCGCTCGTTCAGCTCCATGGCGCGCGCCTCCTCGAACAGGTCGATGACGGCGTGGCTGTCGGAGCCCAGCGAGAGCGGGGAGCCGGCCGCCTGCAGGGCCACGGCCGGGCCGATGCCGTCCGCGAGGTCCCGTTCGGTGGTCGGGCACATGCAGGTGCCGGTGGAGGTGGAGCCGATCAGCCGGATGTCCTCGTCCGTGAGATGGGTGTTGTGGACGCCGGTGGTGCGCGGCCCGAGCACGCCGTGGTCGGCGAGGAGGCGGGTCGGGGTGCGGCCATGGGCCTGCAGGCAGGCGTCGTTCTCCGCCGTCTGCTCGGACAGGTGGACATGCAGCGGGGCCCGCCGCTCCTCGGCCCACCGCGCCACGGTCGCCAACTGGTCGGCGGGCACGGCCCGTACGGAGTGGATGGCCGCGCCGATCCGCGTGTGCTCCCGTTCCTTGAGAACTGAACAGCGTTCGGCCCAGGCCTCGGCGGTGCCGTCGGAGAAGCGGAGCTGGTGGATGTTGGGCGGCTGTCCGAAGCCGGAGGACAGATAGGCGGTGTCGAGGAGGGTGATGCGGATGCCGGCCTCGGCGGCGGCGTCGATGAGGGCCTCGCCCATGGCGTTGGGGTCGGCGTACGAGGTGCCGCCCGGGGCGTGGTGGACGTAGTGGAACTCGCCGACGGCGGTGACTCCGGCCAGTGCCATCTCCGCGTACACGGCGCGGGCGAGCGCGTGGTACGTCTCGGGGGTCAGCCGGTCGGCGAACGCGTACATGACCTCCCGCCAGGTCCAGAAGGTGCCGGAGCCGACCTGGACCGTGGAGCGCAGGGCGCGGTGGAAGGCGTGCGAGTGGGCGTTGGCGAGCCCCGGCAGGGTGAGCCCGCGCAGGATCTCGGCGCCGGGCGGCGGGGTGTCGGCACCCGTGCGGACCGACGCGATACGGCCGTCGGCGATCTCCAGGGCGACGCCCGGCTCGACGAAGGGGTCGAGCCAGGCGTGCTCCAGCCAGTACGTCTGTGTCACGTGCGGACCAGCCCTTCCAGGACGTCGGCGAGTGCGGTGACCCCGGCCAGGCAGTCGTCCTCGGCGGCGTGCTCGGCCGGGGAGTGGGAGACGCCCGTGGGATTGCGCACGAACAGCATGGCGGTCGGAATACTGCCGGAGAGGATCCCGGCGTCGTGTCCGGCACCGGTACCCAGGACGGGGACGGTCAGTCCCGGGTCATGGTCCTGGCCGAGGATGCGGGCCAGTTCGTCGCGCAGCGCGTGGTCGAACTCGACGACGGGTGTGAACGACTCACGGACGACGTCGAGTTCGACACCGTGGGCGGCGGCGTACTCCCGGGCCGCCTTCTCGATGCCGGCGACGACGGCGTCGAGGCTCTCCTGGCCGGCGGCCCGGGAGTCGAGCCAGCCGCGCACGAGGGAAGGGATGGCGTTGACGCCGTTCGGCTCCACGGCGATCTTGCCGAAGGTGGCGACGGCACCGGCGAGTTCGGCCTCCCGGCGGGCGGCGAGGACGGTCTCGGCGTACGACAGCATGGGGTCGTGGCGGTCGACGAGCCGTGTCGTCCCGGCGTGGTTGGCCTCGCCCCGGAAGTCGAACCGCCACCGCCCGTGCGGCCAGATCGCGCTGGCGACGCCCACGCGGTCACCGCTCAGGTCGAGGGCCCTGCCCTGCTCGACGTGCAGCTCGACGAACGCGCCGATGCGGCCGAGCCGCTCGGGGTCGGGCCCGATGGCGTCGGGGTCGTATCCGGCGGCCTCCATGGCCCGCGGCAGCGTGACTCCGTCGCCGTCGGTGAGCCGGTGCGCCTGCTCGACGGTGAGGTGCCCGGCGGTCAGCCGCGACCCGACGCAGGCGAGCCCGAACCGGGCGCCCTCCTCGTCCCCGAAGTTGACGACGGCGAACGGCTTGGCGAACTCGACGCCCCGCGCCCGCAGTTCGTCGAAGGCGGCGAAGGAGGACACCACCCCGAGGGGACCGTCGAAGGCGCCGCCGTCGGGCACGGAGTCCAGATGCGACCCGGTGACCACGGCGTCCCCGGCGGCGGGGTCACCGAACCAGGCCCACTGGTTGCCGTTGCGGTCCACCTCGTGGACCAGCCCCCGGGCCCGGGCCTGCTCCTCGAACCAGGCCCGGCACTCGGCGTCGGCGCCGGTCCAGGCGAAGCGCCGGTAGCCGCCGGAGCCGAGGTGCCGGCCGATGGGTACCAGCTCCCGCCACATCGCGTGGAAGGAGCCGCCGGGCACGGGCCGGGGCGCCCCGGCCCCGTCCCGTCCCGCTGCGTCGTGCGTCACGCGTCGTCACCTTCACGCATCGGAACCCGCACGCCCCGCTCCCCGGCCACCGACTGCGCGAGGTCGTACCCCGCGTCGACGTGCCGGATGACCCCCATGCCGGGGTCGTTCGTGAGGACGCGGCGGATCTTCTCGCCCGCGAGCCGCGTGCCGTCGGCCACCGTCACCTGACCGGCGTGGATGGACCGGCCCATGCCGACGCCGCCGCCGTGGTGGATGGACACCCAGGACGCGCCGGAGGCCACGTTGACCATGGCGTTGAGCAGGGGCCAGTCCGCGATCGCGTCGGAGCCGTCGAGCATCGCCTCCGTCTCGCGGTAGGGAGAGGCGACGGACCCGCAGTCGAGGTGGTCGCGGCCGATGACGATCGGCGCGGCCAGCTCCCCGCTCGCCACCATGTCGTTGAACCGCTCGCCGGCCTTGTCCCGCTCGCCGTAGCCGAGCCAGCAGATACGGGCGGGCAGGCCCTGGAAGTGGACCCGCTCGCCGGCCATCTTCATCCAGCGGGCGAGGGACTCGTTCTCGGGGAACAGGTCGAGGATCGCCCGGTCGGTCTTCGCGATGTCGGCCGGGTCGCCGGACAGCGCCGCCCACCGGAAGGGGCCCTTGCCCTCGCAGAACAGCGGGCGGATATAGGCGGGGACGAAGCCGGGGAAGGCGAAGGCGCGGTCGTAACCGGCCAGTTGCGCCTCGCCGCGGATCGAGTTGCCGTAGTCGAAGACCTCCGCACCGGCGTCCATGAAGCCGACCATCGCCTCGACGTGCCTGGCCATCGACTCACGGGCGCGGGTGGTGAAGCCGGCCGGGTCCTTGTCGGCGTAGGAGGCCATGTCCTCGAAGGCGACACCGACCGGCAGGTAGGAGAGCGGGTCGTGGGCCGAGGTCTGGTCGGTGACGATGTCGATGGGGGCGCTCATGGCGAGCAGCTGCGGGACGAGTTCGGCGGCGTTGCCGAGGAGGCCGATGGACAGCGGCTTGCGCTGGTCGCGTGCCTCGACGGCCAGCTGGAGGGCCTGCTCCAGGGAGTCGGCCTTCACGTCCAGGTAGCGGTGCTCGATGCGGCGCTCGATGGCGCGCGGGTCGCAGTCGACGCAGATCGCGACGCCGTCGTTCATCGTGACGGCGAGCGGCTGGGCTCCGCCCATGCCGCCGAGACCGGCCGTGAGGGTGATGGTTCCGGCCAGCGAGCCGCCGAACTTCTTGGCGGCGACGGCGGCGAAGGTCTCGTAGGTGCCCTGGAGGATGCCCTGGGTGCCGATGTAGATCCACGAACCGGCGGTCATCTGCCCGTACATGGTCAGGCCGAGGGCCTCCAGCCGGCGGAACTCCTCCCAGTTGGCCCAGTCGCCGACGAGGTTGGAGTTGGCGAGGAGGACGCGGGGCGCCCACTCGTGGGTCTGCATGACGCCGACGGGGCGGCCGGACTGGACGAGCATCGTCTCGTCCTGCTTGAGGGTCCTCAGCGTGCGGACCATCGCGTCGAAGGAGCGCCAGTCACGCGCGGCCTTGCCGGTGCCGCCGTAGACGACCAGCTTGTCGGGGTGCTCGGCGACCTCGGGGTCGAGGTTGTTCTGCAGCATCCGCAGGGCGGCTTCCTGCTGCCATCCCAGGGCGCTCATTTCCGTGCCGCGGGGTGCCCGGACGGGGCGGGGTCCTGACATGGTCTGCCTCCTGGAGGACGGCCGCACGCGGCCGGGGGCGCGCGGGGACTTTTGCAGCGATTATTCACATACTCGCTTCATGAATAGAGCCAGTCAATACGTGCGCGTGTCAGCGTCGGGACGGCCGGGATGTTCGGCCGGGGACGGAGCCGCCAGCGACCGGGATGCCGGGACCGGAGCCCTGACCGCGAGTGGGACACGGCGGAACGGCGGACGCGGTGAGCATGAGGCACGGCGGGACGGGGGACGCGGTGGGTATGAGGCGCAACGGGACGGAACACGACGACCACCACCGGAACGGGGACGGGCACCCCGACGACGCCGGGCGGGTGGCGCGCCGGGACGGGGCCGTGCGCGGCGCCGTCGAGCAGGGACTCCTGGGGCCGGATGCGCCCCTGGTCGGCCTGCTGGACGTCGTCGGCATCCGGGACTCGGCGGCCGCGCTGCGGGCGGCCTTCGACGCGGTGGTCGCGCCCGGCACGGCGGTGCTGCACGCCTTCGCGGTGAAGGCGGCCCCGCTCGTCCCGGTGCTGCGGCTGCTGCGGGAGGCGGGCATCGGCGCGGAGGTGGCGAGCCCCGGGGAGCTGGCGCTGGCCCGCGCGGCCGGAGTGGAGCCGGAGTGGACGGTGCT
Organism: Streptomyces sp. NPDC002513; assembly: GCF_053595355.1. Classification (NCBI taxonomy): domain Bacteria; kingdom Bacillati; phylum Actinomycetota; class Actinomycetes; order Kitasatosporales; family Streptomycetaceae; genus Streptomyces; species Streptomyces sp. NPDC002513. The sequence goes on along the minus strand of NZ_JBSFXK010000006.1, from coordinate 148,788 downwards.
GGACTCGCCCGCCAAGACGACGGCGGAGCTGCGCGAGGCGCTGGCACTGGGTGTCGCGGTGAACGCGGACAACCCGCAGGAGCTGGAGCGGATCGACGCCCTCGTCCGGGAGTCGGCAACGTCCTCCCCGCTCGGGATGCGGGTGAATCCGCAGGTCGGCGCGGGGGCGATCGACGCGCTGTCCACGGCGACCGCGACCTCCAAGTTCGGCGTGGCGCTGCGGGACGAGGGGGCGCGCGAGTGGCTGGTCCGCGCCTATGCCGACCGGCCCTGGCTGACCCGGCTGCACGCGCACTCCGGCTCACAGGGGGTCCCGCTCTCGCTGATGGCGCGGGGCATCGCGGAGAGCCACGCGCTCGCCGAGGAGATCAACCGGCGCATCGGCCGCCACCAGATCGACACGATCGACATCGGCGGCGGGCTGCCGGTCAATTTCGCGTCGGACACGACGACACCGACGTACGCGAAGTACGCACGGCTGCTCGCGGAGGCGGTGCCGATGCTGTTCGACGGGCGGTACGGACTGGTCACGGAGTTCGGGCGGTCGCTGCTGGCCAAGCACGGGACCGTGGTGGCGCGGGTGGAGTACGCCAAGCGCGCGGGCGGCCGGGCCGTGGCGATCACGCACGCGGGCGTGCAGGTCGCGACCCGCACGGTGTACGCGCCGGAGTCCTGGCCGCTGCGGATCGCGGCGTACGACGCCAAGGGGCACCCCAAGGAGGGGCCCGCCGTGGTGCAGGACGTGGCGGGGCCAGCATGCTTCGCGGGCGACCTGCTGGCCGAAGCGCACCCGCTGCCGCTGCTGGAGCCGGGCGACCACGCGGCGGCCCTGGACACCGGGGCGTACTACTTCGCGCACCACTACGCGTACAACTCCCTGCCCCGGCCCGGGGTGTACGGCTACGCACCGGGCGAGGGCGGCGGGATGCGCTTCGCGGTCGTACGGGATCCGCAGACCGTCGAGGAGATCGTCGCCGAGTCGGGCGGGGGGCGCGCAGGCGCCCTGATGGAGCTGTGACGAGCGCGCGCACCCCCGGGGCGCCGCCCCCCTCGGATACACCCCGCCCGCATCCACGCAGGTCGGCGAGGGGGCGCCGCAATCGCCCCAACGGCCCTACTAACAAGGCAAGTTGACCTACCTTAGCGATTCCACGCATGTTCCACTGGAAAATGCCGGAAGCCTCACTCCTCGCGCACACGTTGCGTAGCGTCAGGGTCACTCAGCCGTACCCGAGGCGGGAGGGGAGCCACGGTGCCCGGAATCGACGAGTGCCTGTTGGAAGCCATGCGACTGCCCGGTGCCCGGGGCGCCGCGGTGGTCGACTGGACCAGCGGGCTCGCGCTGGGCACGGTCGGGGACGCGCCCGGCGGTGACCACGAGACGGCCGCGGCGGAAGCCGCGGAGCTGGCCCGGCTGGCGGCCGAACACCGCGCGTTCGCCCCGGAGGAGGACGCCGACTGGTCCGACGCCGCGTGCCCGGTCGAGGATCTGATCATCGCCAACCGGGACAGCTACCACCTGCTGCGGTTCGTCCCGACGACGTTCGACAGCAGCGTCTTCCTGCATGTGTGGCTGGCCCGCTCGGAAGGAAACCTCGCCCTCGCCCGCATCCGGCTCGGCGAGATGGCCGGGCGGCTGGTGCTGGGATGACGATGGTCGCGACTCCTGTGCCGCCCCCGCTGCCCGTGCGGCAGCGCACGCAGATCCCGGGCGGCGGCCTGTCCCCCATGCTCGACAGGCTCGCCGTCGAGCGGGCCACCGGAGTGCTGATGCGCGAGGGCGGCCTGCTCCATCTGGTCGACGGCCAGGTGGTGTACGCCGAGAGCCCCGCGACCCCCGGCCTCGACGTCCTGCTCATCGCGCACGGCGCGCTCGACGAGGACGGCTGGCGGGAGGCGGTCTCCGAGGCGGGGGCACGACAGCGGGTGGGACGGTTTCTGGTCGACAGCGGCCGGATCAGCGAGGGCGCCCTGGAGCTGTGCCATCTGGGAGCGCTCTACGACGCGGCGTACTTCGTCCTGGGTCCGAGCAGCGCCCCCGCCCGCTTCCGGTACGGCGAGGCGCACTGGCTGGGCCCCGTGCACCCGGTGCCCGTGGCCGGGGTGGAACGCGAGACGCTGCGCCGCCGCGCGCTGCTGCACCGCATCTGGCCCGACCCGGCCGTCGACGAGGCCCCCCTCGTGCGCACCGACCACCCGGCCGGCCCGGCGGCCACCCCCCGCCAGGGGGAGGTGCTCGACCGGATCGACGGAGTGCGCACGGCGGCGGACATCTCCCGGGCGCTGGGCCGCCCGGCGTTCCACACGCTGGTCGACGTACGGCGGCTGACGGCAGCGGGCGCCGTCACGGCCGGCCCGCGCCCGGTCACCGGCCCGGCGCCGGCCCCAGGGCCGGCCTCCAGCCCGCTTCCGGCCCCTGGCCCGCTTTTGGCTCCGGTCCCGAGCCCGGTGCCTCGCGCGCAGGCGCCGTTGCCCGCGCAGGAGGCGCCAAGGCCCGCGCCCCCGGATGTGCTGCCGCCGTTCGCCGACCCCCACGTCACGTTGCTGAAGAGGCTGAGGGATGCGCTGGAGGCCCTTTGACCGGCTCGAACGCCTACGCCCCGCCGAGAGGAGATCCCTGATGGACACGGAGCCCGAGGTCCTCGACGAACTCCGCCGCCTGAGAACCCGTATCCCCCAGCTCACCGGTGCCCTCGCCGCCAGCGTCGACGGACTCGTCCTCGCCCAGGACACCGCCGGCATCGAACCGGAGGGGGTCGCCGCGCTCACCGCCGCCGCGCTGGGCGTCACCGTACGGCTGGCCGAGGCGACGGGGCAGGGCGACTTTCGCGAACTGCTCGTCCGCGGCGTCCACGGCTATGTCGCCACGTACGCGGCGGGCCGCAGCGCCGTCCTCACGCTGCTCGCCCAGGACCGTGTGAACGTCGGCCGGCTGCATCTGGAGGGCCGGCGCGCCGGCGGCCGGATCGGCGAGCTGATCGACGAGGCCGTCCTCCGGGCCGAGCCGCCGCAGCCCCGCACCGCCAGGGCCCCCACCCCTGCCACCGACCGGTCCGCCCCCGCGCGGACCCGCACCGCGCGCACCGCCGCGAGCCCGCGTTCGGCCGCGAACGCGCGCACCACCACGGAAAGTTGAAAGGACACACTCCGAACATGGCCAACACCGAAACCGCGCTGAAAGAGGCGCTCGCCTCCATCGAGGGCGCGACCGGAGCCGCCCTCGTCGACTACACCAGCGGCATGGCGCTGGGCACGATCGGCGGCAGCAAGAGCTTCGACCTCACCGTCGCGGCCGCCGGCAACACCGATGTCGTACGGGCCAAGCTGCGCACCATGGAGCACCTCGGCCTCAAGGGACAGATCGAGGACATCCTGATCACGCTGTCCGACCAGTACCACCTGATCCGGCTGCTCACCGGCCGCGGCGGCAACGGCCTGTTCCTCTACCTGGTCCTCGACGCCAAGCGCGCCAACCTGGCGATGGCCCGCCACCAGCTGAAGAAGATCGAGGAGGGCCTGGAGGTCTGACCGCCGGCCCACCTGCCCCCGGCCCGCGCTACACCAGCTCCGCGGTACGGCGGCGCGCCCTGCCCGGGGCCGCGTCGCCGGCCGTGACACCGGTGCTGCGGCAGCCCTTGACCGGCTTGCCCGCGGGCGCGCCGCCACGGCGGCCTGGAGGACCGGAACCGGGAACGTCCGGGCAGCTCCGCGGGCTACTCCACGAACAGCCCCCGGGCCGCCGCCCGCGTGTCGAACTCCTCCAGGCGCGCCTGGGCGTCCGGCAGGTCGTCGCACATCGCCTCCAGCAGGACCCGGCCGAGCAGCATCGGCGCACAGGCCGTGTCGAAGGCGAGCCCCGTGCCGACGGCGGCCGGCAGCAGCAGGTCCGAGACCTTGGCCACCGGAGCGAACACCGAGTCGGCGACCGTGACCACCGTCAGATCCGCCTCCTGGGCGTAGCCGAGGGCGTCCAGAACCTCGCGCGGATGCCGGGGCAGCGCGAAGCACAGCAGGGCGCTCGCACCGGCCCGTACGGCGGCGTCGATGCGGTCGTTCAGCACCGTGCCGCCCTCGTGCAGCAGCCGTACGTCCGGATGGACCTTGGCGGCGAAGTACGCGAAGCCGTACGCCTGCGAGGCCGCGGCCCGCAGGCCGAGCACGGGCAGCGGGCGCGAGGCGGCGAGGAGCCGTCCGGCCTGCTGCACGGGCCGCGGATCGGCCAGCACCTCGGCCAGGTGCCTCAGGTTCTCGATCTCGGCCTCGACCGCCTGCTGGTACTCGTTGTACGCGCCGGTGTCCGCCGCCTGTTCCGCGGGCGCGACCTCCCGCAGGTGCTTGCGCAGCGCCGGGTAGCCGTCGAAACCGAGGGCGACCGCGAACCGGGTGACCGACGGCTGGCTCACCCCGGCCAGTTCGGCCAGCTCCACGCTCGACAGGAACGGCACGTCGGTGGCGCGCCGCACCATGCTGTGCGCGATGCGCCGCTGGGTCGGCGTGAGCCGGTGCCCCTCGAAGAGCGTCTGCAGCCGTGCCGCAGGACTGTCGGTCACGCTCATCACGTCCTCCCCCTCCAGATCTTCCGTGCACCGGGTCGGCACCGGCGCGACCGGCTCCGGCGCCCGGAGCACCGGAGGCGACCGTGCGCGGTCGGCCCCCAGACGGTACGCACCGCGGGCACGCGGTGTCTCACGTCCGGGCCCCTGTTCCGGCTCATGCCCACCTATTCAAACACCAAGAAACCTGCATGGCGATATGCAAGGGGGCGTCCGGCGTTGCGCGGCGCGCGCCCCGGAGCACGCGGACGGAAGCGCCGGCTGACGATCAAGCCGCGGTTTCTCGGCGGCTGCGATCCGCGGCCCTACCGAAAGTCCCACCGGGTACGCCCGGCGGGCCCCACCCCGAAGACGGGGGCTTCCCCCACTGACTCCGGCGCCCCGGCTCCCTAACGTGGTGTGCATGACGGGAATGGACGCGCGGGGCGCCGACCTCGAGAAGGAACTGGACGCCACCCTGAGGGCCCGCAGGGAACTGGGCGAGGAGTACGACTCGGCGCTGGTCGAGTCCTTCCTCGAGAAGGTCGACCAGCACATCGACGGCGCGGTCGACCGCCGGCTGCGCAGACACCTGGCCGAGCAGCAGATGGTGACGGCGCGCGCCGCGCGGTCCCCGGGGGCGACCGACTCCTGGGGCGAGCGCTTCGGCTTCGGCATCGTCTCCCTGGTGCTGGCGATTCCGCTCTCGGCGATCGGCGCCGGCGTCGGCCACCTGCCCGGCCTGCTCATCACCTGGGTGGGCATCGTCGCGGTCAACGCGGTCCAGGCAGCCCGCACCACTCCCGGTCTCTTCGGCCGCCGCCACCGGTCCTCGGAAGACGGCGACTGGGAGGACTGACGCGCCGGGCCGACCGCAGGTGATCCGGATCGGGGAACGGGAACGGGGAGTGGGACCGAGATCGGGACCGAGATCGGGACCGAGATCAGAGGCTGGGATCGGGGACCAGGACCAGGGACCGGATCAGGCGTCCGCAGGCCGTCCCCCGGGGGAAGGCTCCCCGGGGAAACCCCGGAAAAGATATGCGCGGGGACCGCCGCACCCCCGTTGCCGGGGGGCGGGACGACGGCGGTCCCCGCGAGGGACGCGGGCCGGGTCAGGGCCGGGCTTGCGCGTCCGTGGCGTCCATGGAGGTCCGGGAGCCGCTCCGGAGGTCCTTGGCGCCGTTTCGGTTGCCGGCCGGGGCGGGGAGCCGCTCCCGCCCTGCCGACACCCACCAATGTGCCGGACGCGTGTTAAGCGGGTGCTGCGCGGACATGACGTGCTCGTACCACTTCCGAGAAGCCGCGCCCCCGCACGTCATCCCACGTTTCCCGTCGACGCGCCCGGTTCACCGGACGTTCGTCACTGATTTCCGCCCTTGGCCAGGAACGCCAGCAGGTCCTGCCGGCTGACCACGCCGGTCGGCTTGCCCTCGACGAGGACGATCGCCGCGTCGGCCCTGCCCAGCACGGACATCAGGTCCGCGACGGGCTCGCCGGAGCCGACCTGCGGCAGCGGAGCGGACATGTGCTTCTCCAGCGGGTCGTCCAGCGAGGCGCGCTTGGTGAACAGCGCGTCCAGCAGTTCGCGCTCGACGACGGACCCGACGACCTCCGCCGCCATGACATCGGGGTGGCCGGCGCCCGGCTTCACGATCGGCATCTGCGAGACGCCGTACTCGCGCAGCACCTCGATGGCCTGGCCGACCGTCTCGTCGGGGTGCATGTGGACGAGGGAGGGGATGCCGCCCTCCTTGTCGCTCAGCACGTCCGCGACACGGGCGCTCGGTCCGGCGTCCTCCAGGAAGCCGTAGTCGGCCATCCAGTCGTCGTTGAAGATCTTGCTGAGGTAGCCGCGCCCGCTGTCCGGCAGCAGCACGACCACGACGTCGTCCGGCCCCAGCCGCTCGGCGACCTTCAGCGCGGCCACGACCGCCATGCCGCAGGAGCCGCCGACCAGCAGGCCCTCCTCCTTCGCCAGCCGCCGCGTCATCTGGAAGGAGTCCTTGTCGGACACGGCGACGATCTCGTCGGCGACGGTCCGGTCGTACGCGGACGGCCAGAAGTCCTCACCGACGCCCTCGACGAGGTACGGCCGCCCGGAGCCGCCCGAGTACACCGAGCCCTCGGGGTCGGCGCCGACGACCTTGACCCGGCCGTCGCTGGCTTCCTTCAGGTAGCGCCCGGTGCCGGAGATCGTCCCGCCCGTGCCGACGCCCGCGACGAAATGGGTGATCTTCCCCTCCGTCTGCTCCCACAGCTCGGGACCGGTCGAGTGATAGTGCGAAAGGGGGTTGTTGGGGTTGGAGTACTGGTCCGGCTTCCAGGCGCCGGGGGTCTCCCGGACGAGGCGGTCGGAGACGTTGTAATACGAGTCCGGGTGCTCCGGGGCGACCGCCGTCGGGCACACGACCACTTCGGCGCCGTACGCGCGCAGCACGTTGATCTTGTCGGTGGAGACCTTGTCGGGGCACACGAAGATGCACTTGTAGCCCTTCTGCTGGGCCACGATCGCCAGGCCCACGCCCGTGTTGCCGCTGGTCGGCTCCACGATCGTGCCTCCCGGCTTGAGCTCGCCGCTCTGCTCGGCCGCCTCGATCATGCGCAGGGCGATGCGGTCCTTGACCGAACCGCCGGGGTTGAAGTACTCGACCTTCGCGAGGACGGTCGCCTGGATACCGGCGGTCACGCGGTTGAGCCTGACCAGCGGTGTGTTGCCGACCAAGCTGATCATCGAGTCGTGGAATTGCACCGTTGTCTCCGGTTGCTTGCAAAAAGGTGGTCGTGATGTGCCGCCAGAGTAAGCGCTCGCGCGCCAGGGCGGTCCGCAACAGCTGAGGTCCCGGCGTTCACGTGCCGTTGAGATTGGACGACGGTGCGTACGGGGCAAGCAGTGGATGTAAGGCTATGAGGAGGTGGCGGCGACGCATGTCCAGCATGTCGAGGGCGAGGGTGGCCCGGCGCATCGCTGCGGGCGCGGCGTACGGCGGCGGCGGAATCGGCTTGGTCGGAGCGGCCGCCGCCGGGCTGCTGATCGCCGAGGTGCAGATGGCCAAGCGTCATGTGGGCAATGGGCACAGCCCCCACCCGCCGAGCGCGGACGGCCTCTACGGGCGGGGGTACGCCGGCCTGGACGAACCGCCGCTGAGGCTGATGATGCTCGGCGACTCCACGGCCGCGGGACAGGGTGTGCGCCGCTTCCGCCAGACCCCGGGCGCGCTGCTGGCCTCGGGGCTCGCGGCGGTGGCGGAGCGCCCGGTGGAGCTGCGGGTGGTGGCTCTCCCCGGAGCGCAGTCGGACGACCTCGACCGCCAGGTGACGCTGGCGCTGGAGGGCCCGGACCCGGTCCCCGACATCTGCGTGATCATGGTCGGCGCGAACGATGTGACGCACCGCATGCCGCCGACGCGCTCGGTGCGCCATCTGTCGGCCGCCGTGCGCCGGCTGCGCACGGCGGGCGCGGAGGTCGTGGTGGGCACCTGCCCCGACCTCGGGACCATCGAGCCCGTCCAGCAGCCGCTGCGCTGGCTGGCCCGCCGCTCCTCCCGCCAACTGGCCGCGGCGCAGACGATCGGCGTCGTCGAGCAGGGCGGCCGCACGGTGTCGCTGGGCGACCTGCTGGGCCCGGAGTTCGCGGCGAACCCCCGCGAACTCTTCGGCCCCGACAGCTACCACCCCTCGGCCGAGGGGTATGCCACGGCGGCGATGGCGGTTCTGCCGACGGTCTGCGCGGCCCTGGGCCTGTGGCCGGCGGAGGAGGAGCGCCCGGACGCGTCCCGCCGGGAGGGCTTCCTGCCGGTGGCCCATGCGGCGGCGGAGGCGGCCTCGGAGGCAGGCACCGAGGTCACGGCCGCCCTGCCGACGGGCCCCCGGGGCCCCTGGGCCCTCCTCAAGCGGCGCCGCCGCCGGCGCCTCCCGACCCCGGAAACGAGCCCGGCCGCCGAACGGGAACCGCTGTCCTGACCGCCCCGCTCCGCTCCCGTCCGAGGCGAGGCGGGTCGGCCGGGGCGGAGGATGGGCGACCCACGCGCCACCGCTGCCGCTCCGGAGCCACCGCGCCGCCCCTCCCGCTCCGAAGCCGCGCCGCCCCTCCCACTGCGGCGACTCACGCGCGGCCGCTCCGGCTCCCGCCCGCCGTGCCCTTCCCCTCCCCTCCCGCGACCCGAAAAAGCAAGCGCTTAGAAAAGTGCGGCCCGAGTCACACCCCACAGCCCGTGACCTCCACCGTACGTACGGGTAACTTCCCCCACAGCCCTGCCTCTCCTCGCGCATTGGAGCCGTGATGCCCGAAGCCGTCATCGTCTCGACCGCCCGCTCCCCCATCGGCCGCGCCTTCAAGGGCTCCCTGAAGGACCTCCGTCCGGACGACCTGACCGCCACGATCATCCAGGCGGCTCTGGACAAGATCCCCGCGCTGGACCCGAAGGACATCGACGACCTGATGCTCGGCTGCGGCCTCCCGGGCGGCGAGCAGGGTTACAACCTCGGCCGCATCGTCGCCGTACAGATGGGCATGGACCACCTGCCGGGCTGCACCGTCACCCGGTACTGCTCCTCCTCCCTGCAGACCTCCCGCATGGCCCTGCACGCCATCAAGGCCGGCGAGGGCGACGTCTTCATCTCCGCGGGCGTCGAGATGGTCAGCCGCAGTGTCAAGGGCACCTCCGACGGCCTCCCGGACACCCACAACCCGCTCTTCGCCGAGGCCGAGGCCCGCACCACCGCCGTCGCCGAGTCCGTGGGCGCCGACTGGCACGACCCGCGCGAGGACGGCCTGCTCCCCGACCCGTACATCGCGATGGGCCAGACCGCCGAGAACCTCGCCCGCCTGAAGGGCATCACCCGCGAGGAGATGGACGAGTTCGCCGTCCGCTCGCAGAACCTCGCCGAGCAGGCCATCGCCAAGGGCTTCTGGGAGCGCGAGATCACCCCGGTGACGCTTCCCGACGGGACGGTCGTCAGCAAGGACGACGGCCCGCGCCCCGGCGTGACCCTGGAGGGCGTGGCCGGGCTCAAGCCCGTCTTCCGTCGCGACGGCCGCGTCACCGCCGGCAACTGCTGCCCCCTCAACGACGGCGCCGCCGCCCTGGTCGTCATGAGCAACACCAAGGCCCGCGAGCTGGGGCTCACGCCGCTCGCCCGGATCGTCTCCACCGGCGTCTCCGGGCTCTCCCCCGAGATCATGGGCTACGGCCCCGTCGAGGCCAGCAAGCAGGCCCTGAAGCGCGCCGGGCTCACCATCGGCGACATCGACCTCGTCGAGATCAACGAGGCGTTCGCCGCCCAGGTGATCCCCTCCTACCGCGACCTGGACATCCCGCTGGACAAGCTGAACGTCAACGGCGGTGCCATCGCCGTGGGCCACCCCTTCGGCATGACCGGCGCCCGCATCACCACCACGCTGATCAACTCCCTCCAGTGGCACGACAAGCAGTTCGGCCTGGAGACGATGTGCGTCGGCGGCGGCCAGGGCATGGCGATGGTCATCGAGCGTCTGAGCTGACCTGCTCGCGCCCGTGCGCTCCTCGTGCAGCGGTCCGGAGCCCCTGTCCCTCAGGGCTTCGGGCCGTTTCGTGATTCAATCTCCCCCAGGATGTGACCTATCTCGCTCCGGCTAAGGTTTGCGCAGGTCGGAGTGTTTTCCGGGAGAGGTCAGCACACTTCGGAGCTGTCCGTTTCGTGACGTTACGCACTGACAGATGTTTAGTCCACCCTTCAAGCTGATGTAGGAAGTCCGGGGCCGACCTCGAACCGGGAGTACGTCAGTGAGCGCCATGCCGATTGCTCTGCTGCTCACCACCTCCGCCACCGCGGGTGTGGGCGTCGCCGTCCTGTGCGGCGTGCGAGCGCTGCGCCGACAGGTCGCGGCCCTGCACGGTGAACTCATCAAAGACCGCGCCGCGCAGGCACACGGCCTGGTGCCCGCCGCCCGCGCCAGCGCGGACGCGGAGGAGATACGCACGGCCGTGGCCGAGGCGCTCGCCGAGGAGCGGGAGCGCGAGCTGGCCGAGGCGCGTGCCTTCTGGGCCGCTCAGGAGGCCCAGGACATCGCCGACGCCCCCACCCTGTTCGGACTGCCCGACGGGCTGCCCGACAGTGAGCTGTTCATGCCCCGCCAGTCGGACTTCGCGGGCCTGGAGCAGGGCAGCCTGGAGCCGGTGACGGAACCCTCCCTCGAAAAGAACGAGTTCGCTCAGTACGCCTCCCCGGACGACGGCCTCGCGGGGGACTCCCCCGAACTGGCCGCCGCCCGCCGCCGGCACCCCTCGCACCCCGACTTCGTCCCGTCCCCGTCCCCCTCCCCCGTGGTCAACGACCACGAGCGCACGGTCGCCCGCCTGGAGGAACTGGCCGCCGCCCGCACCGAACTCGCCGATGTGCGCCCGGGCCCGCTGGGAACCCTCGACGTCTACGTCTTCGCGGACGGCACGACGCTGTGCATGACTCCCGGCCACCGCGAGACCGCGGAGCGTCTGAACGCCGCCCTGGACGCCGGCCGCACCCCGGTCCTGCTCGGCGGTTCGGGTGTCTCGGGGGCGTACGCGCTGACGTTCCAGTGCGGCGACGAGAGCATCTACATCCTGGCGGACCGCGTCATCGCGACCCTGTGACCGGGAACCGCGTCACCGCATCCCCGTAACCCGGAATCACGGCATCGCACCCCCGGTGACCCGGGCCCGCACCCTCGCGCCCCCGTGACAGAGCGGGGTGGCACGAGGCGGCCACCCGTCCCGCATCCCAGGGGGCCTCGCCGAGCCGGGGGTGTCCGTGCCGTCAGACCCCCGCACGTCGCTGCGCCTCCTGTACGAGCGTCACGGCCCCGGCGAGTTCCTCCTCGTCGCTCAGGACGACCGCGAGATCGTGTGCGGCGACCGTGATCTGGTCGGCGACCGCGAACATACCCGCGTCCGGCATCTCGCGAGGCTCGGCCGAGGGGTCCTCCAGGAGCTGCGCGCGGCGCGCCAACTCCCTTGCCAGGCCGAGCGCTTCGGCTGCGGCACTCCGTTGCAGCCGACTCTGCGGAGCGGCCCGCAAGCGGTCGGCGAAGTGGTCCACGGCCTGGGTCAAAGGCGTCGTATCAAGCACGCGGCGAGACTACGCGTCGCGGCACGACTGTTGCCAACAGGCGAACACTCAGGCACGGTGACCTGAAGGACCGGCTTCATCGAACGCGTCCGGAGGCGCCGATGTCCCAAGTCTTCTCCGAGGAGACCCATCGCAATCTGCTCGCCCGTATCCCTCACTGCACCGGTCGCGAAATCTCCGACTGGCTTCGCACCGTCGCCGAAGGTCCCGCTCTCTGCTTCGAGGAGAAGGTCACCTGGCTCCGGCACGAACACAACCTCGCCTACGGCCACGCCAAGGCGATCATTCACGAGTACGACCTGAGGAGGGCCGCGCGCAACCTCGCCTGAGCGCGCACGACCGAACCTGACACCACATGCCGAAGGGCCCACGAACCGTGGTTCGGGGGCCCTTCGGCATATACCCGGGACGCTCGGAAGCCGGCGCCCCGGGCACGACCGGCCGGGACCGCTGGAGACTGACCGGCACCGGCCGCTGAATCGGAAGCAGCTAGTCGTTATTGCTGAAGATGGCGACCAGCCGCAGCATCTCGACGTAGATCCACACCAGGGTCATGGTCAGGCCGAACGCGGCCAGCCAGGACTCCTCGCGCGGCGCGCCGTACGCGATGCCGTCCTCGATCTGCTTGAAGTCGAGGGTGAGGAAGAAGGCCCCGAGCAGGATCGCGATGATGCCCACGAGCGCGCCCAGCGGGCCCATGCTGCGCAGCCCGCCGTCCGGGGCGACACCGAAGACGACCAGCAGCAGATTGACCGCCATCACCAGGACGAACGCGATGGCGATGGCCATGCCGATGCGGGCGTACCGGGCGGTGACCCGGATCCAGCCCGCCTTGTAGACGAGCAGCGTCGCGCCGGACACCGCCATGGTGCCGAGCACCGCCTGGAAGGGCGCGCCGGACCACCGCGCGTTGTAGATCTCGCTGATGACACCGAGGAAGACGCCCTCGAAGGCGGCGTACCCCAGGATCAGCGCGGGCGAGGGGGTGCGCTTGAAGGACTGGACCATCGCCAGCACGAACGCGATCAGGGCGGAACCGATCGCGAGACCGTAACTGGTGGACGAGACCGGCAGCAGCGTCCAGGCGAGGATCGCGCCGACGGCGACCGTACCGAGCGTGATCGCCGAGCGTGCGACGACGTCGTCCATCGTCATCCGGCCGGTGGTGGCCGGGGCCTGCGGCGGGGCGCCGTACTGCGTCTGCTGGGCGTAGGGGTTCTGCGCGTAGGGGTTGCCGCCCGCGTAGGGGGTCTGCGCGTACGGGTTGCCCTGCGTGCCGACAGCGGCTCCCCCGGCCTGCGGCGCGGTGTTGAAGCCCGCGTAGCCGTTGTCGCGGCTGAACCCCCGTCGCGAGAAGACCGGGTTGCTGCTCCTCATTTCACTCCTCCATGGCCACCCTGCGTGGCCTTGGCTCAAGAGTAATAGGTAGGCAAAAGACTGACCCTAGTGCTTGGGGAGGATCTTTCTCTCACCTGTTCGCGCAACACGCTACGCACATGCGTGACTCCCCGCACGGAACCGCCCCGTCCATGGCCGAGTCGGAACACAGTCGAGACCGGCCGCAGATCAACCGCGGATCCTCCGTCACCCGGAGGGGCGATACCGGCCGCCGGCGAATTCACCCCGACGGGCCTCCGAGGGCTCACCCCAGCGGGTCACTGCGCCAAAGGCCCGTGCGACGGGTCACTCCCACCAAAGCCCGTGTAACCGTCGGCGAGCTCGGCCTCGGCGGCGCGCGAGGTGGCGAGCCGGTCCAGGCGGGCCAGCTGGATACGGTCGTCGAACGGCGTGGCGTCCGGGGCCCGGTGCAGCAGCGTCGTCATCTCGTAGGAGAACCGCTCGGCCTGCCAGACCCGGCGCAGACAGGTCTCGGAGTAGGCGTCGAGCCGCTCGTCCGAGCCGGTCTGCCTGCGGTGCGTCAGCGCCCGGGCGAAGGTGACGACGTCGCCGACGGCGAGATTGAGCCCCTTGGCCCCGGTCGGCGGCACGATGTGGGCGGCGTCCCCGGCGAGGAAGAGCCGGCCGTGCCGCAGGGGCTCGTGGACATGGCTGCGCATGGGGGTGACGGACTTGGCGGTGATGGGGCCGCGGGCCAGGGTCCAGCCGTCGGCGGTCTCAAGGCGCCGCTCCAGCTCGTCCCAGATCACCTCGTCGGGCCACTGCCCGGCGTCCGTGCCGGCCGGCACCTGGAGATAGAGGCGGGAGACGGCCGGGGAGCGCATGCTGAGCAGCGCGAACCCGCGCTCGTGCCGGGCGTAGACCAGTTCGTCGTGCGAGGGCGGGACGTCGGCGAGGATGCCGAGCCAGCCGAACGGGTACGTACGTTCGAACGTTCGGGAGACTCCGGCCGGGAACGCCTCGCGGGACACCCCCCAGAAGCCGTCGCAGCCGACGACGTAGTCGCACTCCAGGACGTCCCCGCGCCCTTCGTGCCGGAAGCGGATCAGGGGCCGGTCCGTGGTCGCGCCCTCGACGGCGAGCGCCTCCGCCCCGAACAGCAGGGGCCCGCCCTCCTTGAGCTGGAGCGCGATGAGGTCCTTGCAGACCTCCGTCTGCGCGTACACCATCACCGAGCTGCCGCCGGTGAGCGCGGGAAAGTCGACACGGTGGCGGCGGCGCGCGAAGCGCAGCTCGATCCCGTCGTGGCGCAGCCCCTCACGGTCCATGCGCTCGCCCGCCCCCGCGGCCCGCAGCACGTCGGCGGTTCCCTGCTCCAGGATCCCCGCCCGCTGCCGCCGTTCGACATAGGACCGGTCGCGGCTCTCCAGCACGACCGAGTCGATGCCCGCGTTGTGCAGCAGCCGCGCCAGCAGCAGCCCGGCGGGTCCCGCTCCGATGATGCCGACGGTGGTACGCATCCCGACGCCCCTTCGCGCTCGCACGATCCCTGACGGCGCTAGTTCGTAAAGTGAAATTTACTTCACCAATTGGAGGCGAGTGTCCGCCCCTCGGCACCGACTGTCAACGGTCACCGCAGCGGTTCCCACCGGAGCGCGGGGCCGCCGGCCGGAGCGCCCGGCGAGCGTACGCGCCGTGTGGATCGCCGGGACGAGGGCACGGTGATCTCGACACACGACGGCGGCAGAACCTGGACCCCATACTTCAACAGCCCAAAGAAGGAAGCGGGTTCCCGCCGAGCGGCCAAACCCGCCCGATCCCATGGACCCGAGCGGCAGCTCCCAGAACGTGAGGAACGAGATGAGCGAGATGAGCGAGAACAACGACGGCACCGTGTTCGACGACATCCCCCCGACCACGCTCGCCGAACTGCTGGGGCGTGCGCAGGTCATGGACATGGGCATCCGCCCGCTGTGGCAGCCGATACCCCGTGTCGCGGGCCCCGCCTTCACCGTGCGGTGCCCGCCCGGCGACAACTTGATGCTGCACGCGGCGATCTATCGCGCCGCACCCGGTTCGGTGATCGTCGTCGAGTCGGGCGATGTGGACTACGCGCTGGCCGGCGGCAACGTGTGCGCCGTCGCCCAGCGGCGAGGCATCGCGGCGTTCGTGCTCGACGGCCTCATCCGGGACCTGAGCGAAGTACGGGAAGCGGGTTTCCCCGTCTTCGCACGAGGAGTCATCCCGATCCCGGGCGCCAAGAAGGCCATCGGGGCGCTCGGTGAGCCCGTACGCTGCGGCGGCGTGTTCATTCACCCCGGGGACGTGGTGGTGGCCGACGAGGAGGGCGTCGTGGTCACTCCCGCCGACCGGCACGAGGAGATTCTGGCCGCCGCCCGCGCGAAGCTCGCGAAGGAGGACAAGGAATCCCTCGACTCCTGGGAGACGCAGCACCGAGCCCGCATCGAAAAGGCCCTGAGCGAAGAGGGGTTCACCGGCTGACGGATCTCACCGGCATCGCCCTCTCCTCGACAACTCTCGGAAGTTCGCTCTCTACGCGACATGGGGGTACCGGAAGATCGGCAACCGTCAGCCCATCCCGGACTCCCCGGACTTCGCCCTCATGCTCCGCGACCTGCGCGTGGCCGGGACAGACCGGAACGGGGATACGGCGTGACCGCTCACGCCCCCGGAGACGCCTGACCTCGACTCCTGACCGCCGGAGCCCCGGGCTCGTCGTCTCCGCGCCTGTGGCACAGCCGACGGCGTGCTGCTGACCGGCCTCGACCACGCGGAGCGGAAGATCCCCGACGCGTTCGAGCCGGCTTCGGCGGGCCGGACGCGGACGTGGTCGTCACCTGTGATGCGGTTCCGTCCACGTCCGGCCCACGTACGAAGCGGAGGCTACGCCGTGACCGCAGGGACTGTTGCCGTGAAGGCGTCCGCGTGCTCCGCGGCCCACTGCGCGAAGGTGCGGGCCGGGTGGCCGGTGACCTTCTCGACGGTGTCGACGACCGTACGGCCCACCTCCGGAGTGTTCCCGTACGCCTCGACCAGGAAGCCGATGACGTTCTCCGGGTAGCCCGCCGCTCGCCATTGCGCGACGGCCTGCTCCTCGCTGAGCTCGACCAGGGCGATCTCCCGGCCGAGGGCGGCAGCGATCGTCGCCACCTTGTCGCCGACGGTCAGCAGCTCGGGGCCGGTGATCACGTACTCCTGGCCCCCGTGGCCCTCCTCGGTGAGCGCGACCGCGGCGACGGCGCCGATGTCGCCCTCGTGAACCATGGCACTCAACCGGGAGACAAACGGCTCGCGTACTTCGCCCGAGGCCACGATCCCGTCCGCCCATGCCAGGCAGTTGGCCATGATCTCGACCGGCATGAGCACGGTCCAGTCCACATCGGCATCGGCACGCACGGCGTCCTCCAGCAGGGACGGCCCGCCGCCGTGCAGCACGGTGACCCGGCGTACGCCGGCCGCGCGGGCCAGTTCCAGGATCCGCGGGCCGGTCTCCAGCGAGGCGAAGTAGGCCCCGCCGAAGGTGATCAGATGGAGGCCGGTGACGCCCTCCAAGGCCGGGATCAGGCTGTCGGGTTCGGCCAGATCACCCTGGACGACCTCGACGCCGGCCGGGAAGTCGGCCTTCGCCGCGTTCCGGGTGAGAGCGCGGACCGCATGGCCGCGGGCGAGCAGTTCGGCGACGACCTGGCGGCCGACGGTTCCGGTGGCGCCGGTGACAAGAATCTTCTGCGTCTGGGTCATGACACGACCGTAGGGAGCCTTCAGGTCAACTTCTGTCCGCAAGGACACCCGCGCCCGCGCCGCTTGCCGGGCGACCGATGGCAGCCGGCCGTTCCCGGCGGCGTGATGCGGAGATTTGCGCGGGCGCCCACGACGCACACCCGGAAAAAGCGGTACGCACCGTCACCGACTCCTCTTCCACGGTCGCGGGCACTCCGGGGAAACAGGGCCGGCCCCCGGTGTTCCCGCGGTGTTCCCGCGAAGACGAAACCGAGGGCCCCGAACCTGCCGTTTGTCAGTCGGCAGGGTGTCGGTGAAGGTGCCCGGAACCGGACTTGAACCGGTACGCCCGCGAGGGGCAGCGAGGTTTAAGCTCGCCGTGTCTGCATTCCACCATCCGGGCAGGCCATGGGCTCCGCACCGAGCGTTCCGAGCCTAGCGGGAGGCATCCCTCGAACACCGGTCGCACGATGCGATGTTGTCTTATTTTATTGATGTCTGAGGGTGCATCAGCACTCGGTACCGCCCATCGGCACTTGCCAATAGCCTTTCGGGCAACCGTGAGCTGTGCATGCGAAATGACGGAATTTCACCGCCCTGAGGAGGGCGCCGCGACCAGGCACGTAACGGCCGGCCAACCGCTTTCGGCTCCGGGCGGACCCGGGGGTGCTCTCAGGGACGCCCGTCATCCCCAGGTATGACACCGGCGGGCACGGTCCGACTCGAGGCTGCCCACGGAACGGGAACAGCGGCTGACTCCACAGGACCGACGGGCCGCCACGATGGAAGTCGTCCCCTTGACCGTCGTCGTCCCGACAGGAGCACCCGCCGTGACCAGCACCCCCCTCGCCGACCGGACCACCACCGTGGCCGCCCGTGCCACGGATCTGTCGAAGGTCTACGGACAGGGCGAAACCCAGGTGGTGGCCCTGGACCGGGTGACCGTCGACTTCCGGCAGGCCCAGTTCACGGCCATCATGGGGCCCTCCGGCTCCGGCAAGTCGACGCTCATGCACTGC
Organism: Streptomyces sp. NPDC002513; assembly: GCF_053595355.1. NCBI lineage: Bacteria > Bacillati > Actinomycetota > Actinomycetes > Kitasatosporales > Streptomycetaceae > Streptomyces > Streptomyces sp. NPDC002513. Next base: position 131,072 of record NZ_JBSFXK010000006.1, on the reverse strand, counting down.
GTCGCCGGCCTCGACTCCTTCTCGTCCGGTTCCGTCCGCATCGGCGACGTCGAACTGGGCTCGCTGAAGGACAAGCAGCTCACCAAGCTGCGCCGGGACAAGATCGGCTTCATCTTCCAGGCGTTCAACCTGCTGCCGACCCTGACCGCGCTGGAGAACATCACCCTCCCGATGGACATCGCGGGCCGCAAGCCGGACAAGGCGTGGCTGGACACCGTGATCCAGATGGTCGGGCTCTCGGGGCGGCTGAGCCACCGGCCCGCACAGCTGTCCGGCGGTCAGCAGCAGCGGGTCGCGGTGGCGCGGGCGCTCGCGTCCAAGCCGGACATCATCTTCGGCGACGAGCCCACCGGAAACCTGGACTCGCGCTCGGGCGCGGAGGTGCTGGGCTTCCTGCGCAACTCCGTGCGCGAGCTGGGGCAGACGGTGGTGATGGTCACGCACGACCCGGTGGCGGCTGCCTACGCGGACCGGGTGATCTTCCTGGCGGACGGCCGGATCGTGGACGAACTGTACGAGCCGAGCGCCGACGCGGTGCTGGACCGCATGAAGCGGTTCGACGCCAAGGGCCGCACGAGCTGAGGGCCGTGCGCCCCGCCCCCGGAGCCACGGCCTCCACAGCCCCGCCGGCCTGAACGGCCCCGTCCCGCATCCCGCTCCCAGCCCAGGAAGAGAAATGTTCCGTACCGCCCTGCGCACTGTGCTCGCGCACAAGGCCAGGCTGCTCATGACCGTCCTCGCCGTGATGCTCGGCGTCGCTTTCGTGTCGGGCACCCTGGTCTTCACCAACACCATCTCGCAGGCCTACCAGAAGAGTTCCGCCAAGGGCTTCGACCAGGTCGACGTGGCCATCCGGCCCGAGGGCCGCCAGAACACCGGCGACACCATCGGCAAGGAGCCCCGGCTCACCCAGGCCCTCCTCGACAAGGCCGCCGGGGTCCAGGGCGCCAAGTCGGCCATCGGCGTCGTCAGCGGCTTCACCGCCATCGCCGACAAGCACGGCAAGCTCCTCGGCGACGGCTTCCGGTCCCAGGGCGCGAACTACTGGAAGACCGACGACCCCCGGTACCCGGTCGTCAGCGGGCACGCCCCGCAGGGCGAGGACCAGATCCTCATCGACTCCAAGACCGCCGAGCGCGCCGGATACACGGTGGGCGACACCGTACGGCTGTCGATCGACGGCCCCGTGCTGACCCCGAAGATCACCGGCATCTTCACCACCGACGACGGCAACGTGGCGGCCGGCGGCAGCCTCGTCCTCTTCGACACGGCCACCGCCCAGCGGCTGTTCCACAAGGACGGCTCCTACGACGAGATCGACGTGAAGGCGGCCCCGGGCACCAGCCAGACCGCACTGCGCAACGCCCTCGACGAGATCCTGCCGAAGAACACCGCCTCCACCATCACCGGAAAGCAACTCGCCGACGACCAGGCCAGGCAGATCGCCGACGCGACGAGCAGCATGCGCACCGCCCTGCTGGTGTTCGCGGGCATCGCCCTGTTCGTCGGCACGTTCATCATCGCCAACACCTTCACCATGCTGGTCGCGCAGCGCACCAAGGAGCTGGCACTGCTCCGCGCGGTCGGCGCCTCCCGCCGTCAGGTCACCCGGTCCGTCCTCATCGAGGCGTTCGTGGTGGGCGCGGTCGCGGCCGTCACCGGTCTGGTGGCCGGCATCGGCATCGGCGCCGGGCTGCGCGGGCTGATGGGCTCTCTGGGCGGGACGGTTCCGGACGGGCCCCTCGTCATCACCCCGGGCACGGTCGCCGCCGCCCTCGCCGTCGGCATCCTGATCACGATGCTGGCCGCCTGGCTGCCGGGCCGGCGCGCCGCGAAGATCCCACCGGTCGCCGCGATGAGCAGCGTCCACGCGCAGGCCACCACCAAGTCCCTGGTCGTACGGAACACGATCGGCGCCCTGTTCGCCGGGGCCGGTATCGCCACCGTGCTGTACGCCACCACGCTGAACGCCACGGACGGCCAGGCCCCGATGGGTCTCGGCGCGGCCCTCCTCGTCCTCGGCGTCTTCGTGCTCACCCCGCTGCTGTCCCGCCCGCTGATCGCGGCCGCCGCCCCGCTGCTGCGTGTCTTCGGGATCGCCGGGAAGCTGGCCCGGCAGAACTCGGTGCGCAACCCGCGCCGCACCGCGGCCACCGCCTCGGCCCTGATGATCGGCCTGACCCTGATCACCGGTCTGACGGTGATGGCGGGCAGCCTGCAGACCGCGATCGACAAGATGGCGTCCTCCGCCATCAAGGCGGACTACGTGGTGTCCATGGCGAACCGCAACGACCTGTCGCCCGAGGTCGACAAGACGCTGCGGACGACCGCCGGGGTCACCGCGACCAGCCCGCTGCGCAACGCGCCCGCCCGCATCGACGGCCGGACCGAGTTCCTGACCGGTGTCAACGGCGCCACGATCGGCAAGCTGACGGCCCTGACGGTCGACGACGGCACGTTCCGGGTCGGCGGCAGCCAGGTCGTCGTGGACGACAAAACCGCCAAGTCCCACCACTGGACGGCGGGATCGCGGTTCACGGTCTCCTACGAGGACGGCCGCAAGCAGCAGCTGACGGTCGCCGGTGTCTACCAGGCCACCGAGATGATGCGCGGCATCATGCTGGACAACACGACGCTCTCCCCGCACCAGAGCGACCCGGCCGACATGCAGGTCATGGTGAAGATGTCGGGCGGCGCCACCGCGTCGGCCAAGAGCGCGCTGCAGAAGGCGCTCGGCGACAACCCGGCCATCCTGGTGCAGGACAAGAAGGACATCTCCAACGGCATCGCACAGATCTTCACGCTGATGCTGAACATGCTCTACGGCCTGCTGGCCATGGCGGTGATCGTCGCCGTCCTCGGGGTCATCAACACCCTGGCCATGTCGGTCTTCGAGCGCTCGCAGGAGATCGGGATGCTGCGGGCGATCGGCCTGGACCGCAGGGGCATCAAGCGGATGGTCCGGCTGGAGTCCCTGGTCATCTCGCTGTTCGGCGGAGTGCTCGGCATCGGTCTGGGCGTGTTCTTCGGCTGGGCGGCCGGGGAGCTGCTCGGCACCACGATGTCGACGTACGAGCTGGTCCTGCCCTGGGGCCGGATGGCCGTCTTCCTCGTCCTGGCGGCGGTGGTCGGCGTCCTGGCCGCCCTGTGGCCGGCCCGGCGGGCGGCCCGTCTGAACATGCTCGCGGCGATCAAGTCGCAGTAACGGAACCCGTCACACGAAGGGGCCCCCGTTCCGCTGCGGAACGGGGGCCCCTTCGCCGTCCTCGGACACCGCTCCTACGGTGTCGTCGGCACGGGGGTCAGGTGTGCCAGGTGCGGGTGCGCAGCGGCAGCCCGGACGCGCCCGAATCCGGCGCCCGCACGGCGAGGACCTGGTTGACGCCGATGCGGTTGCGTTCGAAGGCGAGGGCGGAGGCGGCCATGTACAGGCGCCACACCCGGGCGCGGCCGGGGCCGGCGAGGGCCTGCGCACGCCCCCACTGGGCCTCCAGGTTGGCGACCCAGCCGCGCAGGGTGAGGGCGTAGTGCTCGCGGAGCGACTCCACGTCGCGGACCTCGAATCCGGCGCGCTCCAACTGGCTCACGGTGCTGCCGATGGGGGCGAGTTCGCCGTCGGGGAAGACGTAGGCGTCGATGAACGCGTCGACGGTGTACGAGGATTCGTCCCGCTGGGGGCGCCGGGCGATCTGGTGGTTGAGCAGCCGCCCGCCGGGCTTGAGCAGGTCGTACAGATCGCGGGCGTACTCCAGGTACCGTTCGGCGCCGACATGTTCGGCCATGCCGATGGAGGAGATCGCGTCGTAGGGGCCGTCGACGACGTCCCGGTAGTCCTGCACCCGGATCTCGACGCGGTCGGCGAGGCCCTCCTCGGCGACCCGCTTGCGGGCGTAGGTGGCCTGTTCCTGGGAGAGGGTGACGCCGACGACGCTCACCCCGTGCTCGCGGGCCGCGTGGATCGCCATGGAGCCCCAGCCGCAGCCGACGTCGAGCAGGCGCTGACCGGGCTTCAGGCCGAGTTTGCGGCTGACGAGTTCGAGCTTGTCGCGCTGGGCGTCCTCCAGGGTGGCGTCCGGCGCGTCCCAGTAGGCGCAGGAGTAGACCATGGACGGGCCCAGGACGATCTCGTAGAAGTCGTTCCCGACGTCGTAGTGGTGGCTGATGGCGCGTTTGTCGCTGTGCCGGGTGTGGAGGTGGCCGCGGACTCTGCGGATCTCCTCCCGGGGCGGTGGGGGCGGCGGGACGGGGCCGGCCAGCCGGGCGAGCCCGCGGACGGCGGCGCGCACATCCGGGTCGCGGACCGCCTGGACGAGGGTGCGGGCGTCGTCACCGCGCTCCCAGATGAAGCCGGCCATCAGGTCGAGGGCGGTGTACAGATCGCCGTCGATCGTGAGGTCCCCGGCGACCCAGGCACGGGCGAGTCCCAGTTCCCCCGGCTTCCACAACAGGCGGCGCAGGGCACGGCGATTGCGTACGACGAGAGCGGGAGCGTCCGGCGGGCCGGCTTCCGATCCGTCCCAGGCGCGGATGCGCACCGGGAGCGATGCCCCCAGCAACTGTTCGACGAGGCTCCTCAGCCGCAGCGCGGCGTCGGCCATGGCGCACACCTCCGATGGGCGTATCCCCTGCCCGAACCGTACGACGAACCGGACGGCGGGCCGGGGAAGGGTTCCGGGATGTCCAACACCACGTAAACACCTGTGAGGCCGTGCCGCAGTCCCCCGCGTGTATTACGGCTCGGCAAAATGCCCGTGTGCAGGGGCCGGTGGGCGCCGCCCTTGCGAGGTCAGGCGCCCAAGGCGCGCCGAACGCCGAAGGGCCTCCCGCACCACGGATGGCGGGAGGCCCTTCGGCTGGACCGGTGACCCTCAGGTCAGGAGGCCTTGGCCTTCTCCTCGGTCTTGGCCACGGCGGCGACCGGCGCGGGCTTGGCGGCCTCGTAGAACTCCTCACGCGGAGTCTCGATCGCGCCGAGCGAGACGACCTCGCGCTTGAGGAACATGCCGAGCGTCCAGTCCGCGAAGACCCGGATCTTGCGGTTCCAGGTCGGCATCGCCATACCGTGGTAGCCGCGGTGCATGTACCAGGCGAGACGGCCCTTGAGCTTGATCTTCGTCTTGCCCATGACGATCATCGCGACGCCCTTGTGCAGGCCGAGACCCGCGACCGCGCCCTTGTTGGCGTGGCTGTACTCCTTCTGCGGGAAGCCCCGCATGCCGGAGACCACGTTGTCGCCGAGGACCTTGGCCTGACGCAGCGCGTGCTGCGCGTTCGGCGGGCACCAGGCGTTCTCGATACCGGCCCTGCGGCTGACGAGGTCGGGCACCTGGGCGTTGTCACCCGCGGCCCAGATGTAGTCGGTGCCCTGGACCTGGAGCGTGGCGGCGGTGTCCACGTGACCGCGCGGACCGAGCGGGAGGCCGAAGCGGGCGAGCGCCGGGTTCGGCTTGACGCCTGCCGTCCACACGATCGTGTTGGAGTCGACCTCGAGGCCGTTCTTGAGCACCACGTGGCCGTCGACGCAGGACTCCATGGAGGTGGACAGGTAGACCTCGACGCCGCGGCCCTCGAGGTGCTGCTTGCCGTAGTGGCCGAGCTTGGGACCGACCTCGGGGAGGATCTTGTCGGCGGCGTCGACGAGGATGAAGCGCATGTCCTCACGGGACACGTTCTTGTAGTACTTGGCCGCGTCCCGGGCCATGTCCTCGACCTCGCCGATGGTCTCCGCACCGGCGAAGCCTCCGCCGACGAAGACGAAGGTGAGCGCCTTGCGGCGGATCTCCTCGTCGGTCGTGGAATCGGCCTTGTCGAGCTGCTCGAGAACGTGGTTGCGCAGGCCGATGGCCTCCTCGATGCCCTTCATACCGATGCCCTGCTCGGCGAGGCCGGGGATCGGGAAGGTGCGGGAGACCGCGCCGAGCGCGACGACCAGGTAGTCGAAGGGCAGCTCATACGCCTCACCGACCAGCGGGGCGATGGTGGCGACCTTGCGGTCCTGGTCGATGGTGGTGACCCGACCGGTGAGGACCTCCGCCTTCGGCAGGACGCGTCGCAGCGGGACGACGACGTGCCGGGGGGAGATGCTGCCGGCGGCGGCTTCGGGGAGGAAGGGCTGGTAGGTCATGTACGAGCGCGGGTCGACGACCGTGACGGTCGCCTCGCCGTAGCGCATCTTCTTCAGGATGCGTCGAGCTGCGTACAGGCCTACGTACCCACCGCCTACTACGAGGATCCTGGGACGCTCCGTGGTGCTCATGCCATCGAGTATCCACCCGCCCCTGGGGGGTCGCTCGTGCGCCCCTTCACAAGCTTGGGCAGGTCATCTGCTACACTACGCCGCCCGCGTGATGGAGATCATGACGCCGCCCGGGAACCGCGAGGGCGGGCGGATCGTTGTCAAGGCCTCGTGAGCTGCCCCTCCGGGCCTTCACCCCCCTCTTACCCGACCCCGACCGGGCGCACGCGCCAGGCCCCGGAAACGCTCCTGCGAGTCCCCCGGAAGGGCCGTTGAGCCCCCTGAACGGCCCCATGGACCCATGGCGCGGCCCGGCACGGGCGATTTCCTTGTGAAGAAGTTCACGAACTTCGTCGGCGACGCATCCCTGGCGGGCCTCCCAGCCCCCCTCAGGGATGCTCATACGTTATAGGGCCTGCTCAGGAGAGGCTACCGATAAGGAGGAGGAGCCACCGCCGAACCCCTCCCGACAGTCCGTCAGAACCCCGGGCCGAAGCGCCCGGGGAGCCGCCCGCGGGCGGCTCCCCGGGCGATGGGTCACGCGATGCCGTCGCCCCTGTCCCACGAACGCGAATCCCCAAGGCGGGCGACCGGCGGGACGTCCACCGCAACCTGTAGCGCCCCGGCCCGGCCCGCGCCGTCACCGGCGCAGGGGCCCCTTTCCGCCTCTCAACGCGGGTCGGGTACCAACGACCACGCGATCCCGTCGGGCATGTCCTACAAACTGCCACTCCCGCCGAGGGCCGAGCGGCCCCTACTGCACGAGCGCCGGTTCGTCCTTCCACACGGGGATCACACGAGCCGCAGCCTGGTAGCGGGACGGCCGGGGCAGCACCCACACGTACCGCATCAGCTGTCGCAGCAGTAGGTTCTTTTGCACGATGGTCAGGAGGTGCGGCTCCTCCCACTGGGCAAGCAGGTCGGCCGCCAGCGGCTGGAAGTCGGCCAGCGTCTTCTTCGGCTTCTCCTCTTCATACTGCGCCAGTTCGGTCAGTACCTTCTTGCGGTCGGCCTCGAGCTTCTTCACGGCCTGGTCGTAGGCGTCGGCCGGGTACCGGTCGGGGTTGAGGGCGTAGTCGGTGGTGAGCCTGCCCAGCGCGTCGGAGAGGCGCGCGACATCGGCGGTGAGCCGGGCGCGCTGCACAGCCGGGTCGGGGCCGGCAGGTCGCGCGGCGGGGATGGTGGCCGGGGCCGCGTCCACGCCCGCCGCCACGTCCCGGATGAAGGGCAGCACCACCTCGGCCAGCAGCCATCTGCCCGGAGCGGTGGTACCGGGGCACAGCAGGCCGTCGGATTTGCGTGAGCATCCCCAGTCCACGTCACGGCCGTCTGCGCGGCGCTTCGGGCTCATCGCGGAGCGGCAGTAGCAGCAGCGCACCAGTCCGGTGAGTTCGTAGGTGGCCCGGCGCGCACGGGGCGGCTGGCGGCGGACCAGGGAGCGCCGCTCGCGGTACGCCTCCCAGATCTCCGTGGGATCGGTGTCGAGGCCGTACCCGATGATCGGCAGATGCGCGCCGTCGATGTACCGCCAATGCCCGCAGCTCTTGTAGCCGCGCCCATCGGCCTTAGGGCAGTCGCAAGCGTCACGGACGCGCAGCATGCCAGCCGGGAATCCGCTGTCCATGTAGCGGAGGAGGCTGTCGTAGGCCCACGGGCCGCCGCGCGTGGTCTGGTGACCGGCGGCGTTGAGCTGCTGGGCGAGCGCGACCATGCCGGTGCCGCCGACGTACTGGGCGTAGAGGGATGCGACAAGCGGCGCCAGCTCGGGGTGCGGCTCGTACAGCTCCGGTTGGGTGCCGTAGCCGGTGGGCGAGGTGGGGTCGGGGATGCGGCGTGGGTGCCAGATGTAGCCGAAGCGGGGACGCCCGGCTGCGGGGACGCCCTGTGAGAGCCGGTGCTTGTGGGTCTCCTGCCATTGCTCGCCGATGCGCCGTGACTCGAACTCGGCGATGCCAAACTGGACATGTCGGGAGAGACGGCCGACGGCGGTGGTCGCGTCGATCCGCTCCGTCGCCGACTCCAGCGTGCCGCCCGCCTCTTCGAGGCGACGGAGGTTGATCTGGATCCCGTAGTCGTCGCGGCCGAACCGCGAGTATTTCCAGACGGCGATCCCCTTGGCCTCACGGCGCTCGACACGCTGAATCGCTCCCATGATCTTGCGCCTGAAGTGCCGGCCGGACACGTCCAGGTCCTCCACCCAGTCGACGATGCGGTGGCCGGTCTGCTGCGCCCAGCTGGTGATCGCGGTCCGTTGGATTTCCGGGCTGATCTTCTCCTCGCGCCATGTGCTGACGCGGACGTATCCGATGAACGGCTCTGGTGTGGTCATGGCGGACTCCGGGTACAGGTAGGCCCCGGTCGCGGTGCAGCGCCGGGGCCTCGATGCTTGCGGTGCGCGCTACTTGGCGCGCTGGTTCAGGCTCACCACGTCCGCGGTGTCGCTGCGGGCGAGGACGGCGTCGAGACGCAGCTGCCTGGAGTGCGAGGTCACTCCCCGGTCGTGGGCCCAGTGGTAGTAGGCGCGGGCGGCGGCCGGGAACGTGGCGGCGAGGCTGAGGGTGCCCAGGGTGCTGAGGGCGAGGCCGATGTCGGACGCCGTGGTGATGGTGCCGGTGGTACGGGCGGTGATCTGGATGATGAGGCCCGAGACCAGGGTGAGTACCGCGAGCCCGAAGAGCGTGTAGCGGGTGCGCGGGCGGAGGTCGGTACGGCGTCTCATGTCGTGCGCTCCTAGCTGGTGTTCGCCCCCCCTGTGAGGGCGCTGATCATGGTGAGTACGGCCTGTTGGTGGGTTGGGTCGGTGACGCCTAGAGCTTCGAGGGCCTCGCGTTGGGTGATGGTCCGGTCCCCCCGGGCCGGTAGTTCATCTGGGTCGATGTAGCCGCAGATGGCGAGGATGGGTGCGATCGGGACGCCGAGGCGCCGGGCAACCTGCTCGATCGCGCTGGTGGTGGGGCGCTCGATACCGCGGAGCCACCGGCCGAGGGCCTGGGGGCTGACTCCGGCGTCGTGTGCGAATCGTGAGCGGCCTCCGCCTCTGGGGCCGAGGTCGTAGCCTCTGGCCTCCAGTTGCTCGGCCAGCCATGCGCCGAATCGTTGGGCATCCGTCTGGTGCGTAGACATGCCCGAGAGGCTATCGCGCGTGATAGGTCGGATGAAGTAGCTATCGCGACATGCAGACCCCAATCAGGGTAAATGGCATATGCAAGTGGGCTAGCCTCCGCACAATATCCCCCCAATGTTCGACACTGCAACCGTTGCCGCATAAGGGGAGTTGAGGCAAAAAATCGAACACACGACCTCACTAACAAAGAGACTCCCTCACGCGATCTCCATCTACTTCTTAACTACCTCTCCCGGTAGATGCCTGGTACGGTCTATCTACCACAGCAGGTATCTACCTGCTGAGTGAGAGAGGTATGTCCCCGTGAGGTACGACCGCACAGCACTACAGCGGGCCGCCGAAGCCGCCGGCCAACCGAACAGCTGGCAGATGGCAGACCGGCTCGGCATCGGCAAGATGACCGCCTGGCGTCTGTGGCACGGTCACGGAGCGCCCAGCGTCCAGACCGCGGTCCGCGTCGAACTCGTCTACAGCGTGCCCATGGCCGCCCTACTCAAGCCGACCGAGGCGCGGACGGAAGTGCCGGTATGAGCGCGCCGACCGTAACTCGCGCCCAGGCCTACGCCGGCGCGCGCGCCGTGCTGGACCAGGTACTCGCCGACATCGCCGACGACTACGCGGCAGGGCGGCTGAGCACGGAGCGGGCCGCCGCCTATGAGCGGCTGCTAATGCGGCAGCGCAGCCACCAGATGGTGCCCGCCGCCTGACCCCCTGATGCGCCGAAGGGCCGCCCGACTTCCCGGCCCGGCGACCCCCGACCGGCGCCCCAACCAAACACAGAAAGAGAGGCCACCGATGGCCACCGAGGTTACCTCCCGCACCCCCGACGTCGGACAGATGCGCTTCGCGCTCGACCTCATCCGCTGGTACTCGATCCACTTCCCCGAGCTGCCCGCCCCGTACGCCGTCGTGCAGGCGCACCCGTCCAGAACGGTCCTGGGGCTGCAGCTGGACAGCCCAGCGCACTTCGAGATGTGGCGTGAGGCGCTGGAGTTCGACGCCGAGAACGTCGAGCTGGTCACGAATGGCAACTCGTCCTGGCTGCGGCTGGAGCAGGAGACCTGCTGGTTCCAGGTCGTGGTGCAGTTGACCGGCCACGGGGTCCCGGACGTGGCCCCGCGCCTGGCTGAGGTTGCCGAGGTGGCGGCGTGAGCGCCCCAACGTCGCGTGACCCGCTGGTGGTGCGCACGCAGGACGGTACGTGCTGGGTGCGGCGTGCGGTGACGAAGGACAAGCGCGGCTTGTACGTGGTCAATGGGGCGCCGAGGTGCTGCCCCGAGTACGTGATGGCGACGCTGCGGGAGTTGGCGGAGCTCGGGCTCGCGTCGATGGCGGACGCGCTGCCGATGCCGGTAGGCCCGGAGCTGAAGACCTGGCAGGCCCGGGTCGATGAGGTCGAGCGGAAGTACGCGTTCGACACGGCTGAGTTGAAGCGGCAGTTGGAGTCCGCACGCGTCGACCGGCAGCGCCTCATCCGGGCTGAGCAGCGGCGCGCGGAGCTGGAGGCGGTCCTCGGCACGCACCGGGAGGACGACCAGGCGGAGATCAAGCGACTGCGTGAGCGTGTCGCCGCGTTGGAGGCTGGTCTGCCGGCGATGCAGGAGGCGCTGACCCGGGCACTTGACCGCATTGCCGAGTTGGAGGCGGAGCGTCATACGACGAACGAGGCGCTCGCGGATGTGACCGTGGCGCAGCGTGCGGCGGAGGCGGCCGTGGGTGGGATCACGCGCCGGTTCGCGCCGACGCAGGCCCTCCGCGAGGACGAGCCCACCGCCGTGTGCCGATGCGACGAGCCCGGAGCGGACCCCTACTCGTGCGAGGCCGACGACTGCTCGGGCCACTTCTCGGAGCTGAACCCCTTCGGGGGTGCACGCCCCGTCAACGTGCCCAGCGCCGAGGTCTCCCGCACGTGCGGGTGCGGCTGGCGCACGTCCGTCTGGCACGTGGATGACGGGTCGGCCGACGAGGAGCTCCATGGCCACATCGTCCGCGTCCACGGCGGGATCACGCCGACGCAGGCCGTCCGCGTGGCCGAGGACGTGACGCCGCAGGTGCAGAAGCTGCGGAGCTTGCTCGCCGGGCAGCGCACTGCGTTGGAGGACCCGCACGACTCGCCGCTGCACCGGGAGTACCGCGTCTCGCGCGACCTGCCCGAGATGGGCGGTGCCCGATGATCGCCGTCCTGATCGTCTCCGCCGCGCTCGCCGTGTACGCGGTCGGCTGCTGGGCCGTGGTTCGGGGGTGCGAGCGATGAGCGCCCGAATCGTGATCGAGCACGCGCTGATCGTCTACTACGCGGAGAGCGCCGAGCCGAAGGCCATCGCTCGCGAGCTGCTCGCTCAGTACGACGCTGAGCGCGATGCCGAACGGGAGAAGAGCAGCCCCGCTGGGGCCGATGCCACTCCCGGGCCTACTGGCCGCGTCGCCGAGCTCCTCGACGCCATCCGCACCCACCGCGGGCGCTGGACCACCACACGCGCCGCCGAGTTCTACCGGGACGCCCGCCTCGGGCCGCCCGGCGCCCGGTGGCCGCAGATCCGCACGGTCGCCCACGGCGACCTCCGCGACCTCGCCGCATGGGGCCACCTCGTGCGACACGAGGAGCCGGGCCGCCAGTACTTCACGCTCAAGACCAGGAAGGACGTGCGCCCGTGAGCGCGCAACACACCACCCCGCACCCGCTCGCCGGGCAGACCGTCACCGTCCGCGCCGACCTCGACGGCGAAGGCCCCGGCGCCCACGCGTTCCGCGTGGAGGACTGGAACGACCGCCTCTTCGGCCAGTCCTGGATGTTCATGGAGGGCCACCCCGCTTCCCTCGTCTACGCGTGGCGCTCGGCCATGGCCGGGCTGCCCACGGACAACGAGGTTGTCTACGGCAAGGTTGGCCCGTTCGGCCACCTGGTGCACGTCAGCGAGATCCAGGACGGTACCGAATGACGACCATCGCGCAGGCCGGGGGCACCACCGCCTCGGCCGCCGGCCCCCGGCCGACACCAGGCGGCGAACTCGCGGGCGCCGAGGCCCGCCGCCACTACCTCCTCGCCGTCGCACGCCACACCAACGCTCCCCTCCTCACCACCAGCCTGGCCCTGCAGATCTACGCAACGTCGCCGTGGTACACCACCGCCCGGAGCACCGCCCGCCGCGACCTGAGGGACCTCGCCCGACGCGCCTACCTCGTACCCCGCGACACGAAGACGGGACGCGCCTACCAGCTCGGAAGCGATCCCCACCCCGCCCACCCGGCCCGGGGGCGCATCAGGCAGCCCCTGCTGGAACTGATCCGCAGGGACGGCGGCGAGTGGACCGTCGGACGCCTGAAGCGCTACTGGCACCATGCCACCGGCACCCACGTCCTCCGGATGTCCTGCCGCCGCTTCCTCGCCGACCTGCACCGGGACGGCCACCTGGACCGGCACGGCGACGGTACCCCGCGCCGTTTCTACACCTGCCACAAGCCCGGAGGCGACGACTGATGGCGACCGCCGTACAGCAGCATCAGGCCGCTGAACAGATCACCGAGCCGGGCATCTACAACCTCACCAACGACGAGTACCACGCCCAACGCGACAGTCTGTCTTCCAGCGGCGCCCGCATGCTGCTCCCCCCGTCCTGCCCCGCCCTATTCCGGTACGCACAGGACAACCCGAACGAACCGAAGAAGACGTTCGAGATCGGCACCGCCGCGCACAAGCTCGTCCTCGGCGAAGGTCCGGATCTCGTCCTCGTCGACGCCGACAAGTGGACGACGAACGCCGTCAAGGCCGAAGTCGCCGCGATCCGCGATGAGGGTGGCATCCCGCTGAAGCACGCCGAGTACGAGCAGGTCCACGCGATGGCCGACGCCCTGCGCCGACACCCCGTCGCCGCGGCCCTGTTCGACCCGGCCCGCGGGAAGCCCGAGCAGTCCCTGTTCTGGCGCGACCGCCAGACCGGTGTAATGCGCCGAGCCCGCTTCGACTGGCTGCCCGACGCCCGCGCCGGGCGGCTGATCATCCCCGACTACAAGACCTGCCGCAGCGCCGAGCCCGCCGCGCTCGCCCGCGCCGTGGAGGAGTTCGGCTACCACCAGCAAGACGACTGGTACCGCGCCGGCGCCCGGGCCCTCGGCCTCGCCGACGACAGCGCAGCATTCGTGTTCGTCTGCCAGGAGAAGACGCCGCCGTACGTCGTGACCGTCGTCGAGATGGACGCCGAGGCCCGCCGCATCGGCGCCGCCCGCAACCGCCGGGCCCTGGAGATCTACGCCGAATGCACCGGCGCCGGCCACTGGCCCGGCTACAGCGACGAGATCGCCTATCTCTCTCTGCCCACCTGGGCCGCCATCCGCGATACCGAGGAGTACCTGTGAACCACCCCGTCGAGCGCATGACCCCGGCCGCGGCTCCGGCCCGGATCGGGCAGGGCACCGCGGTGGAGCAGTCCCGCGCCGTCGCCGAGGTCCAGGCCGCGATCGTCGTCGCACAGCAGTGTCCTCGCGACATCAACGCGGCCATCGCCGAGATGCGGCAGTCGTGCCGCCAGCCGTACCTCGCGGAGAAGGCGTTCTTCCGATACTCGCGCGGCGGCGGCACCATCACCGGCCCGTCCGTGCACCTGGCCCGGGAGCTGGCGCGCTGCTGGGGCAACGTGCAGTACGGGCTCGTGGAGATGCGCAGGGACGACGAGTTCGGGCAGTCGGAGATGCAGGCCTTCGCCTGGGACGTCGAGAAGAACTCCCGCAACAGCTCGACGTTCATCGTCCCGCACAAGCGCGACCAGAAGGGCGGTCCCAAGGCCCTCACAGACATGCGGGACATCTACGAGAACAACGCGAACAACGGCGCCCGCCGGGTCCGTGAGGCGATCTTCGCGATCCTGCCGCCCTGGTTCGTCGAAGAGGCCAAGGAGCTGTGCGCCAAGACCCTCCAGGACGGCGGGGGCAAGCCGCTGCCGCAGCGGATCGCTGATGCCGTCCGCGCGTTCGAGGGCATCGGCGTGACCGCTGACCGGATCGAGACCAAGTTCGACCGGCCGTCGGGGAAGTGGACGGAGCACGACGTTGCGCAGCTGCTGGTGGTGTACCAGTCGATCCAGCGGGGCGAGGTCACGGCGGATGAGGAGTTCCCGCTGCCGCGGGTGACGGTCGACGAGATCGCCCAGCAGGCCGCGCAGCCTCCGGCTAGTGAGAGCGACGCGGCGGGCTGGCCGACCGCGCGGCAGCCCGGATCGGGGGCCAGTGCATGAGCTGGCATCTCGGCCGCATGGCTGGCTTCGACCTGGAGACCACAGGCATCGACCTCGAGCGGGACCGTATCGTGACCGCCTGCGTCGTCCAGTGCGGCGGTGGACAGCCGACCGCCTCCGCAACGTGGCTCGCCGACCCCGGGATCGAGATCCCCGAGCAGGCCGCGGCCATGCACGGGATCGCGACGGAGCGGGCCCGCGCGGACGGTAAGCCCGCCGCGGAGGTCGTCGCTGACGTGCTCGCCGCGCTCGGGCAGGCCATCACCCACGGCATTCCGATCGTGGCGATGAACGCCCGCTTCGACCTGACCATGCTGGACCGCGAGGCTGCCCGGTACGGGCTGCCGCCGCTGCCGACCGGCTTCCCAGTCGTCGATCCGTACGTCATCGACAAGCAGGTCGACAAGTACCGGCGCGGCTCCCGCAAGCTCGTCGACCTGTGCACCCACTACGAGGTGCCGATCGGGGATGCGCACACCGCGGACGCGGACGCGATCGCAGCCTGTCGCGTCGCGTGGCGGCAAGGCTCCCGGTACGAACGGCTCGCCGCCATGTCCCTCAACGAGTTGCACACCGCGCAGGTCGAGTGGGCGGCAGAGCAGGCAGCCTCGCTGCAGGCGCACCTCCGCAAGGTGAACCCGGATGTGCAGGTGCCTGCCGCGTGGCCGCTCGTCCCTCGGCAGCGGGACGGGGGCGAGTGATGTTCGTCCGCCGCAGCAAGTACGACGACCTGGCCGACCGGTACGGGCGCACCGTTGAGGAGTTGGACGACACACGTGACGAGCGGGACGCGTTCCGCGAGTCCGCGACCACGACGGCCCGCCAGTTCGCCGAGGCCGATGCCGCCGTGAAGCGCCTCACCGGCCGCGTACAGCGGCTCCAAAGCCTGTTGCACCGCAACGACGACCAGGCCGACGCCGCCTATGTGGCGCAGCTGGAACGGCGCGTGCAGCGCCTCGCCAGCGGCACCGCACGGTGGATGACCGCCCTGTGGGCCGAGCGCGCGGAAAGCCTGAAACTCGCCCGGCAGATCGACCAAGCCCGCAGCGCGCTCACCCTGTTGCGCACCGAGCTGCAGGAGGAGCGGGACGCGCGCCGCCCGATCGAGGGGGGCACCGGACGACCGGCCGCGACGCCGCCGGCCGAGCTGCTCCAGGCGCGCGCCCACGCGCGGGCCCTCGAGGAGCGGCTCGCCGAGCTCACGGCCGCAAACCATGCCTTCACCTGCGGAGGTGGGGCGTGAACGGCATCGAACACGGCACCATGCGCGGCTGGCGGCAGCACAAGCGCCGCAGCATCCCGGCATGCGACCTGTGCGCCGACGCCCGTCGAGTGGACAAGGAGCACCAGGCAAGTGAGGCAACGCAGCGCGCCCGCCAGGCGTGGAACAGCTGGCTCGTCGGCACGAGCCGCCCGGCCACCGTCACGCCCGTGATCGAGCGGTGCACCGTCGCTGGTTGCGGTACGGCCACCGATCAGCCGCAGCCCAACGCGGCCATGGTCCGCGTCGACGCGCCAAGCGTGATGGAGCCCGCCCGCTGGTACTGCCCCGGCCGCTGTGCCGCCATCGGCCGCGCCCTCGTCGACCTGCGGAGCGCGTCGTGAACGAGCACATCGCGGTCGGCGCTGCCGTCCTCCAGGCCGCGCTCATCGCCGCCACGTTCCTCACCCGCTGGTACGTCCGCCCGGCCCCCACCGGCGGCCGGCACCGTCACCCGCACTCGCTCAACACCATCCGGAAGGAAGGGCAGTGACCGCCCCGCTCCTGTTCGACGCCGAGGTTACGGCCGCCATCACGGCGGCCGGGCCCCGGCCCGCACCGTTCGTCATCCCCCTGCCCGCCGGGCTCGACCTGATCAACGCGAACCAGCGGCTACACGAGAAAGCCCGCGCCCGGCTGACGAAGAAGATCCGCGCAGCCGCGATGGAGGCCGTCAGCGAGTGCCCGTCGCTCATGGACGCGCTCGCCGCCGCCAAGCCCGGACCATTGTTCCAGCGCGCCCACGTCCTCGGCGTCCTCAACCCGTCGACGTACGGCCGCCGCCGGGACCCGGCGAATTGGTACGGGAGCTTCAAGGCGGCCGTGGACGGGCTCGTAGACGCCGGGCTGCTGGAGGACGACGACCACACCCGGCTGCTCGGCCCGGACATGCGCCTCGGCCGCGTCGTCAAGGGTGGTCAGATCGTCCTCGTCGTCCGCGGACTCGGACCGGGCGAGGACCCGCTCGGCTACGGGGCGGTGAGCCGGTGATGGCCCCCGACACGCTGCCCAACACCCTCAGTTGGGCCGAACGGGCTGCCTGCCGCGGCCAGGAGCTGGACCTGTTCTTCACCGACTCCAAGACTGGCATCACAGCCGCCAAGCGGATCTGCGCCGCCTGCCCGGTGCGTGAGGAGTGCCTCGCTGAGGCCCTGCGCGCCGAGGACGGTTCCCGGTACGGCGTCTATGGGGGCCTCACCAAGGAGGAACGCGCCGAGCTGGTCGACGGCCCCAGGACCACGGGCCGGAAACCAGCGGCGTGCGGCTCCCGGTCCGCGTATCAGCGGCATGTGAAGAAGGGCGAGCCGATCGACCAGGCGTGCCGGGACGCGAACGCGGCGGCGAGCCAGCGGCTCCGGAACTCCGGCAGCACGAGGAGCCGACCGTGACTGCCCGCCGCAGCCGCCGAGCTCCGCCTGAGCCCTCCTACGTGCCCGGGACGCTCCTCGACTGGCGTGACTCCTCGCACTGGTCCGAACGCGAACTCCCGTGCCGCTACTGCGGCTTCTCCACCCACCTGCGGGACTCCCGCATGAAGCCCGCACACAAGACGTGCGCCGAAGAGGCGCTCGCGATCCAGGCCGCCGAGACGGCCTCCGCCTACCAGCAGAACGGACTGTGATGGCCCGGCCCACGGTCTCCATCGACCTCCACGACCAGGCCGCCGCCGACCTCATCGAGGCCCTCCGCGGCCAGCCCCCACGCACCGAAGCCGACGCCCAACGACGCGAACGGCTCGCCGACCAGCTCGACAAAGCCCTCTTCGCCTGCCTCATCAAGAAGGACACCTGATGCCCAAGCTCAGCCCCGCAGACATCCCCGAGGTCAAGCTCGACAGCGCCGCCGCCTCGATCGAGGCCAGCATGCCCCGCGATATGCGGCGCGGCCTCTTCGAGAAGCCCGGCACGGTCGTCTTCGCCATCGTCGAGCTCACCTCCAAGTCCTACACCGGCCACGCCGAAGGCGAGGACAAGGACCCGCAGGTCAAGCTCCGCGTCACCGCGTGCGAGGTCGCCCGCAGCAACGAGGACGCCGCCGCCCTGGCCGACGCCAAGCGCGCCATGTGGAGGGGCCGGCAGATCGACGGAACTCTCGACGAGGTTGGTGAGGGCCCGCAGCGTCCGGACGCCGCCCTCCTCGATGTCACCGCGAGCAAGCCGACCGAGGTCGAGCTGAAGGAGCACAAGCGGCGCCAGGAGGAGCGCCGCCGCGCCGAGTACGTCCGCTGACCTGCGCCGCCCGGGGCGCCTCGCTGCGCGTCCCGGGCGGATCTTGCCGAATCGGTTCCGCACCACCACTGAGAGAAGAGCGAGTTGAGCGACAGCGACCGCGTGCAGTCCGTCCGCAACGCGTGGTCCAACGCCCTCCGGGCCGAGGTGCTGCGCGTCGGGCGCACTATCCCCGAGGTGGCGCGCGTTGCCGCGGTCGGCATGTGGATCGCGACGTACACCGACGCGGACGGTTCCAACGCGTTCCCGGGCCGGGACACCCTCGCGACCCTGTGTGGCTGTTCTCAGGAGACCGTCACGCGCGCCGTGAAGGTGCTCATAGGTGTGGGCGTCCTTACGCGGAAACGACGGCCGAACGCGTCCGCGGTCTACCAGTTGCTCATCCCGACCGGCCGCCTCGACTGGACTGCGCACATCCATCACATGACGGACACCCGGCAGCGTCGCGCACGCCAGTTGGAGAAGGAGCGGATGGTTGCCGAACTGACCCGGACAGCGTCCGTGGACGTCATCCGGACAGCGTCCGCGGATGATGTTCCGGATAGCGTCCGCGGCGGGGGTTCCGACCCCTCTGAAGAAGCCCCGGACAGCGTCCGCGGACGCCCCCGGACAGCGTCCGCGGACACCTTCCGGACAGCGTCCGCGGCGGGGGTCTACCAGTACCCCCCTACCTACGGTAGGGACCCCCTCCCCGACCACGACATGGCTGATCACTCACCCAAGCCACAGACGCGCGCGGGCGAGGCCGCCGAAGACGAGTCATCGAGGGGTGAAGGCCCGGAGCCCGCGCCCGCGTTCGCGCGCTGCAAGAAGTGCCGCATCCCGCTACTCCGCCCCGGGCGCACCGTCTGCCACCACTGCGACCACGCCCACGAACGGAGCGCCTCGTGACGCCGTACGAGCGCCTCCTCGCTGAGGCCATCCCCACCCGGCCCCCAGCCAAGCCCCCGCACGACCCGTGGACACCCGACGAGCAAGCCCAGCACCTCGCCGACCTTGAAGCCGAGCTCGCCGCCATCCACCGCGAACGCCGCCAGCCCGCCGCCTGACCCGGCCAACTGGACTCCACCCAACTGACCAGTCGGTCAGCAACCACTGCGCCCGGCCGAGCGGCACACACCACCGAGGAGACACACCATGACCGCCGATCCCCGAGTCCGTCGTCTCGCCGAGCACCGGCAACGCATCGCCCACGAAGGCATCGGCTACCTGCCTGCGTGGGACGACCTCACCCCGGAGCAGCGCGAGCAGTCCATCCGCGAGGCCGCCAACTGGCTGCGCGCCGCAGTCGAGGCAGGGATCGCCCCGCTCGCCGAACGCCCGTCCGACGAGCACGACGCGATCCTCCTCGACAACTACGGCCAGATCTGGGGCGAATACCAGACCAGCCCGCCCTCCCACGGCGACGCGATCCTTCGCCTCGTTTGGGCCTCGGAGCAGTGCAGCTCCAAGGAGGAACTGGAGAACGAAGGCACCGAGTTCCGCCTCATCGGCTGGAGCGAGTAGCCCACCCCCTGACCCCGCCACACCGCAAACCAAGGCACCGAAAGGACCACACCATGCCTGAGCCCCTCACCAACCAGCAGCTCGACGAGATCGACGCCCGCGCCAACGCCGCCACCCGCTGCCCCGAAGCCGTCATCAACGGCCGCCAGGACGGCCAGCACACGTGGACCGGGTCGATGACCCACCTGCGATGCGAGCTTTGCAACTACACCCGACCCCGAGGGGAACGCGCCGAGGAGACCGCCGCGCTCGTCGCCGAAGTCCGCCACCTCCGCGCCACGTTGGAGCAGATCCGGCACCTGCACAAGGACTCCCCGATGGGCCCCTGCCCCGTCTGCATCGACGCCGACGCCATTGCGGAAGGCCGGGACGGGCTGATGCCGTATCCGTGCCCGACAGGTCGTCTCGCGGGCGCACAGGACTGCGACCCGCCGGAACGGCACACCTGCCACAACCAGAAGACGGCGGCTGGCCCGGACTGGCAGTGCCCTCACTGCTCCACGCTGCCGCCCGCCCTCAACCCCGCCGCCGCTGGTTCGGCTGCCGCGAGCGAGGACGGTGGACAGTGAGCGCCGTCGCTCAGGCCCCGCTTTTCGAGGTCGACGACCACGGCCAAGCCGTGCAAGCCGTGTACTCGGTGCACTGCTTCTTCGACTGTGGACACCGGGTCAGTACCACCGATCCGCGCGAGTCCCACGACCGGATGGAACAGCACTACAGCGAGCGACACGCGGCCGACATCCGGCGCGCGCTGACCGTGGACCCGCCGTCCCCGACGGATCCCCCACAGCGACGTCGGCGACGACGCTGAACCGCCCGACCGCGTGGCCACCAACGCCACGGCCGGCCTCCTGTTGGAGCCAGGAGGCCGGCCGGGCACCCCGAACCTACCAACCTGGAGTTGATCGTGAATCAGCCCCGCCACACCCCGGCTGAGGCCGTGCAGTACTGGTACGACGCGGCCGTCGAACGGCGCGAGGAGCGCGACCGCCTGCGGGCCGTCGTCGCCCGCATTCGGCAGATGACCGACGCGTGGGAGCAGCAGCTCCCTGAGGTGATCCGGACCCCGGCCGTCGTGTCCGCGCTGCGTGCCGCGCTGGAGCCCGCCGCCGCGTCTGCCGTGGTGTCCCCGCCGACGGGCCGGACCGCTCTCCGCGACCGTATCCGCCGCGCCGTCTGCGAGGCCGAGGGCTTCGCCTGGGACAGCGACATGCTGGAGCCCGACGAGTACGGCGAGGTCGCCGACGCGGTGCTGGCCGTGCTCCCCGAGCCGACGAGCCGGGCCGCCGAGGAGGCTGCCGTCGTACCCCCACCCGCCCTCACCGAGGTCGGCCGTCTTCGAGCGCAGGTCGAGGTGCTGACGCAAGACATGGCGCGCAACCAGGGCTTGGCCAAGGTGGGCGCGCGGTGCATGCGTGAAGGGCACCAAGGGCTGATCGAGACGGGCCGTGTGGTCCTCGAAGGCCACCGTTTCGCTCTGTCAGTCAAGCTCGACCTCGGCACGGGAGCGCCGTGGGATGCGATCTACGAGCGGGTGCAGGAGCTGCGCCGGTTGGCCGCCGAGGCGCAGCAGCAGCGTGGCACCGAGGCGCCGACGTCGTTTGTGCTGTGGCTGGACGCCTCAGACGGATCGGTCCCCACGCACGACGGCGTCCAGTGGCCGGACGGAACAACAACCATCCACCACCGCCACTTCGGGTACACGACCACGCACCACGACCCTGAGGCGGCCCGCCGCGCGGCTCACGGCGAGCAAGGGCGCATCGTATGGCCCCACACCGCTACCGAGCCCGCCCCTGTGGCGCAGCAGCCCGCGGCAGCCGAGGAAGGGGAGGCGTCGTGACCGCCCCAACCGCCCCTGGCCTGTACGCCATCGCAGGCCTCATCTGCTGGACCCTCGGCTGGCTGTTCTTCCTCGCCGCCGGCATCACCGCCCTCGCGACCGCCATCCGCCAATTCCGCAACGCCCGGGGGAATCCGTGATCGTCCACGACGCCGCCGAGGCGTTCACCGACCTCATCGCCGCCGCGGTCGCCTGGGTGCAGATCCTCGCCGGACTCGCCGCGATCGTCCTGTGCGCGCTGCCGCTGTGCGTCGCCCCAGCCGTGAGAGCCGCACGACGGGCCGTCGCACGGCCGTCCTGGGCTCGCGGGCGCATCCTGGCCCGAATCATCGCCCGACGCACCCGCACAACGCCCTGGGCGCACACACAACCACTCGACCGCGACTACGAGGAAGCAGCATGACCGAACAGCCCACCACCTGAACCACCCCCGCACGCACGCCCGCAAGGAGCGCACCCCACGATGACCGCCCTGACGAAGGCCCGCCTGGAGACCATCGCCGTCCGCTGGACCGACCTCCAAGACGCCCTCGCCACCACCGGCACCACCACCTGGCCCCCCGCCGGCCGCATGAGCGACTACCTCCGCGCCCTCGAGCAGGCCGACGCCGAGCTGGTGGAGGCCGCACGCTGGCAGGCCGCCTACAACCGGCAATTCCTCGACCGAGACCCTAACCAGGTCGGCGAAACCCGGCCCCCGCTGCGCATCACAGTCCTCGACACCATGCGCGCCGTCGAGGCCGCGCTCGTCGCCACCGCGGACCAGGTCGCCGCCATCGTCCAGCGCTCCCCCATGACCCTCGCCCCCCGCTCTTGGCCGGCCGCCGACCGGGCCCGCCGCGACCAGCTGGCGCACGCCGACGCCACCGACCCCAGACGCTGGCGCTACACCAGCGACCGCACCGCACGGCGCGCCGCCCTGTGGCTCCTCGCCCGCGTACAAGGCGCACCCGGCCCGTTCCAGCCGCTCCCCGACCGCGAACACCAGCTCATCGCCAACGTTGCCGCAGGCGCAGCCGAGCGCATCGAACGCGCGCTCGACATCGGCGCCCGCACCGCCACCATCGCCACGCCCTGCCCCCACTGCGCCGGCCGCCTCGAAATGCACGGCGGCGCCGGCACCCAACCCGTCGCCCACTGCACCCAATGCGGCCGAACCTGGACCGGACGCGACGCGACCGCCGTAGCCTGACCCCCAGACAGCAGCGCGGGCCCGCACCGGCGACTCCACCGCCGTACGGGCCCGACTCACCACGAACGGGAGACCCCCCCGACCATGGCTATCACCCAGCCTACCGACGCCCTCACACGCGCCGAACGCCAGCGCCGCGTGCGCCAACTCGCCGCCGAAGGCATGACCCAGCGCGCCATCGCGCGCCACCTCGGTATCCACCACCGCACCGTGGCGCGCGACCTCAGCGCCACCCCTGCACCAACCGCCGCTACGCCGCCCGCGCCGCTCGCGCCGGACGACGCGCCAGCCGCGGCCACCAGCGGCGCACACCCCGCGCCACGCCTCCTCCACGAACTCGAACCGAGCCTGATTCAGGACCTCAACGTCCTCACCGACCCCCACACCGGCCAACTCCTTGCACCACTCCGCCAGTACATCCGCGCCGCAGCCACCCACCGCCGCGCCGCACTGCGAAGGGTGGCGCAGCGCTTCACCGACACCGCATAGGTTGCGGATCGCTGGCAGCCCTGCGATCATCGGCCTCACGTCCGGCGTGCCCGGACACAGAAACTCACAACGAGCCCCGGCCACTACATGCTCAAGCAGGCCGGGGCTTCGTCGTGCACACACATCCGCCGCCTGGCGATGAGGCCAGGGAGGTCTCCTCTGCGGGCAGGGGCACGGGTCGCAGAGAGTGCGCGGCGACCAGGCGGCGGATCCAACGTCACAAGACAGCCACAGCGCCCACACGGCGCCTCCACGCGGTGCATGATGCCCCCTCAGCAACAGCAGACCCGTGGGGGGATCATGCACGCCCGTAGAGCCGCCTGTACCGTCCTGCTCATCGCGGCCGCCTCAACCGCCTGCAGCAGCGGTGAGCCCGAGCCGCGAGTCACTGTGACAAAGACCGTCACCGCCACTCCCAGCGACGAGGCCGCCGCGGACTCGACCTCTGGTGTCCTCAAGATGGGCGTCAAGAAGACCATCGACGACAGCGGCAACAACATCCACATCACCGTCCAGGGTGTGGAATACCAGCAGCCCTACAAGGGGCCGCAGCCCCAGAAGCCAGAGGACTTCCAGGGCGGCGACATCTGGGCCACGGCCAACGTCAAGGTCTGCAACATCAACGGGGCGAACATCTCCGTCGATCAGACCGCGTGGTCCCTCGCCTACGCAGACGGGACCAGCATCGAGATCACAGGCAACACCGGAGGCGACATGCCCAAGCCGGAGTATCCGATGGGCAAGACCATCCAGCCCGGGCGCTGCGCGGCCGGGCTTATCGCGTTTCCCGTGCCCAGCAAGAAGCGGCCCGAGCGGCTCGTGTACGAGCCCGAAGGAGCCAGCCCGACCGAATGGGCCATCCCCAAGGGGTAAGTAGGAGGTGGCGCCCGTGGCCGGCAACCCGCGCAACGGGCGCCCCTACCGCAGGCTGTGCGCCTGGCTCCGTGCCCAGCGCCTTCCGTGCTGGTGGTGTGGCCACGAGATCGGCTACCAGCTGGACGCCCGGCACCCGCTGAGCTTCACCCTCGACCACGAGGTGCCGCTGTCCAAGGGCGGCAGCCTCCTCGACCCAGCCAACGCCCGCGCCGCGCACCGCCGATGCAACAGCGCCCGTGGCAACCGGACGAAGACGCGGCAGCCTGTACGGTCGTCACGGAGGTGGTGACCATGGCCATTCCAGCGCGCGCTGTACCGTTCGCTCTACGCCTCACCGACGGCCGAGTCTGGGGTGGCGCAGAGTTCCCCGACGGCTTCGTCTGCCTTCACCACCCCGACGAGCCCACGGTGTGCACCATCGCTACATCCCTCGACGCTCTGCTGGCGGACCGGACGCCTGGTCACCCGCTGCACGGCGCTGAGGTGGTGGAGCGCGAGTGGTGGTGACGCCCTGTGCTCTACGTCATCACCGGCCCGCCGGCCGCAGGCAAGTCCACGTGGATCGACGCGCACGCCAAGTCCACCGACATCGTCATCGACCTGGACCGCATCACCCGCGCACTCACCGGACCAGGCGCACCGGCCTGGAACCAGAACCCGCTGCAGCTGCGCGTCGCACACCGGGCCCGCTACGCAGCGATGCACGAGGCATTCGAGCTGCGCGACCAGGTGGACGTGTACCTCATCCACACCATGCCCAGCCGCAAGGCCCTGGCCAAGTACAAGCGCCTCGACGCACGCATCGTGACCGTCGACCCCGGGCGTGACATCGTCATGCAGCGGGTCGAGGCGATGCGGGACCCCGAGATGCAGCGAGTAGTCACCCGCTGGTACAACTCCCGGCCGGCCGCCTCCGCCGGGGCGATGCCGCAGGCCTCACGCGCTTGGTGATCACGATCGGCGCGGGGTGGCCGACTGCTTTTTGAGGCGGAGGGCGGGCGACCCAAACGCCCTTGTCGCCCGATTTTTTGCGCGGCCCGGATCACTCGCTGATCACCGTGAACTCAGTTCGACTGAATTAGCGGCCGTCACCCTGCGTGACGTGACGCTGTGTGACTGACAGGGGTGATCATGGGCGCCGTCACCGACAAGATCACCGACGAGATCGAGCGGCTCCGCGTCGAGGAAACGGCCCCCGGCCTCGCGCAACTCGCGATCAGCCTCGCCGAGTCGATCGACGAACCCGGCGGGCCGACCGGCAAGGCGAACGCCGCCCGCGAGCTACGCGCCGTGATGCAGGACCTCCGCAAGCTGGCGCCGGTCGACGTGAAGGGGGACGCGGTCGATGACATTGCTGAGCAGCGAGCGAAGCGCCGGGCCGCAGCCCAGCAGCAGGCAGCCGGAGAGTGACGACGGCCGGATCTACGGCTGGCAGACGCCGCCGATCGAGGTCGCGCCGCCAGCAGTGACGAGCGCCGGCCAGGAGGCGATCGACTTGGCGGCCCGCGCGGGCCTGCACCTGGACCCCTGGCAACAGCACGTGCTGCGGGTCGGCATGGGCGAGAAGCCCGATGGCAGCTGGGCGTCGTTCGAGGTCGCGGTCAACGTTCCGCGCCAGAACGGCAAGGGCGGAATCATCGAGGCCAGGGAGTTGTGGGGGCTGTTCATCGGCGGCGAGGAGCTGATCCTCCACTCGGCGCACGAGTTCAAGACGGCGAAGAACGCGTTCAAGAGGATCGAGCGCCTGGTCCGGCAGACCCCTGACCTGCATAAACGCGTCAAGACGTACCGGCAGACGGTCGGCGAGGAAGGCATCGAGCTGCACACCGGGCAGCTCCTGCGGTTCATCGCCCGGTCGAAGGGCTCCGGCCGTGGCTTCACGGGCCACTGCAACATCATGGACGAGGACATGATCCTCGGCGACAACGAGATGGACGCTCTGCTGCCCACCATGGCGGCCGTCGAGGACCCGCAGATCTGGTACCTGGGAAGCGCCGGCATCGGCGCCCCGTCCGTGCAACTGGGGCGCCTGCGCCGCCGGGCCCTGGCCGCGATCGAGGTCGGAGAGCCGGACCCGTCGCTGGCGTACTTCGAGTGGTCGGTCGACCCGCACGTCGACGAGTGCCCTGCCGACTGCACGGCGCACGACGACGCTGCCTCGGACGAGGCGGTACTGAAGTCCAACCCCGGCGTGGGCTACCGGCTGACGCTGGACAAGGTCGCCAAGGAGCGGTCCACGCTCAGCAAGGACGGGTACGCCCGTGAGCGGCTCGGTGTGGGTGACTACCCCTCCGACACCGCCGATACCTGGCAGGTCATCGGCGAGGACGCCTGGCGGGCCCTGGCGGCTGCCGAGTCCACGCCGTCCGATCCGGTGGCGTTCGCCATCGACATGACCCCGGAACGCTCGCACGCGGCCATCGCGGTCGCGGGCGAGTGGCGGGGCGGCACGCACGTCGAGGTGGTTGACCACCGGCCCGGTACGGGCTGGATCGTCGACCGGGCCGCGGAGCTGCACGAGAAGTGGCGGCCGCGGTGCTGGGTCGTCGACGCCGCCGGCCCCGCCGGATCGCTCATCGCCGCTCTGGAAGAACGGCTCGGTATCGAGGTCGTCCAGCCGAAGGCTCGCGAGGTTGCGGCGGCCTGCGGCCAGTTCTACGACGCCGTGACCGAGCAGACCCTCAGCCACCTCGACCAAGCACCCCTGTCGGCCGCCCTGGCGGGCGCGCAGAAGCGTCCGCTGGGCGATGCGTGGGCGTGGGCTCGCCGGATCGTCTCCGTGGACATCAGCCCGCTGGTGGCCGCTACGAACGCCAAGTGGGGCCTCGGGGTCGTGGTCGAGGACGACGTCGATCCGATGGACAACATCTGGTGAAAGGGGGGCGCTCATGCCCGGCAAGGAACCGCTCGCGGTGCGGCTGGCGGGCCCGCTCGGGGCCGCTGTGGGCGCCCTGTGGCGTGCGCTGCCGGTCCTGCTGGGCTGGGTGCTGGTGTCGGTCGGGGCGTGGCTGGCGTGGCCGCCTGCCGGGTTCCTGACGGCCGGCGGGCTGCTGCTGGCCGACCAGGTCGCCGACCGGCTCACGAGCCGTAGGAGGACTGGATGAGTTTCCTGCTCGGGCGTGAGCGGCGAGTGGCCGCCGTGTTTCCCAGTCCGCCGATTCCGCCGAACTCGCAGACGAACGGTCTCGGCGGGAACTACTCGCGGATCGACCTGTCGCGGACCGAGGCGAGCCTGCAGAAGGTTGCCGTCTGGTCGTGCGTGAACCTGGTGGCGACCATCGCCGAAGTCATGCCGCTGTCTTACTACCCGCGGCCGCGGGATCCGCAGCCGCTGCCATCGTGGATGGCCGATCTCGGTGGCGACGGGCACGGGTTGCCTGACTGGTGCTACCAGTACGTGTATTCGGCGATGCTCCGCGGCAACACCGTGGGACTGATCGGTGCGCAGGACAGCCGACGTGGGACGCCTACGCAGATCGTGCTGCAGCATCCGGACCTGGTGCACGTGATGCCCGACCAGGACGGCAAGCCGCAGTGGACGGTGAACGGCAAGTCGGTGGACACCGACCGGGTGTGGCACCGGCGCGTGCACCCGGCGCCCGGCACTCTGATGGGGCTGTCGCCGATCGCCCTGCAGGCCACCACGATCAGCACGGGTATCGCCGCGCTGCAGTTCGGCTACCAGTGGTTCCGGGAGGGCGGGCACCCGTCGGGGATCCTTACCTCGGAGAAGGATCTGGACCAGAAGCAGGCCCGCACGGCGAAGGAGCGGTTCATGGCGGCCGTCCATGGCCGCAGGGAGCCCGCAGTGCTCGGGGCCGGCTGGAAGTACCAGCAGATCCAGATCGCGCCGAACGAGTCGCAGTTCCTGGAGACGAACAACTTCACCGCGGCGGAGTGCTGCCGGATCTTCGGCCCCGGGTTCGCGGAGATCTTCGGGTACGAGACGGGCGGCTCGCTCACGTACAGCAACATCGAGCAGCGCTCCCTGGACCTGCTCACCTATGCGGTCGATCCGTGGCTGGTGCGGATCGAGCGGGCCCTGTCGGATCTGCTGCCGCGCCCGCAGAGTGTCCGCTTCAACCGTTCCGCACTGGTGCGCACAGACCTGCTGACCAGGTTCAAAGCGCATGCCATCGCGTTGCAGAACCAGTTCGAGACCGTCAACCAGGTCCGGGAGCACGAGGACTGGGCTCCGGTGGAGTGGGGCGACAAGCCCACGGCACCGCCCCCTGCTCCTGCCCTCGTCAGCCCGCTAGGAGGACATGGTGGCTGAGAAGAGTGAGCGCGCCTCCGCGACGGGCATCGTCCGGCGCGCCTTCCCCGTCCAGCTGGAGGTTCGCGCCAAGGCCGGCGCCTCCGGACTCTCGACGATCTCCGGCTACGCCTCGGTGGTCGATGAGCCCTACGAGATGTGGGACTTCCTCGGCTCCTACTCCGAGGTCGTCCGATCCGGCGCGTTCACCAAGACCCTGAGCGAGACCCCGCAGGTGCAGCTGCTGCTGAACCACGGCGGGCTGGCGATGGCGTACACGAAGGCGGGCAGCCTGCGCCTGTCGGAGGACTCAACGGGCCTGCACATGGAGGCCGACGTCACCGCGGCCCGCTCCGACGTCCAAGACATGCTCCTGGCCCTCGAGGACGGCAGCGTCGACGAGATGTCCTTCGCGTTCCGCGTGACGCGCCAGATGTGGTCTCCGGACTATGACCAGCGGGACATCCTCGAGGTCGACCTGCATCGCGGAGACGTCTCGGTCGTGAACTTCGGCGCCAACCCCGCCACATCCGTCGCCCCCGCGCTGCGGGCCGCCGACTTCGACAAGCTCGGCGACGACGACGCCCGCGCGCTCCTGGAACGCCTGCAGCGCCGCCTATCGCCGCCTGTGGATCCCGAGCAGCCTGCCGGGCATCTGCTGTCGCTGTACCAGGCTCAGGCTGCCGCTCTGGCCCTGTAGCCGCTTCATCGCCTGCATCACCCGACGCGCCGGACCCCACGCCGGAGCGCGCCTTGGCGCGCCACCACCTGGGGCACCACCCGGACGGTTCGCGGGCGCGACCCCATCACCATCACCGAACCCAAGGAGTGAGCCATGCTCGCATTCCTGCGCACGCAGCTGCAGGAGCTGCTGGAGCAGCGGGCCGCGCTGAAGACCGAACTGGACGAGGTCCTCAAGGCGCCGACCGCTGAGAAGCGCAACCTGACCCCCGACGAGGACAAGGCCTTCACCGAGAAGCGCGACGCCATCAAGGCCAAGGACACCGACATCGAGGCGGTGCAGGCCCGCATCGCCGAGCTGGAGGAGGTCGAGGAGCGCGGCACCAAGGCTGCCCAGCTCCGCGCCCAGTACGGCCAGAACACCCCTGAGGGCGGCCGCCCCAGCGTGCAGGTGCTGTCCGAGCCGGTGACCTACGAGCGGGGCGGTAGCCACAGCTACTTCCTCGACCTGGCCCGAGCCGAGCTGAACCGGGGCGACGGCGACGGCGGCCCCGCAGCGGCTCGTGAGCGTCTCCAGCGGCACGCCAAGGAGATCGAGGTCGAGATGCCCCGCCGCATGGCTGCCCGTGAGGCGGCTGCCCAGCAGGGCGTGCGGAGCCTGGAGGGTGTGTCCGAGCGGGCTGCCGAGTCCGCGTTCGAGAAGCGGACCAACCCGAACCGCACGGACGGCCAGGGTGGTTACTTCGTGCCGCCGCTGTGGCAGGTCGACCAGTACATCGACCTTCCGCGCTTCGGCCGGACGGTCGCCAACGCGGTGCGGAACCTGACGCTGCCGTCCGGCACCGACTCCATCAACCTGCCGAAGATCGCGACGGGCACCGCGACTGGCGTGCAGACCGCGGATGCCGCGGCCGTCACCAGCCAGGACCTGACCGACACGTCCGTCACCGCGCCGGTGCGCACCATCGCCGGTCAGCAGGACGTGGCGATGCAGCTGCTCGACCAGTCCCCGGCGTCGTTCGACGAGATCGTCTTCGCGGACCTGATCGCCGACTACAACCAGAAGCTGGACCTGCAGGTCATCAACGGTTCCGGTTCGGCGGGCCAGGCCACCGGCATCCTGAACGTGTCCGGCATCAACGCCATCACGTACACCGACGCGACGCCCACGTTCCTGGAGATGTGGCCGTCGTTCGCGCAGGCTGCCAGCCAGGTCGAGAAGAACCGCAAGATGCCCGCGCTGGCCACCTTCATGACGCCGTCCATCTGGTACTGGATCGCGTCCCAGCTCGACGGCGCGAACCGGCCGCTGGTGCAGATCGAGGGCGGGACGGGCTTCAACGTCCTGGGCCTGCAGACCGGCGCCGGCGCCGTCGGCGAGGGTCCCGCGGGCCGCATCATGGGGCTGCCGGTGCTGACGGACGGCAACATCCCGTCGAACCTCGGTGCCGGCACCAACGAGACCCGGATCGTCACCGCCCGCACCTCCGACATGTACCTGTGGGAGGGCAACATGCGGACCCGAGTGCTGCAGGAGGTCCTCTCCGGGACGCTGCAGGTCCGGTTCCAGGTGTGGAACTACTTCGCCTTCATGGGCAACCGCCGCCCGGAGGCCATCAGCGCGATCTCCGGCACCGGCATGATCCCGCCGGCCGGGTTCTGATCCCCCATCCCTCGCGGGCCCGCTGCCAGCTGGTGGCGGGCCTGCTCCGTCTGGAAGGAACAGCGGGATGCACGACCGCATCGCCGAACTGCGCGGGTTCCGCAACGAGCTCGCGCACTGCGAGAACGGGCCGCGGAGCGCCGCGGCCAAGGACGTCCGGGCAGAGATCACCCGTGTCCGCGGCGAGCTGGAGAAGCAGGCCGACCAGCTCGAGGAGCAGGCCAAGGAGCACACCGAGCAGGGCCAGGAGGGGCTGGGGGGTCAGGTCCTCGAGCAGGCCCGCGCTATCCGCGAGGCACTGGCGGCCGATGACGCCCTCAACGGCCGTGGCGGTCCGCGCGGCAAGGAGACCGCTGCCGACTCGCGGCCGAAGCAGACCGCGGCGGGCCGCGGCGGCAAGAGCTGACGGAAGGGGTGAGCTGTGCCGTTCGATCTCGGCGACACCGCGCGTCTGACCGCGACCTGCACCGACGCTGGCGGCACGGCCACCAACGCCGCCGGCGTCACCCTGACCATCAGCCTGCCGGACGGCACGGCCGTCACCCCGGCCGTGATCACCCCTCCGGCGACCACCGGCCAGTACAGCTACGACTACGTCACCAGCCAGGCCGGGCGGCACTCGGTGCGCTGGGTGTTCACCGGCCCTGCCTGCGCGTACACCGACGTCCTCGACGTGCGCCCGGCCGCGCCACCGATGCTGTTCTCTTTGGCAGACGCCCGGAAGCATCTGAACATCACGACGACCACGGACGACGATGAGCTGCGCACCTTCGTGGAGGCCACGACCGGCGCGGTCGAGTACTTCACCGGCCCTGTGGTTCCCCGCACGGTCACGGAGGTCACCGAGGGCGGCACCGAGCGGATGCTGCTGCACACCGCCCCGTTGCTGTCGGTCACCTCGATCACCGGCGTCGAGCCGTGGCAGCTGGCCATCCCCGTTGAGGCCCTCGACATCGACGCGGACACGGGGGTGCTGCGCCGAAACGACTGGCTGGTGTTCTGGCCCGGCCCGTACCGCGTCGTCTACCAGGCGGGCCGCACCTCGGTGTCGGCCAACATCGCGCTGGCCGGGAAGCTGATCCTGCAGCACCTGTGGCGCACCCAGTACGGCGCGTCGCGCGGCCTGACCGGGATCGGCGGCGGCGAGGACTTCGCCGTCACCGAGCCGATCCCCGGCCTGGGCTACGCGATCCCGAACCGGGCGCTGCAGCTGCTGCAGGGCGACCGCGACTTCGGAGGCATCGCATGATGACCTCCCGCGTGCCCGCGGCCGTCGACGCGCTCCTGGCGATCCTGCAGGCCGCGCCCGGACTGGCCGACGCGACGATCGTCGACGGACCGCCGACGGTGAACCTGACCGCGCTGAAGCACGTGTTCGTCGGCTGGCAGCCGGGCGCCGACTCCGCGGTCTCCCTGACCCAAGACTTCAACTCGGCCGGCGCCCGCACCCGGGACGAGGCGTTCACGGTCTCCTGCTACGCCGAGGCCCGCTCCGGTGACACCGACATGCAGGCCCGCCGCGCCGAGGTGTTCGCGCTCGTGGGCGAGGTGGAGACCGCGCTCCGGGCCACGAACGCGGCGCCGATGGCCCCGACCTTGAACGGTGCCGTCCTGTGGGCGCACCTGACCGCGGGCGACCTGACCCAAGTGCAGGCCGAGGGCAGCCTCGCCGGGCTCGCCTTCACGGTGACCTGCCAGGCCCGTATCTGACCGATCCACGCAAGGAGTGAGACATGGCGCGTGTGCGTTTTCTGGGGCCGGAGCCGGTGACCGTGCCCGAACTCGGCAACCGCATCGTCCAGCCGGATGAGGTGGTCGAGGTTCCCGACGAGCGGTTCGACGGCTACGTCTGCCAGACCGTGAACTGGGAGGCCATCGAAGAGCCCGGCGCGAAGAACGCCCGGAAGAGCGCGGCGAAGGCGCCGCAGAAGGAAGAGGGCTGATCCATGGCGATCGGATCCGGACTCGGCGCCCAGATCGGCATCGCGCCCGAGACCACCTACGGCACGTTCGTCGCGCCGACCAAGTTCATCGAGTTCACCAAAGAAGGCCTCGCCCTCAAGAAGACGACAGCCCAGAGCGCCGGCATCGCGGCCGGGCGGCTGCTGCCGCTGTCCACGCGGCGTGTGGTGACGCAGACGGAGGCCAACGGGTCGATCGACCTGGAGGTCACCAACAAGGCCATGGGGCTCCTGTTCCAGGCCCTGATGGGCACGACGGTCACGCCGGTGCAGCAGGCGACGTCCACGGCCTACCTGCAGACCCACACCCTCGCGGACACGGCCGGCAAGTCGTTGACGATCCAGAAGGGCGTGCCGCTCACCACCGGCGTCGTGACGGACAAGACGTTTCTGGGCTGCAAGGTCATCAGCGCGGAGTTCTCGTGCGAGGTGGGCGGCATGCTCACCGCGACGTTCGAGTTCGACTCGAAGGCGTGTGACGAGGCCCAGACGCTGGCGACAGCGAGCTACCCGACGATGTCCGTCTTCCACTTCGGGCAGATGGCACTCAAGACCGGCACGGTCGGGACGGAGACGGCTCGGGACGGTATCCGCAAGGTCAGCGTGAAGATCGAACGTCCGCAGGCCGTCGACCGGTTCTATGCGGGCCAGGGCGGCACGAAGAAGGAGCCCATCTCCAATGACCAGGTGAAGATCACCGGGTCGATCGAGATGGACTACGTCGACACTACCCTCGACGACCTGCACACCAGTGACGGCGCGACCAGCCTGGTGTGGGAGTTCATCGGACCGATCATCGCGAGCACGTATGCGGAGACGTTCCGGATCAAGCTGCCCGCGATCAAGTTGGACGACGCCCCGCCCACCGTCGACGGGTTCGGCGTGGTCAAGCCCACCCTGTCCTTCACGGGCCTGTACGACGGCACGAACCTGCCGGCCATCGAGTACATGGCGACCGACGTCACGCTGTGAGCCAGTCGTGACCCGGGATGTACGGATCCTCAACACCGGCAGCCTGCTGGAGCTGTCACGGCGCCTGCGGGCTGCCGGTGGAGAGAACATCCGCTCGAGCATGCACCGCCGCATCCGGCGTGCCGCCGAACCGCTGCGCAACGACCTGCAGGGCGCGATGCGCGGCCTGAACATCCACAGCCAGGGCCGCAGCACCAGGCCCGGCGGCCCGTCCATGAACGCCCGCCCGCTGCGCGCCACGATCGCCGACGCCATCCGTATCAGCGTCCGCACTGGCAGCAGCCCAGGCGCCACTGTGTGGCTCGACAAGGGCCGCATGCCGCCCGACCTGAAGAACGTCCCTACCCAGCTGAACTCCGGCCGTCTGCGGCACCCGGTGTTCGGCAACCGGCGCCGCTGGGCCAACCAGTACGCCTCGCCCCCCTGGTGGGACAACACCGTCCGCAACCACCAGTCCCGCATGGAGCAAGAGGTCGCCCGGGTCCTCGACGACATCCGGCATCGCCTCGAATAGGAGCACCAGTGATCATCGAGTACACGCCCGAGGGCGCCTCCTCCCAGCGTCTGGACGCCGGCCGCCTGCGCGCCTCCGAGATCCAGATCATCGAGCGGACCGCCGACGGGCAGTGGCCCGCTATCAAGGCGGCGATGACCGAGGGCGACGTCAACTCGCTGCGCGTCGTTGCGTGGGCCGTCAAGAAGCGCACCGAACCGGCCCTGCGGTTCGCCGACTTCGACCCGTTCGAGGACGAGCTGCGCGGGCTCCTGGACGCGAAGGAGACCCGAGCCTACGCGGAGCGGATCTTCGAGAAGTACGGCAGCAACCCCGAGGACCTCGCCTCGGCGTTCGACGAGCTGCGCGACGTGGCCGCGGACCGTGAGGCGTGCGAGGCCGCGATCGCCGACGTGACGGCCCCAAAAGACCCGGCCCCCAGCGCGGAGCCGGAGCCGATCCCAGCTTCTCTGAGCGGCGCCTGACCTACCTGCCGCTGTTCGGCCTCTACCTGCACTACACGGCCAGGGACGTCGACGACCTCACCGAGGGCGAGTTCGACCTGCTCACCGCCTGGATCGACCAGCACCAGGCCCAGATCCGCGGAGGTGAGTGATGGCCACGCAGCGCCTGCGGTTCATCCTCGACGGCGACGACCAGCTCTCCCGCGTCCTCAACCACGCCGGAGACTCCTCCGCCCGCCTGCACCGCCGCCTGAACGACGACATGGACGGCAACTCGCAGTCGGTGCGCCGCTTCACGCAGGACGCCAACGGACGCCTGCACGACCTGCGGGGCCGGTTCATCTCCGTCGCCGACGCGCAGCGCCTCATGGGCGACGGCCTGCCCGACCTCACCCGCCGTCTCGGCGACGTCGGGAATGCGAGCACGGACACGGCCGCGTCCATGGGCAGCTCCGGCGGAGGCCTGGGCGGCGTCATGCTGGGCGTCGCCGCCGTCGCCGGCGCATCATTGCTGCCCGCACTCGGCGCGCTGGTGCCGATGCTGGCTGGCGCCGGGCTCGCCGCGGGAACGCTGAAGCTCGGGTTCTCCGGTGTGGGCACCGCGATGGAGGCGCAGGGCAAAGGACAGAAGGAGTACGCCGCCGCCCTCAAGAAGCTGTCCCCGCCCGCCCGGGACTTCACCAAGGCGCTGGTGGACCTGAAGAAGCAGTTCGGGCCGATCGGCAAGGAAGTCCAGAAGGCGATGCTTCCCGGCTTCACCGCAGCGGTGAAGGCGGCCGGGCCCGTGGTGAAGATCCTCGGCCGGGCGATGACCGACCTCGGTGGCGCCTTCGGTGACGCGGCCGAGGGCGTGGCCCGGATGCTGCGGGACTCCGGCTTCCAGGACGCCCTGCAGACCAACCTGAAGCTGGGCACCGGATTCATCCGGGACATGACGGCCGCTTTCGGCCCCTTCATCCGCAGCCTGCTGGACTTCGGCGCGGCCTCCGGCCCGACCTTGAAGGCGTTCTCGGACGGCATCGGCGGGCTGCTCAGCAAGGGGCTGCCTGGCCTGTTCCAAGGGCTGACCCCCGGCATCGGCGGCGCCGCCAAGATGCTCGACGGCCTGTTCGCGTCGATCAACACCATCCTGCCTGCGCTGGGCCGCCTGGCGGGCGAGATGGGCAAGGTTCTCGGCCCGCTCTTCGGTGAGACGTTCCGGCTGCTGGGTGACGTCGTCGCGGGCGCCATGGACGGCCTGGCCGGTGGGCTGAAGCTGTTGAGTCCAGTCTTCCGGGATCTGACGTTCGGGCTGAAGACGATCCGGGACTTGGGCGCCATCATCGGCCCCACCATGGCTGGTGTCGGCCAGGCCATCATCGGCGCGTTCGCCCCGGCCGCAGACAAGATCAACGCCACGGCCGGCCCCCTGCAGCGTCTCAACCAGTGGGTGAACGACAACAAGATCGGGATCATGGAGTACTCCCGGATCTTCGGCAACATCATGCTCGACCTGGTGTCGGCAGCCGTGTCTGCGGTTCCGCCCATCATCAAGGCCTGGCAGATGGCCTCCACCGGCATCATTCTGGGCATCGGCGCCATCGTGCACGCATCTGCCAGCCTGTTCGGCTGGGTCCCTGGCATCGGCGACAAGCTGAAAGGTGCTGAGAAGTCTTTCAACCAGTTCCGGGACGGCTACCTCAACGGCCTCGACAGGGCCCAGCGCAAGGCAGAATCCTTCGCGGCCAGCACTCAGACGCGGCTGGCGGCAGGCAAGTTGAAGCTGGACATCAACAACTGGACGAGCCAGATCGAGGCGGCCAAAGCGAAGCTGAAGACGGTCCCGCCGTCGAAGCAGGCCGCGCTGAAGGCAACGATCGCCGACCTTGAGGCGAAGATCCGCGCAGCGAAGGCCGCGATCGCCTCGGTCAAGGGCAAGACGGTCGGGATCGGCGTCTACACCACCGAGTACTACAAGAAGGTCCAGTCCGGAGACAACGTCCCTCCCCTGTTGCGTAGGCGGGCCCACGGCGGCATTGTCCATGGCTACGCCGGCGGCGGCATGCCAGGGCTCGTGCGGGGCCCGGGCACGGGCACCTCGGACAGCATCCCCGCGCTGATCTCCAACGGCGAGTACGTGGTGCGTGCCTCGTCCGTCGCGAAGTACGGCACCGGGTTCCTCGATGCCATCAACGCGGGCACGTACAGCAGCAGGGCAGGCGGCGCGGGGATGGCGGCCGGGCAGGGTCTCGCTGCGGGCCTGGTGGGCTCGCTCGCTCTTGTCACGGGCGCCGCCCGGCAGATGGCTGCCGGGGTCACGGCCGGCATCAAGGACGAGATGCAGATCGCGTCTCCGTCCAAGAAGACGAAGGCGCTGGCAGCGGACATCGGCAAGGGCCTCATCGTCGGCCTGACCGGCACCCGCGACAAGATCAAGTCCACGGCCGCCGGCCTGGCCAAGGACATCAAGACCGCGTTCTCCGGGCGCAAGGAGTCCGGGCTGCTCAAGATGGTCGACCAGCAGACGAAGAGGCTGCTGAACGCCGCCTCGAAGCGGGACGCGATCGCGGCGAAGATCGCCGAGGCGAAGCAGTTCGCCTCCGACACGACCAAGACCGCCCGCGACAGCGCGAGCCTGGGGAACCTGGGCATGTCCGCCGAGGAGGTCACGGCCGGCGGCATCAAAGCCGGACTCGCCTCGAAGCTGGCGAAGATCAAGCAGTTCACGCGGTACATCGACATCCTCGCCAAGAAGGGCCTCAACAAGGGACTGCTGCGGCAGATCCTCAACATGGGCCCCGACGACGGCTACGCCTACGCCTCCGCCCTCGTCGGCGCGGACAAGGGCACGTTCAAGTCCATCAACTCGCTGCAGTCCCAGCTCGACACGGCCACCACCAGCCTCGGCCGCGTCGGAGCGGACCGCCTGTACGACTCGGGCAAGAACGCCAGCAAGGGCTTCCTCAAGGGCCTGGAGAGCCAGCAGAAGGACCTCGAGAAGCTCATGGAGAAGATCGCCAAGGGCATGCAGAACGCCCTCCGCAAGGCCCTCGGCATCAAGTCGCCCGCACGGAAGCTGATCCCCGACGGCATCAACACCGCACGCGGTATCGCCGTCGGCGTCCTCCAGGGCCTGCCGCACATCGACAGCGCCATGCAGGCCGTCGCCGGGCGGGTGACCGGAGTGGTCGGCCGGCCCTCGACCGTCGGCCGGCCCGCCGTAGCGGGCGCGGGTGGCGGCACATTCGTGCAGATCGACGTGCACGGAGCCATGGACCCGGTCGCGGTCGGCCGGGAGATC
This sequence comes from Streptomyces sp. NPDC002513, assembly GCF_053595355.1. Lineage (NCBI taxonomy): Bacteria > Bacillati > Actinomycetota > Actinomycetes > Kitasatosporales > Streptomycetaceae > Streptomyces > Streptomyces sp. NPDC002513. The sequence continues at coordinate 93,321 of NZ_JBSFXK010000006.1, read as the reverse complement.
CGGCGAACGCTCCTGGAGCTGAAGCGCGTGCACGGTCTCAACGTGACCTTGGGGGTGGCGTAGTGGCTCTGCTGGTCGAGATGGGCTGGGGCGGCCTCGTGCAGGCCCCGGACACCATCACCTGGACCGACGTCAGCCAGTACGTCGATGGCATCACGAGGGGCATCACGGTGACCCGGGGCGCCTCGGACGAGCTGTCCGAGACGCAGCCCGGCACGGCCACCCTGACCCTGGACAACGCCGACGGCCGCTTCACGCCGGGCAACGCGGCGAGCCCGTACTCCCCGTGGGTGAGGCGCAACGCGCCGATCCGGATCTCGGTCGCCATCATCCCGACCACAACCGGATCGGCGCCCTACCCGCTCGCCATGCTCGGCGACGACTTCGACGACGGGCGGATCAACAGCACGCTGTGGCCAACCCTGGCCGGCGGCCCGACGGAGACCGGCGGCCGGCTCCGGATCCCCGTCAGCACGGCCGCCGACGCAAGCGTTCTGTCTGCGCGGACGTGGACCCTGGTCGGCAGCAAGCTCACCGCCAAACTGGCCACGGTCCCCGCGGCGGGCACCTCCACCAACGCGGCCGCCTCGATGTGGGTCAACTCCACCACGAGCGGGACCCGCATCGGGTGGCGGTTCGACGCGCTGGCCGGCGTCATCGCCGCCATGTCACAGACCGGGTTCTCCGACGGGAGCCCCACCAACCTCACATACTCGGCCATCGATCACGCGTGGCTGCGGGTGCGGGAGGCATCGGGCACCGTCTACTGGGAGACGTCCCCGGACGGCTACACCTGGGTGGTGCGCCGCACGCTGGCCACCCCCAGCTGGGTCACCTCGCAGACGCATGCCGTCGAGTTCCCCACCACCCGCACCGGCGGGACCAGTGACTACATCGAGTGGGACCTGGTCGGCGCCACCGTGAAACCCCGCCTCTACGGCATGGTCAACGAATGGCCGGTGGACTGGGAGGGCCTCAACAGCAAGGTCACCGTGTCCTGTACGGATCTGTTCAAGCGGCTCAACCGGCTGCCGGCCCTGCGGTCGATGGTGACGGAAGAGATCATCAATCTCGTGCCGGTGGCGTACTACCCGCTCACGGAACCCTCCGACTCCACCAGCGCCGGCGACCTGTCCGGCAACGGCCTGCCCTCGATGGCTATCACGCAGGCCGGGTCCGGCGGCACCCTCACCATGGGCGCCGGCACGGGCCCGGCCGCCACCGGCGACAGCACCCCCGTCCTCACCCCGTCCACCGCGACCGCCGGAAAATACCTGGCGGCCGACCTGGGCGTGGCCGCCCAAGCGCAGCTCACCACCAACCGCCCCGCGTTCGAGGCGTGGTTCCAGACCACAACGACCGGCCGGGCCATCTTCGGCCTGTACTCGCCCGACCTGCAGTACGTGCACGTGATGTCCCTGTCGGCCACCGGCGCCCTGCAGATCGAATGGACCGTCACCGGGGCGAGCGCACTGACCGTATACACCGTCAGCGGCACGAGCGGACTGGCGGACGGCAACTGGCACCACGTCGTCTACGACCAGCGCCTGAACGTCGTGTGGGTCGACGGCGTCAACAAGGACCCCGCCGTCTCCGTCACCTTCGGAGCCGACCAGCGGGTCCTGAACATCGGCGGCTATCGCGGCACCCGCCTGTGGAACGGCTCCCTTGCCCATGTCGCCGTGTTCGGGGCGAGTGCCGCCATCGGCTCCGCCCTGGCCCAGCACTACAGCGCAGGCACCAACGGCTATGCGGGCGACACCGCGGACACACGGATCTCCCGGTTGGCCGACTACGTGGGCCTGGTCGACGTGACCATCGTGGGCAGCACCTTCGACCCGATCGCGTCGCAGGGCCCGGGCGGCACGCAAGTCGTGGCACGGATGCGGGAGGTGGAATCCACCGAGTCCGGGAAGCTGTTCGCCGCCCGCGACCAGTTCAACCTGACCTACCAGTCCCGGGACGTGCGCTACAACCCGACCGCGGCCGCCGAAGCGTTCCAGATCGCCTACGCGGACCTGGAGCCCGGCACCAGCTTTGCCGATGACGATCAGAAGATGGTCAACACGGTCGACGCGTCCCGGCCGGGAGGCGCCACCCAGACGGTCACCGCGCCCCAATCGGTCCTCGCATACGGCCCGTACCCACAGACCCTCGACATCCTCAAGACGTCCGACAACAGCGTCCTGGACGCGGCGTACTGGCTGGTGTCCCGGTACGCCGACCCGGGCCCGGAGCTGCGCGAGGTGGCGATCGAGGCGTACACGATGGCCACCTACCAGGCCATCCTCGACGCCGATATCAGCTCGTACTTCACCGTCACCAGCCTGCCCTCGCAGGCGCCCGTGTCCTCGATGCGCGTCACGGTCGAGGGCTACACCGAGACGATCAAAGAACGCAGCCACGTCATCCAGTTCCACACCAGCGCCTCGGTCACCGACTCGGTGTGGGTCATGGACGACCCCGTCTACTCCGTCCTCGACTCCACCACCCGCCTCGCCTACTAGGGATCCCGCATGCCCATCGCCGTCGTGCGCGCCGAGACGTTCTACCTGCCCCCACCCGGCACGGACCCCCACGCCTGGGACGACGTGCCGCCCGCCGAACGGGTCTTCAGCTGGTACGAAGCCCGGGTGGGCCGCCGCGTCATCCCGCCGGCGGACCCCGTCGACGAGTCGTACTACGCCCGCGTCAACCAGAACCGGTGGCTCGCCGACTGCTCCTCGTGCGGGTCCGCACAGGTCGTCTCCCCCGCCGATCCCCGGTACGCGTGCACCGAGTGCGGCTGGGGCTGGTGCGCGATCGTCTTCCCTGCGGACGTCGCCGCGGTGGAGGACAGCCTCGCCGCCGAGACACCGGTCCTGCGGAACTGGTGGAACCCCGATGACCCGACCAACCCCTACCTGGTCCCCGACCCGCTGCCGGATCCCGGCCCGCTGAACGAGGTGTAGGCGTGACCTTCGCACCACGTACCTGGGTCGTCGGCGAAGTCGTCAGCGCGGCGATCATGAACCAGGAGATCCGGGACCAACTGAACAGCTTCTTCGGCGCCTGGACCGTCTACACCCCGGCCTGGACCGCCTCGACCACCAACCCCGTCATCGGGAACGGCACCATCACCGGCCGGTACATGAAGGTCGGCCGCACGGTGTACTGCCACATCAACGTCACCGCGGGCAGCACCACCACCTTCGGTAGCGGGAACTACTCGTTCAGCCTGCCGTTCGCCGCCGCCAACAACAACGTGTTCATGATCGGCAACGCGGAAGTCCTGGGAAGCAGCCGGTGGGCCGGCCACGCCGTCATCGGCACCGGAGCCACCACCACCAGCGTGTTCATGAGCACCAGCAGCACCAACTCCACGCTGTCGTGGATGACGCCCGCTGTCCCCGAGACGCTCGCCTCCGGCGCTCAGATCCGCATCACGCTCATGTACGAATCCGCCACCTGATCCCTGCCGTTCCTGCTCGCCCCGCGCCTCCGGCCGGGGCTTTCTTCATGCCCTGGAGCCACATTGACCGTGACCTTCCGCCCCGGCCTGCTGCCGCCCGTCAAGGCCAAGCCGCGCCTGAAGCTGGGCGACTACCTCACCGGCGCCCTGCCCGCCCCGCCCGCCACCGCGGACTGGGCCAGCCGCGTCCCCGACTGGCCCATGTACGGGAACGACCAGATCGGCGACTGCGGCCCGGCCGGCGGCGCCCACATCATCGAGACCGTCACCACCTACGGCCGCGGCCAGACCGTCGAGGTCTCCGAAGCGGACGTCGTCTCCTTCTACTCCGAGGTCTCCGGGTACGTGCCCGGCCGGCCGGGCACGGACGTCGGCGTGGTCCTGCAGGAGATGCTCGAGCACTGGCTGAAGAACGGGTTCGCCGGGCACGAGATCCTCGCGTTCGCCGAGGTCGACATCACCAACGCCGACGAGCTCGCTCTCGCCGTCGATCTGTTCGGCGCGGTCCTCGGCGGGTTCTCCCTGCCCAAGAGTGCCGAAGACCAGTTCAACGGCGACGAGGTGTGGGACGTCGTCCGCGGCTCCCGCATCCTCGGCGGGCACTGCGTCCCGGTTGTGGCCTACGACAAGGACGGCCTGGACGGCGTCACCTGGGCCCGCCTGCAGCGCATGACCCGCCGCTTCTTCAACCGGTACGCCTCCGAGGGCTGGATCGTCATCACCCGCGAGTGGGCCAACGCCGCCGGCGTCACCCCGACCGGCCTCGATCTGCATGCCCTGGGCGCTGACTTCCAGGCGATGACCGGCCAGGCGAACCCCTTCCCCGACGCGCCGCCCGCGCCGCAGCCGACCCCCACCCCGACGCCTACGCCGGCGGATCCCGACATGGCGATGGCGCTCGCCGCCCACGCCTGGCTCACCGCGAAGGGACTGTGACCATGGTCGACCTCTGGATGCCCGGCGCTGTCAGACACGACGTCGGCGACCACGCACCCACCGACAGCCAGTACCCGGCCCGCGCCATCGCGCACATCACCTGGGACAAGAACGCCACCCCGGCCAAGCCCATCGACCACATCAGCTTCGAGACGCTGGTCGACTACTTCACCGGCTCCGGCGTCCAGATGGCGCCGCACCTGGTCTGGGACCCGTTCACTGGGCAGATCGCGCAGCTGTACCCGGCCGACTCCCGCAGCAAGAGCGTGGTGGACCTGGCGGGCGGAACCCGGACCAACAGGGCCGGGAAGTACGTGATCCAGATCGAAGGGGTGTTCTTCCCCTACACCCGCTACAACGGCAAGACCTACGCCACCCTCGCGGACACCCCCTGCAAGGGCTGGACGGACATCAACGCCTGGACCCGCTCCCTCGGCATACCCGACGCGTGGCCGATGGGCCACCCCACCGACTTCACCCCACACCGCTCCGAGCACGTCTGGGAGACCGCCGGCGGCTGGTACGCGCACAGCCAGGTGCCGGAGAACGACCACGTTGACCCGGGCAGCTGGCCGTCGTTCACCACGCCGGTGAAGCCGCCGCAGCCGCCGACCTACGAGCCGTTCCCCGGCGCTGGCTTCTTCGTCGCGGGCCGCAAGTCGCCGATCATCCGGGCCATGCACGCCCGGCTGGTCGCGGTCGGCTGCAATCTCTACCGCAGCTCGGCCGACGCGGACGTGTGGGGGCCTGGCGATGAGCGGTCGTACGCCGCCTGGCAGCGCAAGCTCGGCTACAGCGGCTCGGCCGCCGACGGCATCCCCGGCCCGACCTCGTGGACCGCGCTCCACGTCCCCAACGTCTGAGAGGAACGATCCATGAAGGACTCGACGAAGCGCACCGCCCGCACCGTCCTGCAGACGACGGTCGGCATCGCGGTGACGCTGCCCGAGATCGTCGACGCCTCCGGCGTCCCGCAGGCGCTGCCGTGGGTCGCGGGCGCCCTCGCGGTCGCCGGCGGCCTCGCCCGGGTGATGGCGCTGCCCGGCGTCCAGGCGCTGCTGCCGAGCTGGCTGCGCGCAGACGTCCCTGCGAGCCGCCAGTGACGGCGCCGGAGTCCACTGCCGCCGTCGCGGTCGAGCTGGCCGAGCTCAGGGGGGAGATCCGCACGGGTCTGACCGAGATCAAGGGATCGCTGGCCGTCCTGGTCGAACGGACGGCCCGCACGGACGAGGACGTGAAACAGCTGCGGACCGACGTAGAAAAGGACGTCGCCAGCCTCCGCGTCGAGGTCGAAGCGTTGAAGACCCGGCGGTGGCCCCTCGGCGCCATAGGTGCCATCAGCGGTATGGCGGGCGCGGCCGCCGGCGTAGCTGCCCTTTTCCAGCGCTGAACTACGAACGCCCCCTGCACGGCCCAACGCGGGCCGTGCAGGGGGCGTTTCGTCATGCCCGGGGTGGCGAGTCCACCACAAAGCTGCCTTTGCCCCGCACCGTGACGATCAGGCCTCGCTCGACGAGCAGCTGCACGGCCGCCCGGGCGGTCGGGCGGTCGGGCGGGAGACATCGAACTCGTCACAAATGCCAGCCTCGGAGGGCACCCGGCGCCGAGGCGGATACGTGCCGTCGGTGATGCGGGCAGCGAGGATCGCGGCGATCTGCTCGTACAGAGGTTCAGGCCCGTCGAGATCCAACGTCATATATCGACCGTAGGGGCCATACGACAATGCTTCTCGTCAGGTGACGTCACCTGACAACACCTAACAAGTAGGCGTACCGTCAGCATGAGAAGACCCCCGCGACCGCGCTAACGGCCCGGGGGCATGGCCGACGCTACGAAGGAGCGACGACATGACAGAGGGTACGCGCCGCCAGACCACCATGAGCCCCCCTGTCCACCTCCCAGAACCCACCCCGCCGCCCGAGCCCGTGCCCGGCTGTGACATCTGCGCCGCCCTCGACCGGCAGCGCGCCGCGGCCATGAAGGCTGGCGACTACTCACTGGCCAGCGACTACAGCGTGGAGATCAGCCGGCACCCCCATGAGGGCCAGTCGTGAGCGCCACCGAGGCGGAACGACCGCCCGCTCCGAGGTCCGAGTTCCTGCCCCGGCCGGAGACACTGCCCCAGCCGGAGCCCATGGCGCTGATGACGCTGCGGGTATCCCGCGACAGCGGCCGCACCTGGGGGCCCCGCAGGGACGTCCGCGGCGGCGAGCCGCTTATGACGTCCACATGGCCGCCCTGCGCATGCCCCCGCTGCCGCCACCGCTGAAGACCCCCGGCGCGCGCTGACGTGCCGGTAGTTCAAGGAACCACCAACCGAAAGGCACGACCATGCACAACGCCGACGATCTCGTTTGGGCCACGTCCTCCTACACCAACGGCAACGGGGCCTGCGTCGAGGTCGCCAAGCTGCCCGACGGCGGACGAGCCGTCCGCGACACCAAGGACCGCGACGGCGGAACCCAGTTCTACAACCGCGCCGAGTGGGACGCGTTCATCGCGGGAGTGAAGGACGGCGAGTTCGACAACTGACCCACGCGCCACGTACCGCGGCCCCTGCCGGGAACCCTGGCAGGGGCCGTTCCATGTGCGGGCGCCGGTCAGCGCACGAGGTCAGCGAGGGGTACGTCAAGGGCCCAGGCGATGGCATACAGACTGTCCGTGCTGGTGCCGACACGGCCGGACTCGACCGCGCCGACAGTGCGGGGGGCAAGCCCGGCAGCGTGCGCGAGCTGCTCTTGGGAGAGACCCCGCCCAATGCGGGCCTCACGGATGCGGTCGGCGAGTAGGCGCCGCCACTCGGTGAGGCCGGGCGGAGGATTGAGCACCCGTCTACGCTCACGGCCCCATGATCATCCTGTCACGGCAGAAAGTTGCCGAATTCCCTTGCCTATTGCAGTTACGTTTACGGGCCGGATACGGTGGCGCACGTTCCGCATCGGGGCCGCACAGCGGTGCGTAGACATCCCGGCGCGGAAACGGCAGGGCCCCAGACGGCGTACCGTCTGGGGCCCCATGTCGTGTCAGCGCGCGTTTCTGCAGGTCGTACCCTCTGCCAGTTTGTAGGCGATGCCGTCGAGGATGTCGTGCTCGCTGACCACGACCTCGGCGGCCCCTATCCGCTCCATGATCGCGAGCAGGACGAGGGCGCCCGCGCCGATGACGTCCACGCGTCCCGGATGCATGGAGGGGATCGCCGCCCGCTCGGCGTGCGTGGACGCGAGGAGCCACTCGGTGATCTCACGGACGCGGTCCAGGGAGATGCGGGAGTGGTGGATCTTCTCGGAGTCGTACTCGGGGAGGTTCTGGGCGATCGCCGCGACGGTGGTCACCGAGCCCGCGAGGCCGACCAGCGTGTGCGCCTCGCGCAGCGGCACGGTCCGCTCCGCCTGGTCCAGCGCGGCCTCGACGTCGGACCGTATGGCGGCGATCTGCTCCTCGGTCGGCGGGTCGCTGACGACACCGTGGTGCACGAGGTGACGCTCCGTCATGCGCACGCAGCCGACGTCCACGGACCGGGCACCGCGCACCAGGTCGTCGCCGACGACGAACTCCGTGGAGCCGCCGCCGATGTCCACGACCAGAAAGGGCCTGGCGAGGTCCTCCCGGCCCGTCAGCTCCTTGGTCGCGCCCATGAAGGAGAACTCCGCCTCCTGGTCCCCGGAGATGACCTCGGGCTCGACGCCGAGGATGTCCAGGACCCCGCGGACGAACTCCTCCCGGTTCTCGGCGTCCCGGGTGGCGGACGTGGCGACGAAACGCAGCCGCTCGGCGCCGTACCCCTTGATGATCTCCGCGTACTCCCGACAGGCGGCGAACGTGCGCGCGAGCGCCTCCGGGGCGAGGCGCCCGGTCCGGTCCACGCCCTGCCCGAGCCGGACGATGGTCATCCGCCGGTCCAGCTCGACGAGTTCACCGGTGGCGGGGTCGGCGTCCGCCACCAGCAGCCGGATGGAGTTCGTACCGCAGTCGACGGCGGCGACGCGTGTCACTTGCCCTTCTCCTTCTCCCCGGACCCGTCTCCCGCGGGCCGCTTCTCTCCGGTCCGACTCTCCCCGGCCTGGCTCTCCCCGGAGGCGGGGAGATGAACGGGCTGGACGGCGAACCAGCCGGTGTCCGTCGTCTCCACCTCCCACTCGTCGTCGGGCGGCGGCCCCGCGGGCGTCACACACGACCCCTTGCGCCACCACTCCGGCAGCATCGCGAGCGCCTCGTCGCCGAGCGGGTTGACGCCCGGACCGGCGGCCAGCGAGTGCGCCACGAGCACATGCAGGCACTTCACCCGGTCCGGCATCCCGCCCGCGCTCGGGAAGCCCGCCAGGACCTCGATGGCGTCGCGGCGGGCGATGTAGTCCTCGTGCGCGGCGCGATAGGCGGCGGCCAGCTCCGGGTCGGCCGCCAGACGCTCCGTCATCTCCTTCATGACGCCGCCCGCCTCCAGCGTGCCGATCGCGGAGGCGGCGCGCGGGCACGTCAGGTAGTACGTCGTCGGGAAGGGGGTCCCGTCGGGGAGCCGCGGCGCCGTCTCCACGACGTCCGGCTGCCGGCACGGGCAGCGGTGCGCGATGGCGCGCAGCCCGCGCGGCGCGCGGCCGAGCTGCTGCTGGATGGCCTCGACATCCGCGTCCGTGGGCTCGGTGCGCGGGGTGGGCGGCGGGGGCGTTTCCATGCGGTACGAAGTCTCTCTTGTGTCGCTGTCGGGCTCCGGTGCGCCTCTGTCAGGCACGGTCGGGCTCTGTCGGCTCTGTCGGGTTCACTGCTCGGACGCGTCGGCCTTGTCCACCCCGTCCCAGACGCCCGTGTACCAGGGGCGCGCGAGGGCCGTCCGGTGCACGCGGGACTGCCTGGCCGGGTCCGGGTCGACCACGATGTACCCGGTCTCGCCCGGCATCACATAATGCAGCCGCTGCCGGATCTGCTGCTCCGCGTACGCGTCGTCCTGCCAGCGCGCCTTGAGGTCGCGCAGTTGCTCGACCCGGTTGCGGGCCTCCTGCCGCTGCCGCTCCAGATCGGCGATCTGGGCACGCTGGGAGACGTACTGCCGTATCGGGTACGCGAGCGCCACGATCAGCGAGCACAGCACGAGGGCGAGCAGGGCGGCCCGGCCGGTCAGCCGGGAACGGCGGGCCTGCCGTCTGGTCTGGGAGCGGTAGACCCGGGCCGCCGTCTGCTCTCCGAGCAGCCGCAGCCTGGTCGCGGTGGAGAACCGGTCACGGTCCTTCACGGCCATGTCTTCCGCCTCCCCTTCACACGTGCGTACGTCCCCGCACACGGTACGGGACCGCGTACGGGGACGTACGGACGACTGGCTAAGGCGTTGCCCTGCGTGCTCAGCCCTTGAAGCGCGGGAACGCGCTGCGGCCGGCGTACACCGCGGCGTCGTCGAGGATCTCCTCGATGCGCAGCAGCTGGTTGTACTTGGCGACGCGCTCGGAGCGGGCCGGGGCACCGGTCTTGATCTGGCCGCAGTTGGTGGCGACGGCCAGGTCGGCGATGGTGACGTCCTCGGTCTCGCCGGAGCGGTGGGACATCATGCACTTGAAGCCGTTGCGCTGGGCCAGCTCGACGGCGTCGAGGGTCTCGGTCAGCGAGCCGATCTGGTTGACCTTGACCAGCAGGGCGTTGGCCGCGCCCTCCTCGATACCGCGGGCGAGGCGCTCGGGGTTGGTGACGAACAGGTCGTCGCCGACCAGCTGGACCTTGTCACCGAGCTTGTCGGTGATGACCTTCCAGCCGGCCCAGTCGTCCTCGAACAGCGGGTCCTCGATGGAGACGAGGGGGTAGGCCGCGACCAGCTCCTCGTAGTACTTCGTCATCTCGGCGGCGGAGCGCTCCTCGCCCTCGAAGACGTACTTGCCCTCCTTGTAGAACTCGGAGGCAGCGACGTCGAGGGCGAGGGCGATCTGCGTGCCGGGGGCGTAGCCGGCTTCCTTGATGGCCTCGAGGATCAGGTCGAGGGCCTCACGGTTGGAGCCGAGGTTCGGGGCGAAGCCGCCCTCGTCGCCGAGGCCGGTGGACAGGCCCTTGCTCTTCAGCACCCTCTTGAGGGTGTGGTAGACCTCGGTGCCCCAGCGCAGCGCCTCGGAGAAGGACTCCGCGCCGATCGGGGCGATCATGAACTCCTGGATGTCCACGTTGGAGTCGGCGTGCGAGCCGCCGTTCAGGATGTTCATCATCGGCACCGGCAGCAGGTGCGCGTTCGGGCCGCCCAGGTAGCGGAAGAGCGGGAGGTCGCTGGCCTCGGAGGCGGCGTGGGCCACGGCGAGGGAGACGCCGAGGATGGCGTTGGCGCCGAGGGAGCCCTTGTTGTCGGTGGCGTCCAGGTCGAACATCGCCTGGTCGATCAGGCGCTGCTCGGTGGCGTCGTAGCCGACCAGCTCCGGGCCGATCTGCTCGATGACCGCGAGGACGGCCTTCTCGACACCCTTGCCCTGGTAGCGGTTGGGGTCGCCGTCACGGAGCTCGATGGCCTCGAAGGCGCCGGTGGAGGCGCCGGACGGAACGGCGGCACGACCCGTGCTGCCGTCGTCGAGGCCGACCTCGACCTCGACCGTGGGATTGCCTCGGGAGTCCAGGATTTCCCGGGCTACGACGACGTCGATGGACGGCACGAGCATCTCCTTCTTGGATGTGACACGGGAAGTGCGGGGCTGGTGTGCCCAGCGACTAGAGCCTAACCGCCCCGGGGCATCGGCCAGCCGACCGACCGTCCCGTGGAGAGGATGACGGTCCGCATTGTTCCACAACGGAACAAAGGCGAGGTGGCGAAGAGGGGACGCAAAAGCAAAGAGCCCCGCTCCGGTGCGTACGGGGGAAACGCACCGGAGCGGGGAGCCCGTGGGGACGGGGGCGGTCCTCAGGTGACGCCCGCCGCGAGGGCCGCGGCCAGGGGGACGCCGGGGGCCCGCCGCCGGGCGGCTGTCACTTCAGGTGCAGCTGCTGGCCCGGATAGATGAGGTCGGCGTCCTCGACGATGTCCTTGTTCAGCTGGAACAGCTTCTCCCAGCCGCCCTGGACGTGGTGCTTCTCGGCGATCGCGCTGAGAGTGTCGCCCTTGACCACCTTGTACTCGCCGTCGCCCTTCTTGACCTTCTCGCCGGTCGGGGTGGTGACGGTCTTCTGGGGAGCCGGGCGCTGCGCGGAACGGCTGGCCGCCTGCTGCTCGGTCGAGCGGGTGGTGGTGCTCTTCGGGGCGGCACTCTTCGGCGTGGCGCTCTTCGTGGAGGTGCCGGAGCCGGCGGAGCTGCCCGTGGCGGCCGGGGTGCCGTCGTAGGGAGTGCTGGACAGGCCCGTGCCGCAGACCGGCCAGGCGCCCTTGCCCTGACCCGCGAGGACCTTCTCGGCGACGGCGATCTGCTGGGACTTGGAGGCCAGGTCGGCGCGCGGGGCGTAGGCGGTGCCGCCGTAAGCGGCCCAGGTCGAGTTGGTGAACTGCAGGCCGCCGTAGAAGCCGTTGCCGGTGTTGATGGACCAGTTGCCGCCGGACTCGCACTGGGCGACGGCGTCCCACTGGGTGGCGGTGGCGGCGGAGGCGTTGCCGGCCGCCATCAGCGGGGCGGCGACGGCGGCGCCGGCGACACCGGCGAGCGCGAGGGCGCGGACGACCTTGGACGGACGGCGGTGCTTGTTCTTGCCGGAACACAGCATGATGGATCCCCTCACCGACGCCTGCGAGGTGAGCTGTCGGGTTCGGGCCGGTTGAGTTGCCCGGCCGCACACCTCCCCGGTGCGCGGCTCCACCCCAAGCCGCACCCGGTCAACTCCCGGGCGCGGCGCCTACCTTGGGTCCCCCGCTCCTGCCTACGGCGCTTGACGCGACGACTGTTCCCACACGGCCGCTGGCAGGATTCGGCGTTGCGACCGTCGGAGCCCGCTGTGGCGAGCGATCACGACCGTAAGCAGTCGTTGCGCCGAATTCCAAAGACGATCAGGGCTTATGAGACTCATATCTCACTCTCATCAAACCGGACATTCGACGCGAAGTGGGACGTGAAATGTCTTCGCCCAGGCGGCAGTTCAGGACCCGCCCCCGGACAACCCGACCGTGACCGCAAGGCTCTGACCGGGGAGGATGAGGTCGGGGTCGGCTCCGACCGTCTTCTTGTTCGCGTCGTACAGCGCGGTCCATCCGCCCTTGAGGTCAAGGGAGTCGGCGATAGCCGACAGATTGTCCCCGCGGTGGACGGTGTACGCGTCGTCGGCCGCCTCGCGTGCGGCGGCGGAGCCGCGCGAGGCATGACGGCCGGACGACCCGTCCGCACGGCCGCCCGCGTCACCCTCGTCGCCATTGCCGCCACGGTGGCGGCCCCCGGCCGAAGACGCCCCGCTCTGCCCGGCCTTGCCCGAATCGTCACTCTTCGTCGCGACCGAGAGCGGGTCGAGGGAATCCTGGGACCCGCTCGTGTCGCCGACGTCACCGCGCGAGTCATCGGTCGCCGTCGAGGACGGCGAGGACGGCGAGGACGAGGGAGAGGAGGGGGACGACGGCGATACGGAGGAGGAAGGCGACGAGGAGGACGACGACGTGGCCGAGTCCGACGCTCCGGACGAGTGCCGCGAAGGGGATGAGTCGGACGAGTGGGACGAGCCGGAAGAGTGGGATGAACCGGCCGAGCCGGATGAGCCGGACGGCTCGAAGTCCACCCCGGAGTCCGAGAAGAAGACGGAGTCGCTGCGGGAGGAGTGGTCGCCCACGCCCGTGTCGACGTCCGCGGCGGCCGAGTCCTTGCTGAGCCCGGAGGCCCGGCCGCAGGCTCCCCAGGCGGAGGCGCCCCGCTGGTCGAGGATCTTCTCGGCGACGGCGATCTGCTGGGAGCGGCTCGCCTGGTCGGGACGGGGGGCGTAGTCGAGACCGCCGTACCGGTCCCAGTCCTTCTGGGTCAACTGAAGTCCGCCGTACCGGCCGTTGCCGTGGTCGGCGCTCCAGGAGCCGCCGCTCTCACACTCCGCGACCTGGTCCCAGGTCGTACCGCTGGCCGCGCTCGCACCGGTGGCACCGAGGAGCGGGATCGCGATCGCTGAGCCGGTGACCCCTGCCGCGACAATGAGAGCCGGAGCCTGGCGGGGGCGACGGTGCCGACCGTTCCCGGAGATCATGCGGTTGCCTTTCGCGCGACAGCGGTGACCAACGCGGCGGCTGTGGCATACCGCCGCGTTGCTGCGTGAAGGTATCCGCAGTCGAACGCTTGTCACAAGTTAATGCAGCGTAGATCACGTGAACATCACGGAATTGAGAAAGTGTCACCCTTCCGCGGCCGTCGGCGTGTCCGCCACCTCACTCCGCGGCACCGCCGGTACGGCGATGACCTCACTTCGGAACCGGCGTGAACTCCACCGGAAGCGTGCGCAATCCCCGCATGATGAGCCCGCCACGCCAGCGCACATCGGCTGAATCCACCGCGAGTCGCAGGTCGGGGAGACGGGTGAGGAGCGTGGCGAGCGCGGTCTGTCCCTCCAGCCGGGCGAGGGGGGCGCCGAGGCAGTAGTGGATGCCGTGCCCATAGCCGAGATGCTGGTTGTCACGGCGGGAGAGGTCCAGGACGTCGGGGCCGGCGAACCGCTCCGGATCCCGGTCCGCGGCGGCGAGCACCACGAGGACGGGGTCGCCGGCGGCGATGTCCTGCCCGCCGATGGTGACCGGCCGGGTCGCGAACCGCCAGGTGGCCAGCTCGACCGGGCCGTCGTAGCGCAGGAGTTCCTCGACACCGGTCTCCAGGAGGTCCCTCTCGCCACGGGTGAGCGAGGTCTGGAGGCGGGCCCGCTGCCCGGGGTGGGTCAGGAGGGCGTACGTCCCGTTGCCGATGAGGTTGACGGTGGTCTCGAACCCGGCGAAGAGCAGGATGAAGGCCATGGCGGCGGCCTCGTTCTCGGTGAGGTGCTCGCCGTGGTCGAAGGCGCGGATGAGCCCGGAGATGAGGTCCTCGCCGGGGCCGGGCGTCTCGGACAGTGCCTCGCGCTTGCGGTGGATGAGGTCGGCGAGATAGCCGCGCATCTTCTTCACGGACCGCGCGACCCCGCCCCGGGGACCTCCCCCGTGCCGGATCATCATGCCCGCCCAGTCCCGGAAGTCGTCCTGGTCCTCGCGGGGGACGCCGAGCATGTCGCAGATCGCGTAGATGGGGAGCGGGAAGGCGAACTCGTGGATGAGATCGGCGGACCCGCGGTCCGCGAACCGGTCGATGAGCTGATCGGCCAGCTCCTGCACCCGGGGGGCGAACTCGGCGACGCGGCGGGGCGTGAACGCCTTGGAGACCAGCCGACGCAGCCGGGTGTGGTCCGGCGGGTCGATGTTGAGCAGGTGTGTCATCAGCTCGGCCTTGCGCTCGCCGGGGATACCGGTCTTCCCCCTGGCGTGTGCCGGCTCGTCGTGATGCGCCGGGTTCTTGCTGAGCCGCGGGTCGGCGAGGGCCTGCCGGGCGTCGGCGTAACGGGTGACCAGCCACGCCTCCACACCGCTCGGCAGCCGCGTCCGGTGCACGGGGGCGTGCTCGCGGAGCCAGGCATAGGCGGGGTAGGGGTCGGCGGCGAACTCCCAGGTGAAGAGTTCGGGGCCGGGGGTGGAAGCGGGGCGGGCGGGCTGGTGCTGGTCGGTCACTCCCCGACCGTATCCACGGCGGCCCCGCCCCGCCCTGCCAGGTCCGTCTCCGGCACCCCGCCCCGGCCCGAGCCCCGCCCCGGCTCCACCGCCTAAGCCTCCGCCCCGAGCCCCCGCCCCGGCTCCAGCGCCCAAGCCTCCGACCCGAGCCTCCCGTCTCCGGCCCCACCGCCTACGCCGCTCCGTCCCGAGCCGCCGCCTCCGGCCTCCGGCCCGCACCCCCTTGGTCCCCGCTCCTACGCCTCCGGCCCGTGCCCCTCGGCCTCCGGTCCCGGCTCCCCGGCCTCCGGTTCGGTCTCCTCGGTCGTGGGTCCGAGCCCCTCGGCGGCCCGTACGGCGTCCCGGTAGGCGCGGGCGGCGGCGCGCAGGGCCGCCTCCGGGTCCACCCCCTCCGCCTCCGCGTGCGCGGCGAGCGCCAGCAGTTCGTAGCCGATGCCCTCGCCCTGCGGGAGCGGCACGTCCAGGCCCGCCGAGCGCACCCGGGAGGACAGCTTCGCCGCCAGGGCCAGGCCCGGCTGCCCCAGGGGGACGCCCTCCGTCACCGACGTGCGCCGCTTCTCGATCGCCTTGGTGCGCAGCCAGTGCTCCTTGACCTCCTCCGGTGTCGTCGCGGTCTCGTCGCCGAAGACATGCGGATGGCGGTGGATCAGCTTGGCGACGATGCCGCCCGCCACGTCGTCGATGGAGAAGGGGGCGTCCGGGTCCTCCTCGGCTATCCGGGCGTGGAAGACGACCTGGAGCAGGACGTCGCCCAGCTCCTCGCGCAGTTCCTCCCGGTCGCCCGCCTCGATCGCCTCGACCAGCTCGTACGCCTCCTCGATGCCGTACTTGGCGAGGCCCTTGTGGGTCTGCTGCGAGGACCAGGGGCACTCGGCGCGGATGCGGTCCATGACCTGCACCAGGTCGAGCAGGCGAGAGCCCGGAAGGTCGTAGGAGGCGGGGAGCAGCTCCAGCTCCGGCATCCGCACCCGCCCCGAGCCCGCCAGCCGGGCCAGGCCGTCGGTGAGGTGCGGCTCGCCCTCGCCGGTCGCGACGACGACCACCGTGCGGCCGCCGGCACAGGCGTCGACCAGTTCCTGCGCGGTCGGGGTGCCCTGCTCGACGGCTATGCCCGCCTCGCGCAGATACGGCACCTGCGGGTGCGCGCCGTCCGCGCACAGGACCCGGTCGGCGTCGCGCAGCACCTGCCACGCGGGCCAGGACAGCAGCCCGGGAGCGACCCGGTGGCTGGTGGTGAGCAGGACGGCCCGGCCGGGGGCGGCGGATGCCTCCGCGTCCCGGCCCTGGTCGGGGGCGCCTTCGAAGCTGGTTGCGTTCACCCCTCGAACGTAACCCACGGCACCGACGCCCCCGGAGGTTTTCCACAGGCCGCTGGACGGCCCCGCCGGGTTCCGGCGCCGTGCGTCACCGACACGCCGTCCGGCGCGCCCGGCTACGCCGTCTGCCCCGCCCCGGCCGCCGTGGCCTCCTTGACCCAGGGCGTCTTCGCGTCCACCCGGCTGCTCTTCTGCACGTCCCAGGTGCCGTAGCGCGGATTGAGGTCGATGTTCAGTTCCTTGGACGCCTGTGCCATCGCCTTCCAGAAGGTGGCCTTGCCGTCGGTCGTGTTCATGTCGGCGCCGAGCGCGGCGGCCAGCTTCTGCGCCTCGACCTCGGTGCGGAGGTTGTCGTCGATGCGCCGGGGCGCCACCCCGTACTGCTCCAGCCAGATCGACTGCAGCGCCCGCGCGCCGCCCGCCTGCTGCTCCAGGCCGGTCCGCATCTGGTCGACGTCGCGGCGGCTGACGGACACGCCCGCGTCCTTGGCCGCGCGGGCCAGGACCCGGTCGAGGACCAGGCTGTGGAGCGTGTCGCGGGCAAGGGCGCTGGTCCGGGCGATCGTCTGCTGGTACTGGGTGTCGTCCGGGGTGGCGGCGCGCTGAGCCGCGCGCACCTCCTTCACCCGGCCCTCCAACTGGGCGACCGTGATCCGCTCGCCTCCGACGACGGCCGCGGCACCAGGGTGCTCGGTGTCACCGCACGCGGTGAGGACAGGGGCCGCGACGAGGGCGGCGCTGACGGCGATCGCGGTGCGACGGCGGTGCAAGGTGGCCTCCCGAGGAGATTGTGCGACGGTGCACAAGGTCTTGCGATGATCGATGGTAGGCAGTGGCCAGGCTCTGGCCAACCCGTACGACCAACGATTCACCGGGACTTCGGGCACCCTCGGCCCGTGCACACCCCTCGTTCCGCCGGGGGCCCGGTGGCCCGGGCCCCTTCTCCGGCCGGTCCGGCCGGTTCAGCCGGTGATGGCGACCGGTGCGTCCCAGGCGTCGCGGTCCACGGTGAGCGTGTAACCGCCGCGGGTCTCCTTGCTGTTGACCATGTACTGGTGGCCACGGCTGTGGTTGGTGTACTGGGTGGAGCCCCACGGCCAGTCCGTGGTGGTGGTGTAGTTCTTGTCCCACAGGGCGTACCAGAGGTTGCCCGGCAGGTCGGTCTTGTCCTTGGCGGTGGCGATGGCCTTGGCGCTGGAGCTGGTGAAGCCGTAGAAGCCGGCCCGGTACGTCTTGGCGTGCAGTTGCTTGTCGAAGGCGCGCACATAGGCCAGCACGGCGTTGTTGCACGACGTGTTGGTGGTGTCGTACGGCTCCATGTCGAGGTAGATCGGGCTGCCGGCCTTGATGCCGAGGGCCGACGCCTTGGCCACCGCGTCCGAGGCGTCGCTCGTCCCGAGGGAGGTGGCGGTGGCGGCGGTGAGCTTCTCGGGGTTGGAGCTGGTCTGGCAGGGCGGCTGGGCGCCGACGTAGATCGGGATGAGCTTCCAGCCCACGGAGCTGACCGACTTCACCCAGGAAGCGGTCAGGTTCGGCTGGTTGCAGCCGCGGTTCTTGCCGCCGACGTAGACGGCGGCGGCACCGTAGAAACCGTCGTGCCAGGCCTTCATCGCGGACAGCGACGGCGCGGTGCAGGTGTCGAAGGCGTGTCCGGTGAACGTCTTCTGCGCGGGCCAGGTCGTCGCGGCCATCGAGGTCTGCGCCGCGATCCCCGCGCCCGCGACGACGGCGGCCCCCGCCGCCGCCCACGCGATGTATCGGAACTTCCTGGACTGCCGATGGCCGGCCATCCCCACCCCACTTCACGACAGGCGGCACGCGCGGCGTCCGCCGGAAAAGGAACCCTGAGCCCCCGGCAGCGGCGCGACTCCCGCGCGACCGCGTCCGTGACGGTGCTCGCACAGACATCCGAGGATGGCTGAAAACTACACCGGCGGGACCGGGGCGCATCCGACGGGATCCTCCTGCCGCCGCACGTGGCAGGCGACTTGGTGAACCCTTGACGATTCGCATATCCGCGCATGACCTGTGTACCGCCCGGCCGCTGCGCCTTCCGGTGCGGCCGGCGGACAGTCCCGGGCGAAGGCGTGGCCGCTGAGGGACCCCGGCCGCCTCAGCCGCGGACCTGTCCCAGCCACTGCAGGGTCCGCCGGAGGTCCCCGGCCAGCGGATGCCCCGGTCCGCGCAGGCGTTCGACATCGTGCAGCAGCCGTACGAGGGTGTCGTGGGCTGCGGCGCGGTCGCCGAGGGCGAGCAGCAGATGACCGATACGACGGCGGACGTCATGGGCGAGTTCCGGGTCCCCCGCGACGTACTGGTTCTCGTAGTACGGCAGCAGCGCCCGGTACTCGGCGAGCGCCGCCGCCGGTTCGCCCAGTTGCTCCAGGCACTGCGCGATCTCGTAACGGAAGCGCAGGGACTGGGGATCGGCCTGGCCGGCCTCGGTCGCGCGTTCGTCGGCGAGGCGGCGCAGTTCGGGCAGCGCGCGCCGGTACTGGCCGTCGTCCATGAGGGTGGCCGCGTACTGCTTGCGCAGGGTGCGGACGACCGGCGAGTGCTCCCCGTGCTGGGCGGCTGCCGCCGGGAGGATCGCGCCGAGGATGTCCACCGCCTGGGTGATACGGCCCTCCCCGAGGAGGCGCTTGACCTCGTCGACGGCGCCCGCGACATCGGTTTTCCCGGCCGCCGGCGCGGCCTGCGGCCGGGGCGCCGGAGTGCGTGCCCGGTCCGGCCATGGGGCGTGCGGGCGCAGAAAGGGGCGCGTGGGGTCGAGGGGGGCTCCCGAGGGCATGCCGCGAGCGGGCAGGAGCGGGAGCAACTGCTCGTATGTCTCCTGCGCCGAGGCCGGGCGGTGCTGCGGGTCCTTGGCGAGCAGCCGCAGCACGAGCGCTTCCAGCGCCTCGGGCACCTCAAGGCGCAGCCGGCGCAACGGCACCGGGGGCTCGTACAGATGGCGGTGCAGCACGCCGAGCGCGGTCGACCCCGCGAACGGCACGTCGCCGCTGAGGAGTTCGTGCATGAGCACGCCGAGCGCGTACAGATCGGTGTACGGGCCGACCGCGCCGCCCATCGCCTGCTCGGGGGCCATATAGGCGGGCGAGCCGATCGGGGAGCCGGTGTGGGTGAGGCGGGTCGTGTCCGTGTCCATCACCGACGCCACACCGAGGTCGAGGACGGTGACCGTGCCGTCCTGCTTGACCATGACGTTGCGCGGCTTCAGATCGCGGTGGACGATCGGCACCGCGTGCACGGCGGACAGCACCGCGCACAGCTGCGCCGCGACAGCCACCGCCCACGGCCAGGGATACGGATCGTGCTCGGCGAGATGGTCGGCGAGGTCGGCCCCGTCGACGTACTGCATCACGAGGTACAGCTCCTCGCCCTCGCTGCCCGCGTCGTGGACGGTGACCAGACCCGGGTGGTCGACCTGGGCGGTGACCCGGGACTCACGCAGGAACCGGCGGCGCAGCTCGTCGGCCTCCTGGCCCGCGACCTTGTCCGGCCGCAGCAGCTTGACGGCCACGCGCCGGTCCAGGCGCTGGTCGTACGCCGTCCAGACCTGGCCCATGCCGCCCTGGCCGATGAGCGTGGACAGCTCGTAGCGCTGTGCGACGAGGCGTCCGGACGTCACGCTCACCTGCCGTCCTCGTTCCTGCGCAGATAGTCGCTCAGTTCGTCGAGTTCGGCCCGGACCTGGTCGATGCGGGCGGGCGCGGGGCGCTGCGGCTGCGGAGGCGGCGGGTACAGGGGCGGCGGGGTCTGCGCCGGCGGGGTGGCGGGGTAGGGCGCCGCGGCGGGGTAGCCGTAGCCCGGCTGGGGCGGCGCATAGGCGGTGGCCGGCGGGGGCGTCATGCCGGTGGGCGGCAGGGCGCGGTGGTGACGTATGTCGAACGTGACGAAGTACGCCCCGCTGGCGGCGCCGAGGATGAGCGCGGCCGCGATCGCCACGTCACTCCGGTAGTCGCTCTCCGGGACGGAGCCGACGACCACGAGGAAGCCGATGGACACGGGGATGCTGATCCAGGCCAGGAGCCAGTCCGTCCATTTGTCGCGCAGCACGGCGACCCGGAACAGCGGGACGCACGCGAGGAGTCCGCAGCTGAGGAAGCCGGCGGTGGCGAACAGCACGCGCAGGACGATGACCGCGCCGAACGAGCGGGGTGGCGGTGCCGCGCCGTGGCCGTACATGACTGCTCCTGGGACCGGATGGGGACGGACGTACGAGTGTCCAGGTCCGAGCGTATAGCCCGGCTCCAACAGACGGTCCAGAGTGGTCCGGAACCGTATCCGTACCGGATCCCGGGCGCGGGCGGGGGCGCGCGACGGCACGGGCGCGGGGGTCCGGGCCTCCGGTGCCGTCGGTCCGGCGCGACCGTGCCGTCCGTCAGTCCGTCGTTCAGGCCCCGACCGTGCCGTCCGTCAGTCCGTCGTACAGGCCGCGGACGAGCTGCTCGCCGAGGCGGCCGGCCAGACGCAGGGCGTCCTCGAACCCGGCGAGCGCACGGAACCGCTCACCGTAGCGGCGCTGCTGGTCCAGCGGCAGCCGGGGCAGTTGGAGCCGGCGCACGTCGAGCCGGGTCGCGGTGGAGGCGTAGCTGCTGGCCTGCCGGTTGTTGGCGGTGCCGCGCAGAAAGCCGGCGAGGAACCAGGGGTCGAGCGCCGCCGGGTCCGGGCGCAGCAGCGTCAGATTGCGCCCGAGTGCGGCTCCCGCGGTCGCCGCGTCGATCACGCGGGCGACGGCACCGCCGCCGAGCACGGGCACGACCACGTCGCCCTCCGCGACGAGGACCGGATCCTCCCCCGTCCCGGGCAGGGTTCCGGAGGGCACGGTGCCGGCGAGGACGTCGTGGTCGGTGAGTACGCGCGTGTGGGGGCCGTGTCCACCGGTGCGCATCACCAGGGCGCCGCCCCGGGCGAGTTCACCGACGGTCGTGAGCGGCCAGCGGGTCCCCTCCGCGGTGCCGTACGCGGGCGGGTTGAGGTCGACGGTGAGCCGGAGGGTCTCGTCGAGGCGGGTGCGCAGCGCGGCGAGTTCGCGGGCTCCGCCACCGGCCGAGGGCGGCGGGAGGTGGCGGGCGGGGGCCAGGTCGACGTCGTCGTCGAGGAGTTCGATGACCGGCACGGAGCGGCTCACCCCCGGCACCGACGGCGCGGTGCCGGTCCGGGCGAACGGGCGCCAGGCGCCGAGGACGGCGTCGCGCACGGCCGGCCAGTCCGGGCCGCCGCGCCCCTCGGGGTCGAGCGCGCCGGCGTCCGTGAGCAGCAACTCGGGCTGCGCGGGCGCCTTCCCGGGTCGGCGCAGCACCCACAGGTGCAGCGGGATGTTGTACGGGGGCGCCGCGCCCGCCGGCAGGGCGATCACCGCGCGCAGGGCGCCACGGCGCAGCAGGTCGGCGCGGATACGGCGGCCCGAGCGCCGGGAGGCGGCGGCGGGCGGCATCAGCAGCACGGCGGTGCCGCCGTCCCGCAGACGGGCCAGCGCATGCTGCACCCAGGCGAGTTCGGACTCCGTGCGCGCCGGGAAGCCGTACTCCCAGCGGGGGTCGTAGGCGAGTTCGTCGTGACCCCAGTTGCGCTCGTTGAACGGCGGATGGCACAGCACGGCGTCCGCCCTGAGGGTGTCGAACGCGTCGGCCCTGAGGCTGTCGCCCGCGGCCGTGCGCACGACGGCCTTCGTGTGCAGTGTCAGACGCAGAGCGGTGAGCGCGGCCAGCCCGGGATCGCTGTCCTGGCCGCGGAGTTCCCGGCCGCTCGGCTCCTGGCCGCTCGGCTCCCGGCCGGGCGTGGCGGCGGCGGCGCGCAGCAGGGCGCCGGTACCGCAGGCCGGGTCGAGGACGCTGCGGGCGGGCCCCGCGAGGTCGGCCATCAGCGCGGCAAGCCCGGCCGGGGTGAGCGTGTACTGGCGGGGGTTGGCGTCGAGGTGCCGGCCGAGCAGGAACTCGTACGCCTCCTCGGGGCCCAGTTCCGCGGCGAGGTCCGCGGCGCCGCGCAGCAGCGGGGCCGACGGGAGGAGTTCGTCCGGTGTCGGGAAGGGCACGCCCGGCCTGCGGAGGATGCCGAGGCGGGGGGTGAGCACCTGTTCGAGGGCGGTGGGCAGCAGTGCGGCCAGGCGGGCGTCGGAGCCGGCGCTCGCCTCCTTCCAGACCGTGGGCCGGTCGTGGACGAGCACGAGGACACAGCCCGCGTGGACGAGCGCCGTGACGGGGCCCTCCGGGTGGCCGGCGACCTGCTGCCAGACGCGCTCCCGCAGGGGCACCTCGGCGAGCTTGCCCTGACGGCGCAGCCAGTTCTCGACCTCGGCGAGCGCGAAGGAGGGACTGGTCTCGGTGCCCCCCACCGGCTTGGGGAAGTCGGCGTGGCGTCGGCGCCAGTTGCTCACGGCGGCACGGCCGACTCCCGCGAGCCGGGCGATTCCGGCGGCGGTCACCTCTGTCCCGTTGTCCTGCACCCGCCCGGCTCCCCTCTGCCCTGTTCGGCACCGGGCGTCGTCCGGCGCTCCGGCCTTTGCGCCCTTCGCCTTTCGCCCTTCGCCTTCCGGCTCCCGGCTATTGGTCTGTGGCGTCGAGCATACCGAGATGCACAAGATCCACCCCTTCACGCCCGTGTATAGAGACCGTCGCGATACTCATGTTGACTCGGTTCACAGCCTCTGCTCTTATTGACCTCGTGAAAGGGTGCTCGCCGCAGCGGCGAGCACCCCGAACAGGGGAGGGAACAACCGTGGCCATGAAGGGCAGAATCGCGCTCGGGGCCGTCGTCGGCCTCGTCGTCATCGGCACGGTATCGGCTCACGCCGACAGAGTGGACAGGCAGAAGGCGCCCCGGCACGAGACCGGCGGAACCCCGTCCGTGTCCGCCGGTGCGCACCCGGAATCCTCCTTCGGCCCCACGGCCGGGGGCACGTCCGGCCTCACGCGCGGGGACGGCGGCGCGCCGGGGACGTCCCGGGCGGCAGCGACTCCCTGACCGCCCGCCCCGCGACCTGGCCGCCCTTCGGCTCGGCTCCTCCTGCGCCCTCTCCACGCACAGCACTCGGCGCACGGCACTCACCGCACGGCAGTCAGCCCACCGCACTCACCCCACGCCACCTCACCGCACGTCACTTCACCTCAAGGAACTCTCATGCGTCGCACCGCAATTGCCGCCCTCTGCCTCGCCGCCGCGGCCACCGCGGGACTCACCGGCTGCCTGCCCGGCCAGAACTCGGCGGACGACAAGCCCAAGGGCCCGTTCGCCGGACTCAGCGGCGGCGAGATCGCCGACCGGGCCGTGAAGGCCACCACCGGCGCCACGTCACTGCGCATGACGGGAGACGTCCCCGACGGGGAGAGCACCATCCGGATCGACATGGCCCTGAACAAGAAGGGCGAGTGCGCCGGCACCCTGGCCATGGGCGGGCAGGGCAAGGCCGACCTGATCAAGACCGGCGACACCGTCTACATGAAGTACGACGAGGCGTTCCTGCGTGCGCAGGGCAAGGGCGACTCCAAGGCGAACACCGACGCGGTCGTGTCCATGATGGCCGGCAAGTGGACCAAGATGGCGGCGAAGGGCAAGGACGCCAAGGAGATCGCGGGCTTCTGCGACCTGGACACGGTGCTGGGGGACGCCCAGCACGTGAACTCCGACGCGACGCGCGGCGCGACGACCACGGTCGACGGCACCCCGGCGATCGTTCTGCACGAGAAGGACGGCAAGGACCGCTACACGCTCTACATCGCCACGCAGGGCAAGCCGTACCTCCTGAAGATCACGAGCACCTCCAAGAAGGATCCGGGCACGCTCACCTTCACCGACTACGAGCAGCGGGTGCCGGCCGACGCGCCCAAGGGCAAGGTCCTCGACCTGGACAAGCTGGGCGGCTGACCCGCACGGCCCGGCCCGTCCCCGTGCGCCGCCCGTGCGGTGGCGCACGGGAGCGAGGCGCCCCCGCAGCCGTCGGCCCGGCGGGTCAACCGCCGCACTGCTCCAGCATCATCCGCTGGTCCGCCACCGTCACGGGAAGCTCGTACTTCAGCGACACCTGGGCGAAGCGCACCGCGTAGGAGCAACGGATCCGCTTGTCCGGGGGCAGCCAGGTCGCCGGACCGGAATCGCTCTTGGCCCCGTTGGCCGCTCCGTCCACCGGGATCAGGTTGAGCGGATCGTTGGCGATGTCCTCCCGTTTGCCCTTCGTCCAGCGGGAAGCGCCCATCTGCCAGTCGTAGGACAGCGGCATGACGTGGTCTATCTGGACCGTGGTGGCACGGGACTTGGTCCACTCGATCGTCTTCGCGGTGTACGGGTCGTGCAGCGTCAGGGAGGTGACGACGCAGTCAGAGCCAGCCCGGAAGCGGACTTTCTCGCCATCGCGTTTCAAGAGATCGTTCCGCGTGTCGCACCCGTTGTGGGCGTAGGGGATGCCACCGGGGGCCGAGTCCATCCACGCGTATCCGAACTTGTCCCGGGCATAGCCCGTCTTCGGGCCGCGTCCCTTGGTCGCCACCTTCCCGATCAGCGCCCGCGCCTTCGCCCGGTCGGCGTCCGAGGTGATGGCCGCCAGCCCGGGCTTCGTGCCGTCCGGGTTGTCCAGCGGGCTGACGGCACGGCCGTCACCGGCCCCCGCCGCGGAGGAACCGGAGGACGAACCCGCCTCCGGCACGTCGATCCCCTGGCAGCCGGTCACGGTGACCACGACCAGGGCAGCGACGACGACCCCACCCCTCAACTGCTGCACACCAAGCCCTCCCCTTGCCCCTACCGCTCGTCCGGACCGCCCCGCACGAGCGCGGCGTGCCCCGTCTCACCGTAGCCGCCGGTACGTCCGCTCATACGACTGCCCCGTGGGCAACCGATGCACGCCGGGCGTGCGGTCGGTGGCGGGCCGGCCCGGGAACGGCACGATGGCCCGAACGGCGGCCCGGCCTACGACCCCAGGATCGACGTCAGGAACTCCCCGACCCAGCCCAGCAGTTCCCGCCCGACCAGTGGTTTTCCGCCCACCTTCGCGGTCTTGGGGCGGGGCACCAGGATCTGGTGGAGGGCCGGCTTGATGACGGTTCCCGGATACAGGCGCTTGAGCCGCAGCTCCTGGGACTCCCTCAGCTCCACCGGTGCGAAGCGGATGTTGTTGCCCTGAAGGACGACCTCGCCGACGCCGCACGCGCGGGCGAGCATGCGCAGGCCGGCGACCAGCAGGAGGTTCTCGACGGGCTCCGGGAGCTTGCCGTAGCGGTCGGTCAGTTCCTCGCGTACGTGCCTGATGTCCTCCTCCGAGTTCACGGAGGCGATCGCACGGTAGGCCTGGAGGCGCAGCCGCTCGCCGGGCGCGTAGTCGTGCGGGACGTGCGCGTCGACCGGCAGCTCGATCTTGACCTCCAGCGGCGGTTCCTCCTCCACGCCGCCCTCCAGGGACGCGCGGTAGTCCGCGACCGCCTCGCCGACCATCCGTACGTACAGGTCGAAGCCGACGCCCGCGATATGGCCCGACTGCTCACCGCCGAGCAGATTGCCCGCGCCGCGGATCTCCAG
This sequence comes from Streptomyces sp. NPDC002513, assembly GCF_053595355.1. Classification (NCBI taxonomy): domain Bacteria; kingdom Bacillati; phylum Actinomycetota; class Actinomycetes; order Kitasatosporales; family Streptomycetaceae; genus Streptomyces; species Streptomyces sp. NPDC002513. Next base: position 67,514 of record NZ_JBSFXK010000006.1, on the reverse strand, counting down.
GTCCTTCATCGCCACGTACATGCCCGCGCCCATCTCCGTGTGCTGGGCGATGGTCGCCAGACGCTCGTGGGCCGTCTCCGTCAGCGGCTTCTCCGGCGGGTACAGGAAGTAGGCGTAGCCGCGCTCGCGGCCCCGGCCGACGCGGCCGCGGAGCTGGTGCAGCTGGGAGAGGCCGAAGTTGTCGCCGCGCTCCACGATCAGCGTGTTGGCGTTGGAGATGTCGATGCCCGACTCGACGATCGTGGTGGAGACCAGCACGTCGTACTTGTTCTCCCAGAAGTCCACGACCACCTGCTCCAGCGTCTGTTCGGACATCTGGCCGTGGGCCGTGGCGATGCGCGCCTCCGGCACGATCTCGCGCAGCCGCGCTGCGGCCCGGTCGATCGACTCCACCCGGTTGTGGATGTAGAAGACCTGGCCCTCGCGCAGCAGCTCACGGCGGATGGCGGCGCCGATCTGCTTCTCCTCGTACGGCCCGACGAAGGTCAGCACCGGGTGGCGCTCCTCCGGCGGGGTCGTGATCGTGGACATCTCGCGGATGCCCGTCACCGCCATCTCCAGGGTTCTGGGGATCGGGGTCGCGGACATGGTCAGGACGTCGACGTTCGCGCGCAGCTTCTTCAGCTGCTCCTTGTGCTCGACACCGAAGCGCTGCTCCTCGTCGACGATGACGAGGCCGAGGTCCTTGAACCTCGTCTCCGACGAGAACAGCCGATGCGTGCCGATCACGACGTCCACCGAGCCCTCGTGCAGGCCCTCCAGGACCCCCTTCGCCTCCGTGTCGGTCTGGAAGCGGGACAGCGCCTTCACCTTCACCGGGAACTGGGAGTAGCGCTCGGAGAACGTGCCGAAGTGCTGCTGCACCAGGAGCGTGGTGGGCACGAGGACCGCCACCTGCTTGCCGTCCTGCACCGCCTTGAAGGCGGCCCGGACCGCGATCTCCGTCTTGCCGTAGCCCACGTCGCCGCAGATCAGGCGGTCCATCGGGACCGACTTCTCCATGTCGTCCTTGACCTCGGCGATCGTGGTGAGCTGGTCCGGGGTCTCCGCGTACGGGAACGCGTCCTCCAGCTCCCGCTGCCACGGCGTGTCCGGACCGAAGGCATGGCCGGGCGCCGCCATCCGCGCGCTGTACAGCTTGATCAGGTCCGCGGCGATCTCCTTGACCGCCTTCTTCGCGCGCGCCTTCGTCTTCGTCCAGTCGGCGCCGCCCAGGCGGTGCAGGGTCGGGGCCTCGCCGCCGACGTACTTGGTGATCTGCTCGAGCTGGTCGGTGGGGATGTAGAGCCGGTCACCGGGCTGGCCGCGCTTGGCGGGGGCGTACTCCACCACCAGGTACTCGCGGGTCGCGCCCTGGACGGTGCGCTGCACCATCTCGATGTAGCGACCCACGCCGTGCTGTTCATGGACGATGTAGTCGCCGGACTCCAGGGTGAGCGGGTCGATCATCTTGCGGCGGCGGGCCGGCATCCGGGCGCCGTCGCGGCCGGCGGTCTTCTGGCCGGAGAGGTCGGTCTCCGTGAGGACGGCGAGCCTGAGGGCCGGATCCACGAAGCCGTACTCGATCGAGCCGCACGCCACGTGCACCAGTGACGGGGACGGCGCACCGAGGTCGGCGTCCAGGCGGGCCGCGATGCCCTCGTTGCCCAGCACCTCGACCGTGCGGGAGGCCGGACCGTGCCCCTCCGTCACGAACACCGCGCGCCAGCCGTCGGCGAGCCAGCCCTTGGTGTCGGCGAGCGCCTTCGCGGTGTCACCGCGGTAGGTCTCCGGGGCGTGCATGCCGAGCTTGAGGGTGTCCCCGTCGAGGGAGCCCAGGTCCTCGTCGCCCGCCGCGAACGGCGACACCGACCACCACATCATGCCCAGCTCACGGGCGCGCTCCCGGACGTCCGCGATGGACCGCAGGGAGGCCGCGCCGACGTCGATCGGGGCGTCGCCCCCGCCCGCCGTGGCCGCCCAGGACGCCTGGAGGAACTCCTGGCTGGTCGCGACCAGGTCAGCGGCCCGTGTCCGCACCCGCTCCGGGTCGCACACCACGGCCATCGCGCCCTGGGGCAGGACGTCGAGCAGCAGCTCCATGTCGTCGACGAGCACGGGGGCGAGGGACTCCATGCCCTCCACGGCGATGCCCTCGGCGATCTTGCCGAGCAGTTCGCCCAGCTCGGGGTGCTGTTCGGCGAGCGCGGCGGCCCGCCCGCGCACCTCTTCCGTGAGCAGCAGCTCACGGCACGGCGGCGCCCACAGGCCGTGCTCGGCTACCTCCAGGGAGCGCTGGTCGGCGACCTTGAAGTAGCGGATCTCCTCGACGTCGTCGCCCCAGAACTCGATGCGCAGCGGGTGTTCCTCGGTGGGCGGGAAGACGTCCAGGATGCCGCCGCGCACGGCGAACTCGCCGCGCTTCTCGACCAGCTCGACGCGGGAGTACGCGGCCGCCGCCAGGGCGTCCACCACGTCGTTCAGATCGGCCTGCTGTCCGCTGCGCAGGGCGACCGGCTCCAGGTCGCCCAGGCCCTTGACCTGGGGCTGGAGCACGGAGCGGATGGGGGCGACGACGACGGAGACCGGGCCGGTCTCCGGGTCGTCCTGACGTGGGTGGGCGAGGCGTCTGAGGACGGCGAGGCGCCGGCCCACGGTGTCGCTGCGCGGGCTGAGCCGCTCGTGCGGGAGCGTCTCCCACGACGGGTACTCCGCGACGCGGTCCGGCGGCAGCAGGGAGCGCAGCGCGGCGGCGAGGTCCTCGGCCTCGCGTCCCGTCGCGGTCACCGCGAGGACGGGCCTGCCCGCGTCCCGGGCCAGCGCGGCCACGGCGAAGGGGCGCGCGGCCGGGGGGCCGACCAGGTCGACATGCATCCGGTTGCCGTCGGTCGCGGCCGTGACCGCTTCCGCGAGTGCGGCGTCCTTGACGACGGTGTCGAGCAGACCGTGCAGGCTCATGAGGGCATATCCCGTCCCGGGTGGGCAACACGAACACCCGGCCACGAGGTTTCGGGGGCCGGGGGTGTCCAGCGTACGACGCCGGATTCGCCGATGCCGGGGCTTGCCGTGGACAAGCCCCTCCCCCTTGACGTGCTCCCTGGCCTGAGTCCAGGGATTCCGGTAAGGACGAGAAGCCGGAGGGACCGAGGGGCGCCGCCCCGCCCTGCGGCACGGTGCGAGGAAGCCACGGCCCAGCGGCTGCGGGGCGGGGCGGCGCCCGGTGCCGGAGAGCCGCTGCTCCCCGGCACCGGGCGCGCCCCCGTGTCCGCGTATCCCCGTGGTCCCCGTATCCCCGTATCCCCCTGTCCCTCTGTCCCTCTGTCCCCGTCGGCCGGCTACTCCGTGGCGATCGCGTTCAGCACGTTCATCCGGCCTGCCCGGAACGCCGGGACCAGGGCCGCGAGCAGACCCACGAACGCCGAACCGATGAAGACCGCGATGATCGTGGGCCACGGGATCTCCAGGACCTTCAGGCCCTGCAGGGCGAGGAGCTTCTGGGCCGTCGCGCCCCAGCCCATGCCCAGGCCCAGCCCCAGCAGGGCGCCGAAGAGGGCGATCACCACCGACTCCAGGCGGATCATCCGGCGCAACTGGCGGCGTGAGAGGCCTATCGCGCGCATCAGGCCGATCTCCCGTGTGCGCTCCACCACCGACAGCGCCAGCGTGTTCACCACACCCAGGACCGCGACGATGATCGCGAGGGCCAGCAGACCGTAGATCATGTTCAGCAGCTGGCCGATCTGGTCCTTCAGTGTCTTCTTGAAGTCGGTCTGGTCACGGACCGTGTACTGCGGATAGTCGTGCAGCGCCGACTTCAGCGACCTGTACGCGGCGGCCTGCTGCCCGTCCTCGGCCGAGGCGAAGACCAGCATGTCGAGCGGCATCCTGTCGGCCGGCACATACTTCGCCACCGTCGCGGTCGACACGTACATCGCGCCCTTGTCGATCACGACATCGTCGCTGGTGATCGCGCGGACCGTCAGCCTGGCCGTCTTGCCGTCCCGGAAGTCGACCGTGACCTTCGAGCCGAGCCGGATGCCGTGCTCCTTGGCGAAGCCCTCGAAGACGGACATCGAGTCGGGCCGGTAGGCGTCCGCGAGGTTCCCGGCGACCGTCGTGGTCCGCAGGTCCTGCGCATACGTCGGGTCGGCGGCGTTGACCGTCTCCTTCGCGGTCGTACGGCCGTCGGGCGTGGTCAGCGAGACGTCCAGGATCCGGTACTCGGTGACCCGCTTCAGGCCTGGCGTCGACTTCACCGCCCGCACCGCCTGGGGGGTGAAGAGCTGGCCGCTGTCCGACTGCACGATGAAGTCGGCGCCGACCGTCTTGTCGAGCTGGTCCGTCGCCGAGGCCACCATCGAGGAGCCCACCACGGACAGGCAGGCGACCAGGGCGAGACCGATCATCAGCGCGGCGCCCGTCGCGCCGGTGCGGCGCGGATTGCGCAGGGCGTTGCGCTCGGCCAGGCGTCCGACCGGCCCGAAGATCCGCAGAATGACCGCGCCGAGCGCCCGGACCACACCGCCCGCGAGCAGCGGGCCCACGACGACGAAGCCGATGAGCGAGAGGACCACACCGAGGCCGAGCCGCAGCGAACCCGCCTTGGCCTGGCCGCCGACGGCGGCCAGATACAGGGCACCGGCGCCGGCACCGGTGAGGAGGACTCCGAGGACGGCCCGCACCCGGCCGGCCTTCGCGTCCACGGGCCCGCCCGAGTCGCGCAGCGCGGCCATCGGGGAGACCTTCCCGGCACGCCGGGCGGGCAGGTACGCGGCCAGGACCGTGACCACGACACCGAGCACGATGCCGATCACCGGAGTCGTCCAGGCGACCGTCAGGTCGTCGGTCGACAGCTGCATGCCCATCGACCCCATGAGCTTCATCAGGCCCACCGCGATGCCGACGCCCGCCCCGACGCCGAGCACCGACCCGAACACTCCGAGCAGCAGAGCCTCCACCAGCACGGAGTTGTTGACCTGCCGCCGCGAGGATCCGATGGCCCGCATCAGGCCGATCTCGCGGGTGCGCTGGGCGACCAGCATGGAGAAGGTGTTGATGATCAGGAAGATGCCGACGAGGAAGGCGATCCCGGCGAAGCCGAGCATCGCGTACTTCATCACGTTCAGGAAGCTCGCGATGCTCTTCTGGTTGGCATCCGAGACCTCCTTGGCGGTCTGCACCTTGTAGCCGCCGCCGAGTCGGGCCGCCACGCTCCGCTTCAGCTGTGCGTCGCTCACCCCGGGGGCGGCCGTGACATTGACGTTCGTGAAGACGCCCGTCCTGCCGACCAGGGTCTGCTGGGCGGTCGACGTGTCCAGGTAGAAGATCGCGGCACCGGGGTTGGTGACGGTGAACGCGGCGATGCCCGAGATCTTCGCGGTGTGCGTGCCGACCGCGCTGATCACGCCGATCTCGTCGCCGAGCCGGAGACGGTGCTTGTCGGCGGTGTCCGCGTCGACCATGACCTGGCCGGAGCCGTGCGGTGCCGCACCGGAGGTGATCTTCATGGTGCGGGCGTCGTTGCGGTTCCAGCTTCCGACGATGGTCGGTGCGCCGCTCGTGGGCGACAGGCTGTGCTTGCCGGCGTCGACGACGGTCACCGAGGTCGAGAAGACCGTGCCCTCCGCCGACCTCACCCCGGCGGTCCGGCGCACCTCACCGAGCACCGAGGCCGGCATGGCGGGCGGTCTGCCGTTGCCGGAGCGGGTCTCGCCGGTGTCCGAGGCGCCCTGCGCGCTGACCGTGACATCGGACGCGGTCGCCGCGAAGAGTTTGTCGAACGTCGTGTTCATCGTGTCGGTGAACACGAGCGTGCCGCAGACGAACGCCACCGACAGCAGGACCGCGACGGCCGACAGGGCCATGCGCCCCTTGTGCGCGAAGAAGGTGCGCATCGAGGTCTTCAGCACGGTCATGACGTACGCCCCCGGGCGTCGAAGTCCTTCATGCGGTCCAGGACCTGGTCCGCGGTGGGCTGGTGCATCTCGTCGACGATCCTGCCGTCGGCCAGATACAGCACCCGGTCGGCGTAGGACGCGGCGACCGGGTCGTGCGTGACCATGACGATGGTCTGGCCCAGCTCGTCGACCGAGTGGCGCAGGAAGCCCAGCACCTCCGCGCCGGCCCGCGAGTCCAGGTTCCCGGTGGGCTCGTCACCGAAGATGATCTCGGGGCGGGCGGCCAGGGCCCGGGCCACGGCGACGCGCTGCTGCTGGCCGCCGGAGAGCTGGGCGGGCCGGTGCTTGAGGCGGCCCGCCAGGCCGACGGTCTCCACGACCCGGTCCAGCCAGGCGCGGTCGGGCTTGCGGCCCGCTATGTCCATGGGAAGCGTGATGTTCTCCAGCGCGTTCAGCGTCGGCAGCAGGTTGAACGCCTGGAAGATGAAGCCGATCCGGTCCCTGCGCAGCCGGGTGAGCCTCTTGTCCTTCAAGCCCGTTATCTCGGTCTCGTCGAGGAAGATCTGACCGCTCGTCACGGTGTCCAGGCCGGCGAGGCAGTGCATCAGCGTGGACTTGCCGGACCCGGAGGGGCCCATGATCGCGGTGAACTGGCCGCGGGCGATGTCCACGTCGACGTGGTCGAGGGCGACGACCCGGGTCTCCCCGGCCCCGTACGCCTTGACGACCTGTCGCGCTCGCGCGGCAACGGCCGTACGCCCTCCAGTGCCCCCGTGCCTGGGAATGGTCACGGCCGATGTCATGACAAATCTCCTCTTTCGATCAGCGAATGAGACGCGCGGTGTCGCGTCGTGTGACAGGGGACGAGACGCGTGGAACCGCGCCCCGTGAGTAGCCCCGTGAGTAAATGACCGGTCATGACCGGCCACGTCGATCAGTCTGGCGGCGGAGGGGTCCGGTCCGCGCTGGTGCCCGGCCCCGTCTCCCGCTGGGGAAAACCCCACCCCTTCCGCTGTGGTCGGCACGACCCCCGTGCGTCCCGGCCGCTCCCCAACGGCGTAAAGCCAGGTTAAGGACGCCCGCCCGCCCGCTCGTCCTCCGCCGGGACGACCTCTCCCCGAGCCCTTGTACGGAGGTCCCCCTAGGGGCCGTCCCCCGACAGGTGGAGCCCTTCTCAGGGTCGGCTCCACCCTCCGGCGGAGTGAGCTTGCACCCTCCCGTCCCGTCAGGGTCAAGTGGGAAGCTTGCATGCAGCGGACAACAGACAAGAGGGGAACCGGTGGACAGGACGAAACCCGCGATAGGCGCAACCGCACAACGCGTCGGAACCGACCGGCGCGGCGCCGTGGTCGCCGCCCTGATGCTGGCGATGGCGCTCGCCGCACTCGACTCGACGATCGTCTCGACGGCCATCCCGCAGATCGTCGGCGACCTCGGCGGCTTCTCCGTCTTCTCCTGGCTCTTCTCGGGCTATCTGCTGGCCGTGACGGTGACGCTGCCCGTCTACGGCAAGCTCTCCGACACCCTGGGCCGCAAACCGGTGCTGATCGCGGGCACCGCCATCTTCCTGCTCGGCTCACTGCTGTGCGCGGTCGCCTGGAACATGGGGGCGCTGATCGCCTTCCGCGTCGTGCAGGGCCTGGGCGGCGGCGCGCTCCAGGGCACGGTCCAGACCCTCGCAGCCGACCTGTACCCCCTTGAGGAACGACCGAAGATCCAGGCCAAACTGTCCACGGTGTGGGCGGTGTCCGCGGTCGCGGGCCCGGCGCTCGGCGGGATCCTCGCCGCGTACGCGGGCTGGCGGTGGATCTTCCTCGTCAACCTGCCCATCGGGGCACTCGCGCTGTGGCTGATCGTCCGTCATCTGCACGAGCCGCACCGCGCGGTGCGCACCCGGCCCCGGATCGACTGGGCGGGCGCGCTCGCGGTGTTCGCCTGCGGAGGCGTCCTGCTGACGGCACTGGTGCAGGGCGGGGTGGCCTGGCCCTGGCTGTCGGCGCCCTCCCTGGCACTGTTCGGCACCGGGCTCGCCCTGGTCGCGGTGGTGGTGGCGGTCGAGCGCCGGGCGGCGGAACCGATCATCCCCGGGTGGGTGTGGCGGCGGCGTACGATCGCCGCGGTCAATCTGGCGCTCGGCGGGCTGGGACTGCTGATGGTGGCCCCGACGGTCTTCCTGCCGACGTACGCACAGGCGGTGCTCGGACTCACCCCGGTCGCAGCCGGATTCGTCCTGTCCGTGTGGACGCTGAGCTGGCCGCTCTCCGCGGCACTGAGCCAGCATGTGTACCGGCGCATCGGGTTCCGCGACACGGCACTGCTCGGGATCGGCGTGGCGGCGCTGCTCCTGCTGGCCTTCCCCTTCCTGCCCTACCCGGGCAAGGCGTGGCAGCCGACCCTGCTGATGCTGTTGCTGGGCGGCGCGCTCGGCCTCTTCCAGCTTCCGCTGATCGTCGGCGTCCAGGCGACGGTGGGCTGGGCCGAACGCGGCACGACGACCGCCTCGGTGCTGTTCTGCCGTCAGACCGGCCAGACCCTGGGAGCGTCCGTCTTCGGCGCGGTGGCCAACGGCGTGCTGGCCGCACGCCTGGGCGGCGCGGGCGACCTGGACTCGATCACCCGCGGCCTCGACACCGGCACCGCGGCCGAGACCACACGCCGGGCGATCGCGGCTGCCGTCCACGCCGTGTACCTGGGCGCGGCGGGCGCCGCCGCGCTCGCGTTCGTGGTCCTGCTGTGCGTGGCACCGCGCCGCTTTCCGGTGCTGGAGGACCCCGCGGACTGAGAGCTCCGGTGCGCGGCCGGCCGACCGGGAACCCGGGTGCGTACGCATGGGAACCGGGTGCCGGCCGGGACGGTCGGCCGACTGCCCCGGCCGGGACGGCCGGAGTCGAAGCGAGCCCGGTGACACCGAGCGGCATCGGCCGTACGAGGTGGTGGAGGGCCGGATCATCCGGGCCGGGGCGGCCCGCAGAAGCGGCTGACCGTCCCGGCTGCGGGGTCCCACTCGGCCCACTCGGCAGGGGTCTACTCCGCCGCGGCCCGGCCCGTCAGCATGGCGAGGCTGTTGCGCACATGGTCCATCTGGGCCTGTACGCAGTCCCACATCTCGCCGTGCTCCCGCAGCACCCGTTCCGTCTCCCGCGCGATCCGGTCCTCCCGCAGCCGCGCCTCGGCGACCAGCTCCGCGGCGCGCGCCTGGGCGTCCCCCTGCACCCGCCGGGCCGACTCCCCGGCCTCGACGAGCGCCCGTTCCGCCTCCGTCAGGGCGCTCTCCGCCTGCGCCACCCGCTCCGCCTCCCGCGCCTGAAGCTCCGCGAGCCGATCGGCCTCCGCCCGCTCCTCGCCCTCCCACCGCTCGGCGTGCTCGCGCTGCTGCTCGACGAGCAGGGCCTCGGTGCGCTGCCGCACCTCCCGCAACGCGGCCAGCACCTCCGCACGCCCCTCCTTGACCTCACGCCGCGCCTCGACCCGTACGTCGTCGGCCTCGGCCCGGGCCGCCAGCAGCCGGGTGCGGATCCGCTCCTCGGCCTCGGCGCGCACCTCGTCGGCGTACGCCTGCGCGGTCTCCCGCACCCGCCGTCCCGCCTCCTCCGCCTCCGCGACCCGGTGCACCGCGTCCTGCCGGGCGCCCTCCCGCACGGCCTCGGCCTCCTCCTGCGCCAGGCCGAACACCCGCCGGGCCCCGTCGCCGAGCGCCTCGTAGGTCTGCGGGGGAAGCTGCGCCACCGTCTCGTGCAGCCGCGCCAGTTCGGCCTCCATGTCCCTGGCCAGCACGGTCAGCCGGGCGGCCCGCTCCCAGGCGGCGTCACGCTCCCGCGAGAGGGCCGCGGTATACGCGTCGGCCCGGTCGGGACGGTAGCCGCGCCGCACGGACACAAAGCCGTGCGGCGACCCCGATGCGCTGCTCATCGTGGAACCCCTCTCCACCTGACCCACACGAAGCGACGATTCGCGCACATCCTTATGGATCAGACGGAAGTGTTCATAACACGACACTCCGCGCATAAGCAATGGACAGGGACGGAGCGGGAGGTGCGCACGGGGTGTTGCGCGCGGGGTCGCACCGGGAACCCCGCACGCCGTCGCACGCCACAGCGCACACACAGCGCACACACAGCGCACACACCGCGCTCCCCCTCCCGCGTCCGCCGGCACGGAAAAGGGCCGGGCCCGAGTCGCACGAAGGTGTGCGACCGGACCCGGCCCTTGACGGAACGTCAGCAGAGGACCGTCACAGCAGGCCGTCCCACATCTGCTCCAGCAGCACCGACCACCAACTGTCCGGCGAACCGAGCGCCGTCGGATCGAGAGCGGCCAACTGCGCCTGGAAGTCGACGGTCCAGCGGCCTGCCTGCTCCTGGTTGAGCCCGTACCTCAGCCGCCACATCCGGCCGAGCAGCGCCAGGGCGCGCACGAACTCGGGCAGCCCCGCGTTCACGTACTGCGGCGGTACGGGAGCACCACCGGGTCCGGCCTCCACCGGCACCGCGACGATGTTCGCCGTGCCGTACTGCACACAGATCGCCTTGCCGAAGTCGCTGCCGAGGACGAGGTACGAGCCCGCGTCCGACGCCGGCGGCAACCCGCGCTCCTGCGCCAGTTCGGCCAGCGTCGGCACCGGCCGGCCCGGCTGGGCCTGCGCCCAGAAGAACGGCCGCATGTCGAGCGGCAGTCCCGCCACCAGCAGGACGTGCGCCACGATCGGCGGCACACCCTGCCGGGACACCGCGGCCTGCTCGAACCGGAAGACACCCGGTCCGAAGGCGGCGGCCAGTTCCTGCGCGATGCCCTCCGGCGGGATCGGCGGCGCGGGCTGCACGGGCGGCAGCGGCGCACGTACCGGACCCGGACGTGCCGGACCATCCGCGACCTGGTGCAACTCACCCTGGTGCGCGAGCAGTTGCCGCATGCCCTGCTGACGCGAGGCATGGTCGGTGCCGTACGGGGCGATGCTGGCGAGCCGGGCCTGCGGCCAGTTCTCCCGGATCATCCGCGCGCAGTAGGCGCCCGGCAGCTCGCACGACTCCAGCTCCGTGTGCAGCTCCAGCACCTGGTCCGGCGGGACGTTCAGGGCGCGCAGCTCATGGAAGATCTGCCACTCCGGGTGCGGGGTGCCCGGCGCCGAACGCCGGATCAGCTGCTGCTCCGAACCGTCCTGCGCGCGGTAGCGCAGCACGGCCTGGTAGCCGGGGCCGACGGTCGGCCTGCCCTGCGGATAACCGTACGACGGCTGCTGCCCCGGCACCGGCCGGCCCGGCACCGGCTGCGGAGCCCCGGGCGGCACACCTGGAACCCCCGGAGGCGGCGGGGGCGCCGCCGGACCGCCCACGTCAGGCCCCGCCGGCATGGTCTCGGCGAGCTGCACGCCACCCGGCGCGGGCGCGGCGGGGGCCGGGACACCGGGAGCGGCGGGGGCACCGGGAGCGCCCGGGACAGCGGGTGCGGCAGGGATGCCGGGAGCGGGCGGCACACCTGGTGCGCCCGGCGCACCAGGAGCGGCCGGGATGCCGGAAGGGCTGGGTATGCCCGGAGGGGTGGGCGGGCCCGGAGGGTTCGGCGCGCCCGGAGTGCCCGGCGGCACGCCCGGACCGACGGGCGGTCCCGCGAGCATCGTGGCCGCGTCGTCCACGCCCCCCGGCGCACCGGTCGACGCATGCGGAGCGCCCGGCACCTGCGGCGCGCCCGGGGCCGCAGGGGTGCCGGGACCGTCCGGGCCGAGCTGCGGGACGAGTTGCGTGGGGGCGTAACCGCCCGCGGGAGCGACCGGCGCCGCAGGCTGAGGCGTGGCACCGGGCCGCGCTCCCGGCATGTCGGGAGCGCCGGGCGAAGGCGGCGCACCACCGGCGCGCGCGGCGCGCGGCGGTGCCGCCTTGCTGGTCGCGGCGTCCGCGATGTCCTCGGCGTTCGGCGCGCGCCGCGGCCCGGGCGCGGACGGACCGGCCGGAGGCCGCGGCACACCGGGCGGAGGAGTCCCCGGCACCCCGCCGGCCGCCTGCGGATAGCCGTACGACGGCACCCCGGGGGGCGGAGGCGGACCCTGCGGCACCCTCGGCGGCTGCGGCCCACCGGCCGGTGGAGGCCCGGGGGGCGGAGGCGGACCCTGCGGCACCCCCGGCGGAGGCGTCTCCGCGGCCGACGCAACAGACGCCGACGACGCAGGCGACGCGAACGGCGACCCCGGCGGCGTGCCCCCCTCGGAGTCGCTCAACGGCGGCGCGAACACGGTCTCCGGCAGCGGCACCGAACGGTCCTCGCCCGCCTCGGCGTTGGTGTCGGTCCCCGCCCACGGGGTCGCCCCCGCGGGCGCGACCGGCACCGCGTCCCGCGCCTCGTCACCGCCCCCGGCCGCGGGCCACGACGCCGCAGACGCCGGACCCGCGCCCCCCGAGGTACCGGAAACGTCCTGCGCAGCCGACGCATCCACGACACCGGCGGCCGAAGGCGCACCCGCACCCGCCGACCCCCCGCCGCCCTGCCGGTGGCCTTGAATCCCGATCCGGTCCGCCGCCTCCTGGAGCCACTCCGGCGGGCTCAGCAGAAACGACGTCTGGTTCAGATCCGACCGGGCCGCGGGCGCCGGCCGCGCCGCCGTCTCCTTCGCCCCGTACTCCTCCTCGTAACGGCGGATCACCTCACCCACCGGCAGCCCCGGCCACAGCGTCGCCTCACCGCTGTCCCGGGCGATGACGAGCCGCTGCGCGCCCCCGTCCGACCGCAGCCCCTCGGCCCGGTCCTCCGCCCACACCACGAACCCGAGCCCGAACTCCCGTACCCGCACCTCACGATGCTGGTACGACGGCACGTCCCCGTTGATCCACTCTTCCGCGCGCTCCTGCGCCTGAGCGAACGTCACCATCGCCCGAACTCACTCCCCTGCCTCGGACGCCGACGACACCGGCACCGCACGCGCGAACCCGCCGTCCACCATCAGATTCGCCACGGTCTCCAGCTCCGGCGGACTGCCCGCGAGCCGGGACAGAAACCTGTCGAAGTCGTCACCGCACGGCAGCAGCAGCCGCTCCACCCGCTCGGCGGGCGTCCACGACGCATCCACGTCCCGTGCGTCGTCGTACGCGCAGAACCAGACCGAGCCGACCCGGTCACCCCGCACCTTCACGGCCAGCAGACCGCCCTGCACGAAACCGACACCCAGGTAGTCCTTCGTCAGATGGTCCCGCAGGCACTTGTTCACGTACACCAGGTCGTTGACCGCCGCCTCGTCGCGCACCGTGAAGAACGGCTGGTCGACCAACAACCCCAACTCCACGTCCAGCGCCACCCCCACCGGCGCACAACCGCCCGCCGCCTTCAGGAACGACCGGTACGCACCCGGCAGCCGGTAGCCCAGATCCTCCTCGACACCCTGGACCTGCTGCTCGGTCACCGCCACCGAGGACTTCGGCAGCCCGAAGTGCGCCGGACGCGCCTCCTGCAACGGCCGCGTCCCCCGCTTGCCCTGGTCGACGGCCGCCGTCGCGATCCCGCCGTGGTGCCGCAGCAACGCCTTCACCTCGACCGGGACCAGCTCCAGCCGACGCGCCCCACGGACGTGATGCCACGTCCAACCGTGCGGCGTCGCCACCGCGCCAGTCGTGTCCCACAACTCGTGCCCGGACAGCGCCAGCGCCGCGTTCGCCGACACATAGTCGGTCAGCCGCAACTCGTCCACGCCGAAACCCACCGGCGGATCCGCGATCTCCGCGACGGCACGGGCGTAGGGCGAGAAGTCGGGATAGCCGTACGCGTCCACCCGCACCCCTCTCGGATGACGAGCGGCCCGGACCGGGTCCGGAAAGTGCACGACCTGCCCCGCGTAGGCCGCGTTGGGCGGCGCGGCGTGTCCCCCGGCCTGGCTGCCGGGGGGTACCCCCAGCCCGAGCCGACCTGTCGTCATGACGGTTGCCCCCTGCGGCGATCTGTCTGGCCTGTACGGCGGTGTCGTTCACGGACGTCGACCAGCCTATGCGGTACGACGACACCGGTCACCGGGCCACCGGAGCCACCCGGCCGGCGGCCCCCGGTACCGTGACCAGCCGTCACCCGGCCGTGACCGTACGCCGAAGCCCTGGCGTGTCGCGGTGCCCCAGCTTCCGTACCGGCCACGGCATTTGGCAGGCTGTGTCCCGCTCGGGGGATGCAAGGGAGGGGAAGAAGATCATGAACGCCACACAAACAGACACGTCAGGCGACCCACGCATCGGCTGGAGCTTCGCCGAGGCGACCCCCACCCCCACCCTCCGTCACCGCCGCGACGGCATACTCCCCACCGTCGCCGCCGCCCTCTCCGTCCGCGGCGCCACCCTCACCTGCACCGCCGCACGCGCCGACCAGCCGCCCGCCCTGCACCCGCTCGTCCAGGACTTCCTCGACAGCCTCGCCAGCGGCCAGCGCGACCGCTTCACCGGACGGTGCGCCGAGGCGATCCTCATCTCCCGCCACATCACCGCCACCGACGCCGCCCGCAGCAAGCGCGCCTCCCGCAGGCCGATGACCAACGGCGAGGCCCGCAAGGCCCTCAAGCAGGCCAAACTCACCGCCCGCCGCATCCGCGAGGACGGCGACCCCCTGCACGGCAGCTTCGCCGCGCCCTGCCGCGCCTGCACCGCGCTCAGCAACCACTTCGGCGTACGCATCGTCGACCCCACCGCGCGGGACTGACCTTCCTCCCCCAAGCTCCAAGCCCCACCTCCCCGAACGTGAATCACCACACACCGCACGACGCACACCGCACGACGGCGCACGCGCCGGTCCACGGCACTCGACGAACGAAGGGCAGATGCACGCCGACCGCTCCTCAAGCACACGTTTCCCCGTCCCCGTGGACGCCGCACTGCGCGCCGCCGGCTGGCAACCGGGCCGCTGGAACATAAAACAGGCGGAACACTGGGCCGACACCCTGCGCGGCCACACCTCCCCGGCGGGCCACCGGCACGCGGTGTTCCCCGCGGCCGTCGAGGCATGGGCGGAATTCGGCGACCTCCACATCACCGCACAGAGCCCCGGCCGCCAGCTCGCCCCCGCCACCCTCCACCTGGATCCCCTGCACGGCCTCCACCTGGCCCGCACCCTCGGCGACCTCGGCCGCGCCCTCGACACCGAGGTCTGCCCCCTCGGCGAGGAAACCGACAGCCGCACCCTGCTCGCCATCGACACCGAGGGCCGCGTCTACGCCCTCGACCACACCGGCGACTGGTACGTGGGCCCCGACATCGACCGCGCCCTCACCACCCTGCTGACAGGCATCGAGCCGGTACGCCTCACCGCCGGGTGACGGTCCAGGCGCACACCACGCGCCGGCCGGCGACGGGACCGAACGGGACCGGCCCCACGGCACCCGCTACGCCGCACCGGCCGGAATCACCGCCGACACCCGGAACCCGCCCGCATCCGTCGGCCCCGACACGAACGCCCCGCCCAGCGCGCTGACCCGCTCCTTCATCCCCACCAGGCCATTGCCCCCGCTGGGCAGCCGCACGGCCCGAGCCGACCCCGGCTCCGGCGGCGGCTCGTTCTCCACCTGCATCGCGATCTCCGCCGTACGGTGAGCGAGCCGCACATGCGTCTTCGCGCCCGCCGCATGCTTGTGCACGTTGGTCAGCGCCTCCTGCACCACCCGGTACGCGGTCTGCTCGACCATCGGCGCATACAACCGCACCTCGCCCTCCACCGAGAGGTTCACCACCATCCCGGCCGCCGCCGACTGCCCGATCAGCTCCTCCAGCTCGGCCAGGCACGGCCCCTCCGAGGAGTCCTCGACGACCCGCGACGCCGCCGCCGCGGCCGCCGCCCCCACGGCCGCCAACGGCACCGCGGCCGGGGCGGGCCGCCCCACGGCCCCCTCCCCCGTCCGCAGCACCCCGAGCATCTCCCGCAGCTCCGTCAGCGCCTGCCGCCCCATGTCCCCGACCAGCGCGGCGTTCTTGACCGCCTTCTCGGGATCCTTCCGGGCCACGGCCTGCAGCGCGGCGGCGTGCACGACCATGAGGCTCACCCGGTGGGCCACGACGTCGTGCATCTCCCGGGCGATCCGGGTCCGCTCCTCGTTCCGCGCCCACTCGGCCCGCTCCTCCGCCCGCTCCGCGAGCAGCATCAGCTCCCGCTCCAGCGAGTCGGCCCGCTCCCGCAGGCTCTCCATCAGCCGCCGCCGGGCGCCGATGTAGAGCCCGAGCAGCAGCGGCGGAGCCGTCATGCCCAGCGCCGTGGTGACGGACAGAAAGGGAATGAACCCCCCGGCGATGGACAGATCACCCCGGACCATCCCCTGATGGGCGCGCACGTACGTCACGATGAACATCGCGGCGAACGACATGCCCGCGAGGGCCGCGGTGATCCGCCGGGGCAGCTCCGAGGCGGCCAGGGTGTACAGCCCGACCACGCTCATCAGGAACCCCATCTGGGCGGGCGTGATCGCGATGGACACGAGCACCACGGCGATCGGCCACCGGCGCCGCAGCAGCAGGGTGAGACCGGCGAACAGCCCGAACACCACCCCCACGGGGACGAACAGGCCGGCGTCCCGCGAGAACTGGATCCCCTCGACCGCGCACTCCCCGGCGGACAGCGCGGCAAGCGAGATGTCGAGCACGGCACTGCGCCACCGCGCCCACCACCAGGGGCCCTCCCCGGCCCCCGCGCGGACTTCCCCCGTCGTGGTCATGGGTCCAGCCTACGGGCGCGGAGCGGAGGTTTTCCGGTGAGTTTCCACGGCGGCGCCACACCACACTCCGTAATCGAACAGAAGCGAAACCATCCAGAATCCCACGAACTGCTGAATCGCACACCGTTCGACCCCGGAAGCCCGGATTCCACCCGAGGTTTTGTCCATGGCACAGACACAGGGGAAGTACGCGGACTTCGAGGGCCTCAGGGAGCGGGCGGTGGCGCTGCGACGGGCCGGCTACAGCCTTCGGCAGATCCGCGACGAGCTGAAGATTTTCAACAACGACCTCCTCAACCGACTGGTGAAGGGCGAGCCCCCACCGGCCTGGACGAAACGCCCGAACGCCAAGGACGACCTGCGCGCCAGGGCGAGGGAGCTACGGCTCCAGGGGTGGACATACGACCGAATCGAGGCGGAACTGGGGTGTTCGAGGAGCTCGGTCTCACTGTGGGTACGAGACCTGCCGAGGCCCGAGCGGAGGCGCAGCCCCGAGGAGGCCGCAGCAATCGCCCGGCGGGGCTGGGAGGAGAAGCTGCGCATCCGGGACGAGGAACGGCGGCGAACCAAGGAGGCGGCCAAGCAGTCGATCGGCGAGCTTTCACCCCGCGAGCTGTTCCTGGTGGGCGTGGGGCTCTACTGGGCCGAGGGCGGCAAGGACAAGCCGTACGCCCGCCGCGAGAACGTCACCTTCGTCAACAGCGATCCGGGGGTGATCAAGGCGTACCTCGCCTGGCTCGACCTCCTGGAGGTCGAGCCGGAGCGCCGACGCTACGCCGTCATGATTCACGAGTCCGCCGACATCGCAGGCGCCGAACGGTACTGGGCCGCCCTCGTCGGCGCCGACAGCTCGGCGTTCAACAAGACCACCCTCAAGAAGCACAACCCGAAAACGGCGCGCAAGAACGTCGGCGCCGCCTACCGGGGCTGCTTGGTGATCAAAGTTCTCAAGGGAGCCGACTTGTACCGTCGCATCGAGGGCTGGTGGTGCGGCATAGTAGGTGCCGCGACCACAGCGGACTAGCAACATGTCCCTTTTGGTCGACTTACACTCCCCTGTGGTGTAATCGGCAACACGGGTCACTTTGGATGATTTGTTCCAGGTTCGAGTCCTGGCAGGGGAGCACAGCTCGGTTCGGGCCCTGACAGCACCGTCAGGGCCCGCTCTCATGTCCTCCCAGGAACACCCCGGTATCCTGCGGGTGTCCACCCCACCCCATGAAGCCGAAGGGCATCCCCGTGAGCGCCATCCGCCCGGCCGCCGTCGTCGTTCTCGCAGCGGGTGAGGGCACCCGTATGAAGTCGGTCACACCCAAGGTCCTGCACGACATCTGCGGCCGTTCCCTCGTCGGGCATGTACTCGCCGCCGCGGGCGAGTTGCAGCCCGAGAACCTCGTCGTCGTCGTGGGCCACGCCCGCGAGCAGGTCGGTGCCCATCTCGCCGAGATCGACCCGGGCGTCCGCACCGCGGTCCAGGCCCAGCAGAACGGCACCGGCCACGCCGTCCGGATGGCCCTGGAGGAGCTGGGCGGTTCGGTCGACGGGACCGTGGTCGTCGTGTGCGGAGACACCCCGCTGCTCACCGGCGAGACGCTCCGGCGCCTGGCCGGCACCCACCAGGAGGACGGCAACGCCGTCACGGTGCTCAGCGCGGAGGTCCCCGACGCCACCGGCTACGGCCGCATCGTCCGGGACGACACCGGTGCCGTCACCGCCATCGTCGAGCACAAGGACGCCTCCGACGCCCAGCGTGCGATCCGTGAGATCAACTCCGGTGTCTTCGCCTTCGACGGGCGGCTCCTGGCCGAGGCCCTGAAGCAGGTCAGGACCGACAACAGCCAGGGCGAGGAGTATCTGACCGACGTGCTCGGCATCCTGCGGACGGCCGGGCACCGGGTCGGCGCGTCCGTCGCGGGCGACCACCGGGAGATCGCCGGCATCAACAACCGGGTGCAGCTGGCCGAGGCCCGCCGCACCCTCAACGACCGCCTGCTGGCCGAGGCGATGCTGGCGGGCGTCACGATCGTCGATCCGGCGACCACATGGGTCGATGTGACGGTCACCTTCGAGCAGGACGCGGTGGTTCAGCCGGCGACGCAGCTGATCGGGGCCACGCACATCGGCGAGGGCGCCGAGGTCGGGCCCAACTCGCGGCTGAAGGACACCCGGGTGGGTGCGGGGGCGCGGGTGGACAACACCGTCTCCGACGGCGCGGTCGTGGGGCCGCGGGCGTCCGTGGGTCCGTACGCGTATCTGCGGCCCGGTACGCGTCTGGGTGCGCAGTCCAAGGTCGGCACGTACGTGGAGACCAAGAACGCCTCCATCGGCGAGGGCACGAAGGTGCCGCATCTGTCGTACGTGGGGGACGCGACAATCGGCGAGTACACGAACATCGGTGCGGCGAGTGTCTTCGTGAACTATGACGGACAGGACAAACACCACACGACGGTGGGGTCTCACTGCCGCACCGGTTCGGACAACATGTTTGTGGCGCCTGTCACGATCGGGGACGGCGCGTACACCGCCGCGGGGTCCGTGATCACGAAGGACGTGCCGCCCGGTTCGCTGGCCGTGGCCCGTGGTCAGCAGCGGAATATCGAGGGCTGGGTGGCCCGTAAGCGTCCCGGGAGCGCGGCGGCGAAGGCGGCCGAGGCGGCGTCCCGGGAGCCGGATGGCGAAGACTGAGCGGAAACAGGTGCGTCTGACACGGCGTACCGTGATAAGTGCACACCCGCACCCCCACCAGCCGGGACAGCCGCTCGCATCCCGCGGACGCGGCTGCGCAAGGCCACTCGCACCGGGCTGAGAACACCTCTGAGGAGACAGTGCTGTGACCGGGATCAAGACGACCGGCAAGAAGAAGTTGATGTTCTTCTCCGGCCGCGCCCACCCCGAGCTTGCCCAGGAGGTCGCCCACCAGTTGGGTGTCGGGGTCGTCCCGACGAAGGCCTTCGACTTCGCGAACGGCGAGATCTACGTCCGCTACGAGGAGTCGGCGCGTGGCGCCGACTGCTTCCTGATCCAGAGCCACACGGCGCCGATCAACAAGTGGATCATGGAGCAGCTGATCATGATCGATGCGCTGAAGCGCGCGTCGGCCCGCTCCATTACGGTGATCGTGCCGTTCTACGGTTACGCACGGCAGGACAAGAAGCACCGGGGACGTGAACCGATTTCGGCGCGTCTGATCGCGGACCTGATGAAGACGGCCGGCGCGGACCGCATCCTCACGGTGGATCTGCACACGGACCAGATCCAGGGCTTCTTCGACGGCCCGGTGGACCACCTGTTCGCGCTGCCGCTGCTGGCGGACTATGTGGGCCAGAAGGTGGACCGCGACAAGCTGACCGTGGTGTCGCCGGACGCGGGCCGGGTGCGGGTCGCCGACCGCTGGTGCGACCGTCTGGGTGCGCCGCTGGCGATCGTGCACAAGCGGCGCGACAAGGACGTGGCGAACCAGGTGACGGTGCATGAGGTCGTCGGTGATGTGAAGGGCCGTATCTGTGTCCTGGTCGACGACATGATCGACACGGGTGGCACGATCTGCGGGGCCGCGGACGCGCTGTTCGCGCATGGCGCGGAGGACGTGATCGTGACGGCCACGCACGGTGTGCTGTCGGGTCCGGCGGCGGACCGTCTGAAGAACTCGAAGGTGAGCGAGTTCGTGTTCACGAACACGCTGCCGACGCCGGGTGAGCTGGAGCTGGACAAGATCACGGTGCTGTCGATCGCGCCGACGATCGCGAGTGCGGTGCGTGAGGTGTTCGAGGACGGCTCGGTGACGAGCCTGTTCGACGAGCAGTGATGCCGCCCGGCCGGTGATACGGCCCGGCGGGTGATCCTTTTGGGTGCGGCCTCCCTCTCCGAGTAGACTGCTCGAGTTGCTCGGCGAGGGAGGCCGTACTCATGCGGTACGGCGGTCCGTAATCGACGCGCTCTTCGTAGCAGGCCGTTCGTGGCCGGGTGACCTCCCCAGGCTCCAAGGAGCAGGGGGACCCCCATCGTTCGCTGATTTCTACGAGGAGTGAAGAAGATGTCCGAGGTGAAGCTCGCCGCCGAGACGCGCACCGAGTTCGGCAAGGGTGCCGCGCGTCGTGTCCGCCGCGAGAACAAGGTTCCGGGTGTGCTGTACGGCCACGGTGCGCAGCCGCTGCACCTGACGCTGCCGGGTCACGAGCTGCTGCTGGCGCTGCGTACGCCGAACGTGCTGCTCTCGCTGGACATCGACGGCAAGACCAACGAGCTGGCGATTCCGAAGGCCGTGCAGCGTGACCCGCTGAAGGGCTTCCTGGAGCACGTCGACCTGCTGCTGGTGAAGCGCGGCGAGAAGGTCACCGTCGAGATTCCGGTGCACGCCGAGGGCGAGCTGGCCGCCGGTGGCAACCTGCTGGAGCACGTCCTGAACGCGCTGCCGGTCGAGGCCGAGGCCACGCACATCCCCGAGGCGGTCGTCGTCTCGGTGCAGGGTCTGGAGGCCGGTGCCTCGATCCTCGCCAAGGACATCGTTCTGCCGAGCGGTGTGGCGCTGGCCGTCGACGGGGACGCGGTCGTGCTGCAGGTCCTGGCCGCGCAGGCCGAGGAGGCGCCCGCGGGCGCCGAGGGCGAAGAGGCCGCCGAGGCCTGATCCTCACCGTCATCGTTTTGTCAGCCGCTGTTCCCGGGAGGGGCAGCGGCTGGCGCGTATCAAGGAGACATGGACGTGACGACCGACGCGGGCGGTCCCTGGCTGATCGTGGGCCTCGGCAATCCGGGGCCTGAGTACGCGATGAACCGGCACAATGTCGGGTTCATGGCGGCCGATCTGCTGGCCGGGCGGATCGGGGGGAAGTTCAAGCGGGCGGGCAAGGCGCAGGCGCAGGTCGTGGAGGGGCGGATCGGTCCGCCGGGTCCGGGGAACCGCCGGGTGATTCTGGCGAAGCCGATGTCGTACATGAATCTGTCGGGTGGCCCGGTGAACGCCCTTCGGGACTTCTACAAGGTGCCGGTGGGCCATGTCGTGGCCGTGCACGACGAGCTGGACATCGAATACGGGACGCTGCGGCTGAAGCTGGGCGGCGGTGACAACGGCCACAACGGGCTGAAGTCGATCACGAAGGCGATGGGTGCGGACTATCACCGGGTGCGGTTCGGGATCGGGCGTCCTCCGGGGCGGATGCAGGTCGCGGATTTCGTGCTGAAGGACTTCTCGTCGGCGGAGCGCAAGGAGCTGGACTACTTCGTGGACCGTGCGGTGGACGCGGTGGAGTGTCTGGTGATCGACGGGCTGGAGCGGGCGCAAAGCACGTACAACTCCTGACTTGTCCGTCTGCCGGGCGAGGCCGGAGTTGACCAGGTGCGCGGGCATGGCCAAGGATCGCGGCCATGCCTTCTGCCGTCTCCTCTTCTCAGGGTGCCGTCGTGGTGCTGCGGTTCGGGCGGCTCGCGGTGATGGGCACGGTCGCCGCGTTGATCGTCGTCGCCGGTGTCTGGGGTTCGTGGGGCACCGCGCAGTACGTGATGCTGGCCAAGGGCCGCGAGCAGGGCACCATGACGGTGGCCCGGTGTGCCGGCGATTCGTGCAGCGGTCCGTACGCGCCGTCGTCCGCGGGGTCGGCGGCCCGCAAGCGCGTCGTGATCCCCCACTCGGTGGCGGTGCGGCAGGGTGAGGTCCTCACCGTGGCGGTGAAGCCGGGCTCCGACGAGGTGGTGCGGACGGGCCCGGCGGGTGTGCTGTATGCCTGGCTTCCGCTGGCCGGTGCTCTGCTCCTGGCCTCGGTGGTGGTGGCCGGCGGGCTGCGGATGCCGCGTACCGCCTGGGCGTTGGCGGGGACGGGGTTCGTGTTGCTGACGGCGACGTTCTTCGCTCTGCAGTAGGTCCCGGCGCGGCGGGCGGTTCAGCCGTACGCGCGTACGCCGTACGGGGGCACCGCCCGCCGCGGGGTGCGGCGGCGGTTCAGCCGGTGTTGCGCAGGCCGGCCGCCACTCCGTTGACCGTCAGCAGCAGGGCGCGGGAGAGCAGCGGGTCGGGTTCGGCGCCGGTGGCGGCGGCGTCGCGCTGGCGCTTGAGCAGGGCGACCTGGAGGTAGGAGATCGGGTCGAGGTAGGCGTCGCGGATGGCGAAGGTCTGCCTGAGGACGGGCTGGGCGTCCAGCAGTTCGCTCTCGCCGGTGATCCGCAGGACCTCGCGGACGGTGAGTTCGTGTTCGGCCTGGATGGTCTCGAAGACGTGCTTCAGTTCGTCCGGTACGAGGGTGTCCACGTAGTGGCGCGCGATCCGCAGGTCTGTCTTCGCGAGGGTCATCTCGACGTTGGAGACGAAGTTGCGGAAGAAGTGCCACTGTTCGTGCATCTCGCGGAGCACGGTGTCCCCTTCGTGCCGCAGGCCCGCCTCGCGCAGTGCCTTGAGGCCGGAGCCGACGCCGTACCAGCCGGGGACGATCTGCCGGGACTGGGTCCAGCCGAAGACCCATGGGATGGCGCGCAGCCCGTCGAGGCCGGCGCCGGAGTCGGGGCGCCGGGAGGGGCGGGAGCCGAGGTGGAGGTCGGCGAGCTGGTCGACGGGGGTGGAGGCGAAGAAGTAGGCGGGCAGGTCGGGGTCCTCGACCAGTCGGCGGTAGGCGGCGTGGGCGGCGTCGGAGACGACGTCCATGGCGGCGTCCCAGCGGGCTAGGGCCTCGTCGGACTGGCGGGGGGCGGTGTGCAGGGCGGATGCCTGGAGGGTGGCGGCGACCGTGAGTTCCAGGTTCTCGCGGGCGAGGGAGGGGATGAGGTACTTGTCGGAGATGACCTCGCCCTGTTCGGTGACCTTGATCTCGCCTTCGAGGGTGCCCCAGGGCTGGGCGAGGATCGCGTCGTGGGTGGGGCCGCCGCCGCGGCCGACGGTGCCGCCGCGGCCGTGGAAGAGGCGCAGGCGTACGCCGTAGCGGTGGGCGACGTCGCGCAGGCGGCGCTGGGCGCGGTGGATCTCCCACTGGGAGGTGGTGATGCCGCCGAACTTGGAGGAGTCGCTGTAGCCGAGCATGACCTCCTGGACGTCGCCGCGCAGGGCGACGAGGCGGCGGTAGGAGGGGTCGGCGAGCATGTCCTCGAGGATGGTGTCGGCGGCCTTGAGCTCGTCGGTGGTCTCCAGGAGGGGGACGATGCCGATCTTCGCCCAGCCGGCGTGCAGGTCGACGAGGCCGGCCTCGCGGGCGAGGACGGCGGCGGCGAAGACGTCGTCGGCGCCCTGGCACATGGAGATGATGTAGGACTCGATGACCTCGGGGCCGAAGACGTCCAGGGCCCGCTTGGCGGTCTCGAAGACGCCGAGGGTCTTGGCGCTGGCCGCGTCGAGGGGGGCCGGGGTGGGGGCGAGGGGCCGCCGGGAGCGCAGTTCCTTGGCGAGCAGCTTGTACCGGTACTCGCGGGGCATGTCGTCGTAGCGCCAGGATTCCTCGCCGAGCCGGTCGAAGAGCTGGCCGAGGGCGTGGTGGTGGGCGTCGGCGTGCTCGCGGACGTCCATGGTGGCGAGCTGGAGGCCGAAGGCGGCCAGCGTGCGGATGGTGCGGGCGAGGTGGCCGTCGGCGAAGAGGTGGCCGCGGTGGGTGCGCAGCGAGGTCTGGATGATCCGCAGGTCGCGCAGGAGTTCGGTGGTGCCGAGGTAGTCGCGTCCGGGCTGGTGCGCGGTGCCCTTGGCGAGGCGCTTCTTGGTGTTGCCGAGCTTCTGGCGGACGCAGGTGGCCTTGAGGCGGTAGGGCTCCTCGGCGTTGAGGCGCTTGTAGCGGGGGCTGATGCCGGGCAGCCGGTCCAGGTCGTCCTGGAGGGAGGCGAGGAGTTCCTCGGTGGCGCCGGTGTAGCGGATGGACTGGGAGAGCAGGCCGCGCAGTTCGTCGATCATCTCCAGCGCGTCGTTGATGCCGTGCTCGTGCTGGAGGATGAGCACCTCCCAGGTGACCTCGGGGGTCACGTTGGGGTTGCCGTCGCGGTCGCCGCCGATCCAGGTGCCGAAGGTGAGGGGGCGGGTCTCGTCGGGCAGCTTGACGCCGACGCGTTCCAGTTCGGCGGTGAGGTCCTCCAGGACGTCGCCGACGGCGCCGGCGTGCAGTTCGTCCAGGTAGTAGATGGCGTTTCGGGCCTCGTCTGCGGGTTCCGGGCGGACGACCCTGAGTTCGTCGGTCTGCCAGACGAGGTCGATGTTCTCGGCGAGGCGGGTGTCGTGGCGGCGGCGGTCGCTGTCCAGGACCGGGGTCTCCAGGAGCGCGGCGATGCGCCGCAGCTTGTTGAGGACGGACCGGCGTGCCGCCTCCGTGGGGTGCGCGGTGAAGACCGGGCGCACGGTGAGGTTGCGGACGGTGTCGCGCAGGTGGTCGGGGTCGGCGTCCTTGAGCCGGTCGGCGGTGCGGGCGAGGAGTCCGCCTTCGGCGGCGCGCCTGGCGCGCAGTTCGCGGCCGCGGTGCACCTGCTCGGTGACGTTGGCGAGGTGGAAGTAGGTGGAGAAGGCGCGTACCAGCTTGGCGGCGGTCTCCAGTTCGGTGCCGCGCAGCAGTTCCGCGGCCGCTTCCCCGTCCTCGCGGGTCAGCCGGCGGACGCGCTCGACCAGGTCCAGGAGTTCGGGGCCCTCCTGCCGGACGAGGGTCTCCCCGAGCAGATCGCCCAGTCGGCGGATGTCGGCGCGCAACGCACTGCTGGTGGTCGTGGTCTGGTCGTCGGCACTGCTCACAGGTGCGGCTCCTTGCAGTAACCAGGAGGTGCGTCGCGTCGGCGACTTCCTCGGAGGGCGGTGGTGGGCAACTGGTGGGATCGTCTGAGAGGGGCCCCGGACAAGCCGCGCGGCGGGTGCCGCATACGGACGGGGCATCCGGGAAGAAAACAGAGCGGACCGCGCTGTCCGACCGCTTCCAAGGATAGGTGTCCACGCGGACGCGCAGGCTCGTGGGCTCTTGCCGCCGGGCCATGCACTGCCATACTTACGTCGCCGTAGGTTACGGAAGCGTAGGGTCTCTCGTCAGATACCGGGAGCACCCTGGGATCCGTATCCGGGCATCTGCCTCGACCCTCGACCCCACAGGGGACGCCCCATGACCACAAGCTCCGATGTGATCGAAGACGCCCCACAGGCGAATGACGACACCGCGCCGGCCTCGGCGACGCTGGGCGGCGAGCAGAAGCGTTCGATCGAGCAGATCACGCTGCTGCTGTTCATCACGGTCCCGTTCCTGGCGCTGGTCGCGGCGGTGCCGCTGGCCTGGGGATGGGGTGTGAGCTGGCTCGATCTGGGCCTGCTGGTCCTCTTCTACTACCTGGGCTGTCACGGCATCACGATCGGTTTCCACCGCCACTTCACGCATGGCTCGTTCAAGGCGAAGCGGCCCCTGAAGATCGCTCTGGCGATCGCGGGGTCGATGGCTGTCGAGGGACCGCTGGTGCGCTGGGTCGCCGATCACCGCAAGCACCACAAGTTCTCGGACGCGGAGGGCGACCCGCATTCTCCGTGGCGCTACGGGGAGACGGTGCCCGCGCTGATGAAGGGCCTGTGGTGGGCCCATATCGGCTGGATGTTCGATGAGGAGCAGACGTCGCAGGAGAAGTACGCGCCGGACCTGATCAAGGACCCGGCCCTGCGGGCGGTCTCCCGCCAGTTCGTGCTGTGGACGGGGGTGTCGCTGCTGCTGCCGCCGCTGATCGGCGGTCTGGTGACGATGTCCTGGTGGGGCGCCTTCACGGCGCTCTTCTGGGGGTCCCTCGTCCGGGTGGCCCTGCTGCACCATGTGACCTGGTCGATCAACTCGATCTGTCATGCGGTGGGCAAGCGCCCGTTCAAGTCGCGGGACCGCTCGGGGAACGTGTGGTGGCTGGCGGTCCTGTCGTGCGGTGAGTCCTGGCACAACCTGCACCACGCGGACCCGACGTCGGCGCGGCACGGTGTGGAGCGGGGCCAGCTGGACTCCTCCGCGCGGATCATCCGCTGGTTCGAGCGGCTGGGCTGGGCGTACGACGTGCGCTGGCCGTCACGCTCGCGTATCGATTCCCGCCGCAGCACCGACGGGGAAGGCTCCCGGCGCGGGAGTGCGAACGCCGGCACGGCATGATTGACAACGTGGCGACCGACTCCTCCGGTACTCCCGGAACCCCCAGCACCGACAAACCGCGGCGCACCCGTCGTACCCGGATGACCGGGGCGGAGCGCCGCCAGCAGTTGCTGGAGATCGGTCGCACGCTGTTCGCCGCGAAGGGGTTCGAGGGCACGTCGGTGGAGGAGATCGCGGCGAAGGCCGGGGTCTCCAAGCCGGTGGTGTACGAGCACTTCGGCGGCAAGGAGGGCCTGTACGCGGTGGTGGTGGACCGCGAGATGCGGCGTCTGCTGGACATGGTGACGAGTTCGCTGACGGCAGGGCATCCGCGGGAGCTGTGCGAGCAGGCGGCCTTCGCGCTGCTGGACTACATCGAGGAGTGCACGGACGGGTTCCGCATCCTGGTCCGGGACTCGCCGATCCCGCAGTCGACGGGTTCCTTCGCGTCCCTGATCTCGGACATCGCCACGCAGGTGGAGGACATCCTGGGCCGCGAGTTCAAGAGCCGCGGCTTCGATCCGAAGCTCGCCCCGCTGTACGCGCAGGCGCTGGTCGGCATGGTGGCGCTGACGGGCCAGTGGTGGCTGGATGTGCGCCGCCCGAAGAAGGCCGAGGTCGCGGCGCATCTGGTGAACCTGGCGTGGCACGGGCTGGACGGTCTGGAGCCGAAGCCTCGGCTGATAGGGCACCGGAAGAGCTGAGGCGCGGGGTGCGTGATCACCCGATGTGATGACCTTTGTCGGTCTCGGCCGCTACGGTGGGTACACGGTCCGAGAATCCCGTTCATGGGAGGAATCACCATGTCTGCCGAGCCGTTCGCCGCACACGAGTCCGAGCCCGGCATCCACCTGCCCGTGCCGCCGCCCGAAGGCTTCACGGTCGATGACCTGTTCACCCTGCCGGACCTCCCGCCGCACACCGAGTTGATCGACGGGAGCTTGGTCTTTGTGAGTCCGCAGCGAAATTTCCACATGCTGATGATCGACTTGCTGGCTCACGGGCTGCGGCTGACGGTACCCGGCCATCTCAAGGTCAAGCGTGAGATGACGGTCGTTCTCGATCGTCGCAACGCTGTCGAACCGGACATCAGCGTGATCCGTGCGGACGCGGACACCGGACTCGAGCAGACCCGGTTCGACGCGGAGGACCTGGTACTCGCCGTAGAGGTGGTGTCCCCGGACTCCGAAGCGCGCGACCACGACGCCAAGCCCCTGAAATACGCGGCCGCCGGGATCCCTCATTTCTGGCTGGTCGGGATGGCCGAAGGCAATCAGCACCCGGTGGTCCGCACCTACGAGCTGGATCCGGTCAACAAGACCTACGCGCTCACCGGCATCCATCACGACAAGCTCGAACTCTCCGGGCCGTTCGACATCGACATCGACATCACGCTGGACGCTCTCAGACGTCTGTAGCAATCGGCTCCAGGAACTCCAGCCGGTTCCCCACCGGGTCCTCCGAGCAGAAGCGCCGGTGGCCCGGCAGGTTGTCGTCCCAGGTCACCGCCGCTCCCCGCGCGGCGAGCCGGGCGGCGTAGGCGATCCCCGCGACCCG
The DNA here is from genome assembly GCF_053595355.1 of Streptomyces sp. NPDC002513. Lineage (NCBI taxonomy): Bacteria > Bacillati > Actinomycetota > Actinomycetes > Kitasatosporales > Streptomycetaceae > Streptomyces > Streptomyces sp. NPDC002513. The sequence goes on along the minus strand of NZ_JBSFXK010000006.1, from coordinate 39,399 downwards.
CAGCCCCGGGTGCGCCTTGCGTGCGGGCCGGAAGTCCTCCTCGATCCCCAGGTGCAGTTGGACGGCCCCCGCCTGGAACCAGCAGCCGCCGCGCGCGGCGAGCACCGGCGGCTTGGGGATCTCCGTCATGCCGAGGGCGTCGGCGTAGTAGCCGCGCAGCAGGTCCTCGGAGCCGGGCGGGGCCGCGAGCTGGACGTGGTCGACGGCGGTCAGCATCGCTCAGGCCGCCTTCGTGGCGACGGCGAAGATGCGGCGGAACGGGAACACCGTGCCGTGGGCGGTGGGCGGGTAGGCCTCCCGCAGGACCGTGCGGTAGTCGGCGAGGAACTCCTCCGCCTCGTCGCCCAGCTCGGTGAGGACCGGCCGCAGTCCGGTGCCCTTGACCCAGTCCAGGACCGGGTCCTCGCCCTGGAGCAGATGCAGGTACGTCGTCTCCCAGACATCCGCCGCGCAGCCGAGGCCGGTGAGGTGCTCCAGGTACGCGTGGGGCGTGAGCACGGCGTCGTCATGGCGCAGGGTGCCGGCGAGGCAGTCCTTCCAGCGGGCGGAGTGGGCGAGTTCCCGCATCAGCCGGTGGCTGGGCGAGTCGAAGTTCCCGGGCACCTGGAAGGCGAAGGTGCCGCCCGGCTTCAGTGCGGCCACCCAGTCGGGGAAGCGTCCGACGTGTCCGGGCACCCATTGGAGGGTGGCGTTGCTGATGATCAGGTCGTACGGCTCCGGGGGCGTCCAGGTGCGGGCGTCGACGTGGGCGAAGTCGAGGCGGCCGCCGCCCGCGGTGGGGCCTTCGTGGTGGGTGTGGGCCCGGTCGAGCATCTCGGGCGAGTTGTCGTAGCCGGTGATGTGCGCGGTGGGCCAGCGGCCGGCGAGCAGGGCGGTGACGTTGCCGGGGCCGCAGCCGAGGTCGGCGATGCGAGGTGGTGTCGCGTCCCGCGGTTCGGGGACGCGGGCGAGCAGGTCGACGAAGGGGCGGGCGCGGTGGCCGGCGTGGCGCAGGTACTGAGCGGGGTCCCAGGTGGGCGCGGCGGGCATGGCGGCCTCCTCGCGGTGAACGGCTCGGTGTCCTCATGCGGAGGCGTCGCCCCCGTTTGACGACGCCTCCGCACGCAGGGTCATCCTCGTATCCGCACTATCTCGACGTCAAGAGACTCAACGTCAAGAGACTTCATGTCGACACAACCACTACACTGATCGTCATGGAGGACGAGGTCGACCGGCTGGTCGCGGCATGGCGCCGGGAGCGCCCGGACCTCGACGTGGAACCGCTCGAGGTCCTCAGCCGGGTGAGCAGGCTCGCCCGGCACCTCGACCGCGCACGCCGGCTGGCGTTCTCCGAGCACCACCTGGAGCCCTGGGAGTTCGACGTCCTCACCGCGCTCCGCCGGGCCGGCAGTCCCTATCAGCTCTCCCCCGGCCAGCTGCTGACCCAGACGCTGGTCACCTCGGGCACGATGACCAACCGCATCGACCGCCTGACGAAGAAGGGCCTGGTCGAGCGGCTGCCCGACCCCAGCGACCGCCGGGGGGTACTGGTGCGCCTCACCGACGAGGGACGGGACCGGGCGGACCAGGCGCTCGCCGGACTGCTCCACCAGGAGCGCGCGATCCTGTCGGAACTCAGCCCGGCCCAGCGCGGTGAACTCGCCGCGCTGCTACGCCGGCTGACCGCCCCGTTCGACAACACCCCCGGCTAGGCCGACCGGACGGACCCCGGCCAGGTCGACCGGCCCGACCCCGGCGCGGCGGGCGAGCGCGACGGCGGCGAGGGTGGAGTGGACGCCCAGCTTCCCCAGCACGTTCTGCATATGGGTGCGGACGGTGTGCGGGGAGAGGAACAGCCGCTCGGCGACGGCCTTGCGGCCGAGCCCGGCGACCATGCACCGCAGCACCTCCCGCTCCCGCGGCGTCAGGGACTCCACCAGCCGCTCGCTCTCGGTACGGTGCTTGCGGGCCGCCGTCAGTTCGCGCAGGACGCCCGTGAGCAGGGCGGGCGGAAGGTGCGTCTCATCGCGCAGCACGCCCCGGACGACGGTGAGCAGCCGGGACAGCGAGCAGTCCTTGGCGACCCAGCCGGAGGCGCCCGCCTGCAGGGCGAGGGCGGCCCGGCGCGGGTCGTCCTTCTCCGCGAGGACGACGATCCGCACCCCCGGCTGCCCCGAACGGACACCGGAGACCAGGGAGATGCCGTCGACGAGCCTGTCCTCGCCGGCCTCCTGGACGGGGACCGCCGGGCGCGCGCCGGGGACGTTGCCCCCGAGGTCCGCGTCGACGAGTATCACGTCGAATCCGCGGCCCTCCGCGGCCGCCCGGTCCAGGCAGCGCAGGGCGGCCGGACCACTGCCGGCGGCGGACACCTCGACATCGGGCTCGGCGGTCAGTGCGGCCGCCAGCGACTCGGCGAAGATGCGGTGGTCGTCGACGACCAGGACTCGGATGCGCACCACTGAAACCCCCACTGCTCGGGGGACGTCCGGCGCGGGTACGGCGCCCGGAATGTTCCCCGGTTGTCCGCCTGGGACGGGGCGCCGCAGCCGCACGGCCGCCGCCGTGCTGGAACTGTTACCCCCACCCCGGGCGTCGTACCCGACTGTTTCGCCCCCTGATCAGCGCCGGCCCCCACCGGCGCCGTTCAACAGCGTAGGGCTGTCGGCCTGGAGCGGAAGGACATTTGCAGAACTGATTGGCCAGGGCGTTTATGGTGTGCCGCATGTTTCGTATCGAGACAGGAGTCGACAGGGAGCGGCGCGATCTCCTTCGTGCCCGGCTGCTGGAGGCGAACACGGCCGCCTCTCCGGTGCTGCGCGCGCTGCGCGGCACGCCCGCGGAGCGTGAAGTCCCGCTCCAGGTCTGGGCGTTCGATGCGGAGGGGGAGCTGGCGGGCGGACTGGCCGGCCACACCTGGACGGCCTGGCTGCACGTGGACTACCTGTGGGTGGACGGCCGCCGTCGCGGCGCGGGTCTCGGCACGCGTCTGCTCGCCCGGGCGGAGCGCATGGCGCGCGAGGAGCGCGGCTGCACGGCCGCGCGCCTGGAGACCTGGGACTTCCAGGCGCCGGAGTTCTACCGGAAGCGGGGCTACGACGTGGTGTGCGTGATCCCCGACTATCCGCCGGGGATCACGGAGTACACCCTGACCAAGAGGCTCAGCCGAGCTGCCGGGCCCCTGCCGACGGCACCGCCGGGAACACCCGGGGCGCCGTGAAGCCGGCGGCGGCGAACGCCTCCTCGACCGCCTTGCCGACCGTCTCCGCGTCGGCGGCCTCCGTCAGGACGATCGCCGAGCCGCCGAAGCCGCCGCCCGTCATCCGGGCGCCCAGCGCGCCGGACGCGGTCGCCGTGTCCACCACCAGGTCCAGCTCCGGGCAGGAGATGCGCAGGTCGTCCCGCAGCGAGACATGACCCTCCGTCAGCACGGGCCCGATCCCGCGGACGTCGCCCGCGTCCAGCAGAGCGACGACCCGGTCGACGCGGTGGTCGTCCGAGACGACGTGGCGCACATAGCGGCGCACCCGCTCGTCCGACAGGCGCCCGAGCGCGTCCTGAAGGTCCTCGTAGGCGACATCCCGCAGATGCGAGACCCCGAGCTGTCGTGCGCCCTCCTCGCACCCCTCGCGCCGCTCGGCGTACGCCCCGTCGCCCAGCGCGTGCTTCACCCGGGTGTCGACGACGAGCAGCGCGAGCCCCTGGGCGGGGAGGTCGAAGGGGATCTGGCGGGTGGACAGATCCCGGCAGTCGAGGTGCAGGGCGTGGCCCTCGGTGCCGCACGCCGACGCCATCTGGTCCATGACGCCGGAGGGCACGCCCACGAAGTCGTTCTCGGCGCGCTGGGCGAGCCTCGCCAGTTCGGGCCGGGTCAGGCCGAGCCCGAACAGGTCGTTCAGCGCGAGGGCGGTGACCACCTCCAGCGCCGCCGACGAGGACAGGCCCGCGCCCACCGGCACCGTCGAGGACAGGTGGAGGTCGGCGCCGGTGACCGGGTGGCCCGCCGCGCGCAGCGCCCAGACGACACCGGCCGGGTAGGCGGCCCAGCCGGTGTCCGTCAGCGGGGTCAGCTCCTCGATGTCCAGTTCGACGACCGGGCCGTCGATGTCCGCCGAGTGCAGGCGCAGCGTGCCGTCGGTGCGGCGGGAGACCGCGGCGACCGCCGTGTGCGGCAGGGCGAACGGCATCACGAACCCCTCGTTGAAGTCCGTGTACTCGCCGATCAGGTTGACCCGGCCCGGCGCCGCCCAGACGCCTTCGGGAGTCGTCCCGTACAGCTCCGTGAAGCCCTCGCGTACGCCCACCTACTGCTCCCTTGCGATGTTCTGCGCGAACTCCCACGCGTCCGCGACGATGCCCGCGAGGTCCGCGCGGGACGGGTTCCAGCCGAGCCGCTCGCGGGCCGCGACCGCGGAGGCGACCAGGACCGCCGGGTCGCCGCCCCGGCGCGGAGCCACCACCTCGGGGATCGGGTGCCCGGTGACCTGGCGCACGGTCTCGATGACCTCGCGCACCGAGAAGCCGTTGCCGTTGCCGAGGTTGCAGATCAGGTGCTCGCCGGACGCGGCGGCGTCCAGGGCCAGCAGATGGGCCTCGGCGAGGTCCGCGACATGGATGTAGTCGCGGACGCAGGTGCCGTCCGGCGTCGGGTAGTCGTCGCCGAAGACGGAGATGGTCTCCCGCCGGCCCTGCGCGACCTGGAGGACGAGCGGGATCAGGTGGGACTCCGGGTTGTGGCGCTCGCCGCAGTCGCCGTAGGCGCCCGCCACGTTGAAGTAGCGCAGGGAGACCGCGCCCAGGCCGTGCGCGGCCGCCTCACCGCTGATCATGTGGTCGACGGCGAGCTTCGAGGCGCCGTAGGGGTTGGTGGGCCGCGTCGGTGCGGTCTCGACGATCGGCACCTGTTCGGGCTCGCCGTAGGTCGCCGCCGTGGAGGAGAAGACCAGCTTGCGCACGCCCGTCTCACGCATCGCGCCGAGCAGCGCCATCGTGCCGCCGACGTTGTTGTCCCAGTACTTCTCGGGCTTCACGACCGACTCGCCGACCTGCGAGAACGCGGCGAAGTGCAGGACGGCGTCGAAGGTGGGGTCCAGCCACTTGGCGGCGTCGCGGATGTCGCTCTCGATGAGGGAAGCACCCGCCGGCACTCCCTCGCGGAAGCCGGTGGAGAGGTTGTCGAGGACGACGACCTCGTGGCCCGCCTCCAGCAGGTGCCGGGCGACCACGCTGCCGACGTAGCCCGCACCGCCGGTGACCAGGTACTTCCCACTCATGAACTCGCTACCTCTCGCAGTCGCTGGGCCGCAGCTTCCGGCGGCACGTCGTTGATGAACACATTCATGCCGGACTCGGAACCTGCGAGGAACTTCAGCTTGCCGGAAGTGCGGCGAATGGTGAAAAGCTCGAGGTGAAGCGCGAAGTCGTCACGGCTGACGCCGTCGAACTCCGTCAGTGCGCCGAACGGCGCCTGGTGCCAGGCGGCGATGTAGGGAGTCGACGTCCCGTCCGCGGAGTTCTGCTTTCCCTCCCGCGCGGACTTCTCCCCGCCGTCCCCCTGGACGAAGAGCCGGTCGAAGCGCGCCAGGAGTTCCAGATAGACCTTGGGGAACTCCGTGCGCGCGGCCTCGTCCAGCGCGAGCAGATCCGGGACGCGGCGCCGGGGGTAGAGGTGGACCTCGTACGGCCAGTGCGCGGCGTAGGGGACGAAGGCGACCCAGTGCTCGCCCTTGAGGACGACCCGCTCGTCGGCCAGCTCGCGCTCCAGGACGGCGTCGAAGAGGTTCTCGCCGCCGGTGGCCTTCTTGTGGGCGGCGAGCGAGCGGAGCATGAGGGCGGTGCGCGGGGTGGTGAAGGGATACGCGTAGATCTGGCCGTGCGGGTGGCCGAGGGTCACGCCGATCTCCCGGCCGCGGTTCTCGAAGCAGAAGACCTGCTGGACGGCGGGCAGCGAGGACAGCTCCGCGGTGCGGTCGGTCCAGGCGTCCAGGACCAGCCGCGCCTGCTCCTCGGTCAGGTCGGCGAAGGAGGCGTTGTGGTCCGAGGTGAAGCAGACGACCTCGCAGCGTCCGGAGTCCCCGGCGAGCGAGGGGAAGCGGTTCTCGAAGACGGCGACGTCGTAGGAGGAGTCCGGGATCTCGGTGAGCCGGCCCTCGCGGGAGGGGCACAGGGGGCACTCGTCGGCGGGCGGGAGGTAGGTGCGGTCCTGGCGGTGCGAGGCGATGGCGACCGCGTCGCCGAGCAGCGCGTCGCGGCGGATCTCGGAGGTCGTGACGGTCCGCTTCAGCGGCCGGCGGTCGACCGCGTCGCGCACGGTGTCGTCGCGCAGGTCGTAGTAGATGAGTTCACGACCGTCGGCCAGCCGGGTCGGGGTCTTCTTCACGACGCCTTGCCTTTCTGCTGCACTGCCGGACGCCTCATCCACACTGGATCCGCCCTTCAAACATAACTCAACACAACAAACCACAACCGACCAACGGCAGTCAACATCACAATCAAACAAAGGGCGTCATCAGAGTGTTTGAATATCGAACATAAAGGCGATGATTCCGCACTGATTGGTTCACGCAACGAAGCGAGTAATCATGCAGATCGCCACATATCCGGCCGCCGACCCCACGGTTCTGGCGGCCGGCCTACGGCTCCCGACCAACGGCCTCGACTACACGATCCTCGGGATCTACTTCGCCGTCGTCCTGGGCATCGGCTTCGCCGCCCGCCGCTCCGTGAAGACCAGCCTCGACTTCTTCCTCTCCGGGCGCTCCCTGCCCGCCTGGATCACCGGTCTGGCGTTCATCTCGGCGAACCTGGCCGCCACCGAGATCCTCGGCATGGCCGCCAACAGCGCCCAGTACGGCACCTACACCGTGCACTGGTACTGGGTCGGCGCCATCCCGGCCATGGTGTTCCTGGGCCTGGTCATGATGCCCTTCTACTACGGCTCCAAGGTCCGCTCGGTCCCCGAGTTCCTGCTGCTCCGCTTCGACAAGTGGGCCCACCTGCTCAGTTCCGCCCTGTTCGCCTTCGCCGCCATCCTGATCGCCGGGGTGAACCTCTACGCCCTCGCGATCGTCGTCGAGGCGCTGCTCGGCTGGCCGCAGTGGGTGGCGATCGTGGTCGCCGGCTTCTTCGTCCTCGCCTACATCACCCTCGGCGGCCTGTCGTCCGCGATCTACAACGAGGTACTGCAGTTCTTCGTGATCCTCGCGGCCCTCATCCCCCTCACCGTGCTCGGCCTGAAGAAGGTCGGCGGCTGGGGCGGACTGACCGACAAGCTCAGCGCGACCCACGGCCATGACTTCGTCACCGCGTGGGGCGGGACCGGCATCGGCCACACCAACCCCCTGGGCGCGAACTGGCTGACGATCGTCCTCGGCCTCGGCTTCGTGCTGTCCTTCGGCTACTGGACGACCAACTTCGCCGAGGTGCAGCGCGCCCTGTCCGCGAAGAACCTCTCCGCCGCCCAGCGCACCCCGCTGATCGCCGCGTTCCCGAAGATCTTCATCGTGTTCCTGGTGATGATCCCGGGCCTGGTCGCCGCCGCCCTGGTCCCCAAGATCGGCACCACCGGCTCCGGCCTGCAGTACAACGACGCCATCCCGTACCTGATGCAGGAGCTGCTGCCCAACGGCGTGCTCGGCATCGCGGTGACCGGACTGCTCGCCGCCTTCATGGCCGGCATGGCGGCCAACGTCTCGTCCTTCAACACGGTGTTCACCAACGACATCTGGGCGAAGTACGTGGTCAGGAACCGCGAGGACGCGTACTACGTGCGGTTCGGCCGTCTCATCACGGCGGTCGGCGTGCTGGCGTCGGTCGGCACGGCGTTCCTGGCGTCCTCGTTCTCCAACATCATGAGCTACCTGCAGACGCTGTTCTCCTTCTTCAACGTGCCGATGTTCGCGGTCTTCATCGTCGGCATGTTCTGGAAGCGCGCGTCCGCGAAGTCCGGCTTCTGGGGCCTGCTCGCCGGCACGGTGACCGCGATGGTGAACTACTTCGTCATCTACAAGCAGGGCATCATCAGCATCCCCTCCGACCAGGGCGCCAACTTCGTCTCCGCGATCGCCGGTTTCGTGGCGGGCGGGGTCGTCATGGTGGCGGTGTCGCTGTTCACCGCGCCCAAGCCGGAGGAGAGCCTGCGGGGCCTCGTGTACGGCACCCTCCCCCCGTCCCGGCTTCGCTCGACCGGGGGGACCCCCCTCCCCGGCCCCACCGAGCCGCCCGCCGAGGGCGACGACGCCTGGTACCGCAAGCCCGCCCTGCTGGGCTGGGGCGCGGTCGTCATCGCCGCCGCCTGCTACATCCCGTTCTCGATCTGACCACGGGAGAAGGGAAAGACCATGTCCGAGTACTCCGAGTACTCCGAGCACTCCGAGCACGACGACGTCCAGCGCGCGGTCACCGAGCTGGAGGGCAAGTCCGCGACCGCGGCCCGCATCTTCGACCTGCGCCGCATCATCGGCGGACTCTTCGTGATCTACGGCGTCATCGTCATGATCGCGGGCTTCACGGCCTCCGACGCCGAGATCGCCAAGGCCCAGGGCGTCAACATCAACCTGTGGACGGGCCTGGGCATGCTGCTGCTCGGCCTGTTCTTCCTGCTCTGGCTCAAGCTGCGCCCGACGACCCCGCCGACCTCGCCGCCGGCGGAGGAGAAGACACCCGAGTGACCCGGACGGCCGGGGGCCCGCCCGGGACCCCGGCCCCGTTCACCGCCGCGGACAGGCGCCTGCGCGCCCGGTCGGCAAAGGGCCTGTCCGTCCGACGACCGGAGGCCCGCACGCCCGACCGACCGACCGAAGAGCCTGCCCGCCCCACTGACCAAGGGCCCTGCGCGCCCGACCACCGAAGGCCCGCACGCCCGACGGCCGAAGGGCCCCCGCTGACTACCGAGGAGCCTGCGCGCCCGCCCCCGGAAGGGCGGGCGGTGGCGGACCCGCCCGTTCCAGCAGGCCGGTCCTCGCCGCGAGGGCCGCCGCCTCCAACCGGGAGCCGACGCCCAGTTTCATCAGGACCCGCTGGACGTGGGTGCGGGCCGTCGACGAGGCGATCCCCATCCCGGCCGCGATCAGCCGGGTGTCCTCGCCGTCCGCGACCCGCACCAGGACCTCCACCTCGCGCGGGGTGAGCATCCGCAGCAGGCGCTGGCCCTCGTCGTCCGGCTGCGCCGCCGGATTGAGCAGCTCGCTGAACGCGCCCTGCAACAACTGCGGCGCCACCGCCGCCTCACCCGCCCGCGCCTTCATGATCGCCCGCTCGACGCCCTCGATGCGCTCGTCGTGGCGTACGTAGCCCGCGGCGCCGGCGGCGAACGCGGCCGCGATGCCCCGCGGGTTCGGCACCGGCCCGAGAACCAGCACCGCCACCTGCGGACGCTCCCGCTTGATGCGCACCACCGGGTCGAAGGCCCCCGGCCCGGCGGGCGCCGCCGTGCCCAGCAGGCACACCTCGGGCGCCCTGGTGATCACCAGTTCCGCCGCGCCCGCGGCGGGTGCCGCCGCGGCGAGCACCCGGTGCCCCCGCAGCTTCAGCGCCGAGGCCAGTGCCTCGGCGAGCAGTCGGTGGTCGTCGACCACCATGAGCCGCACTCCCATCGAGCAACCCCCAGTCCCCCCGTGGATGCCCACTATGGATGCCCACCGGCCCGCACGGACAGAGGCCCCCGGCGCATCCCCGCCCTCCATGACCCCGGAAGCTACACGCTTGTTCGACGTTGCGCTTCCCTTACCGGCGAGAAGCGCCCCGGATGACCGGAATCCAGCCGATTAGCACCTGATGAGGGGTACGTGCGGGGCCCCGCCCCGGAACAGGAGCGAGGCCCTCATCGCGCGCGCCCGCGCGCTCCTTCGCGCCGAAGCGGACACGCCGGGCGGGTCGAACACCCAGCGGATCGAACACCCGGCGAGTCGAACTCCTAGGCGTCCTCGGCGAGTTCCAGCCAGCGCAGCTCCAGCTCCTCCCGCTCGCCGACGAGTCCCCGCAGTTCGGCGTCCAGCTCGGCCACCTTCGCGAAGTCCGTCGCGGACTCGGCGATCTGCTCGTGGAGCTTGGTCTCCCGCTCGGAGATCTTGTCCAACTGCCGCTCGATCCGCTGCAGTTCCTTCTTGGCGGCACGTGTGTCGGCGGCCGAGACCGCGGGCTTCGCGGCCACGGGCACTGAGGACGCGGCCGCCGCTTCCTCCATACGGTGCCGCCGCTCCAGGTACTCGTCGATGCCGCGCGGCAGCATCCGCAGCGTGGCGTCGCCGAGGAGGGCGTACACCCGGTCGGTCGTGCGCTCGACGAAGAACCGGTCGTGGGAGATCACGATCATCGAGCCGGGCCAGCCGTCGAGCAGGTCCTCGAGCTGGGTGAGGGTCTCGATGTCGAGGTCGTTGGTGGGCTCGTCGAGGAACAGCACGTTCGGCTCGTCCATCAGCAGGCGCAGCAGTTGCAGCCGCCGGCGCTCACCGCCGGAGAGGTCCCCCACCGGCGTCCACTGCTTCTCCTTGGTGAAGCCGAAGGTCTCGCACAGCTGCCCCGCGGTCATCTCGCGCCCCTTGCCGAGGTCGACCCGCTCCCGCACGCGCTGCACGGCCTCCAGGACCCGCCAGCTCGGGTCGAGTTCGGCGACCTCCTGCGACAGATAGGCCAGCCTGACGGTCTTGCCCACGACGATCCGGCCGCCGGCCGGCTGCTGCTCCCCCTGACTGCGCGCGGCGTCGGCCAGCGCACGCAGCAGGGAGGTCTTGCCGGCGCCGTTCACGCCGATCAGGCTGATGCGGTCGCCGGGGCCGAGCTGCCAGGTGATGTGCTTCAACAGCACCTTGGGTCCGGCCTGCACCGTGACGTCCTCGAGGTCGAAAACGGTCTTCCCGAGCCGGGAGGAGGCGAACTTCATCAGCTCGCTGCTGTCCCGGGGCGGCGGCACGTCCTTGATCAGCTCGTTGGCGGCCTCGACGCGGAAGCGGGGCTTGGAGGTGCGGGCGGGCGCGCCGCGCCGCAGCCAGGCCAGCTCCTTGCGGACCAGGTTCTGCCGCTTGGCCTCCTCCGAGGCCGCGATGCGCTCGCGCTCGGCACGGGCGAAGACGTAGTCGGAGTAGCCGCCCTCGTACTCGTGGACCGTGCCCCGCTGCACGTCCCACATCCGGGTGCACACCTGGTCGAGGAACCACCGGTCGTGGGTGACGCACACCAGCGCGGAGCGGCGCTCGCGCAGATGGCCCGCGAGCCAGGCGATGCCCTCGACGTCAAGGTGGTTGGTGGGCTCGTCGAGGACGATGAGGTCCTGCTCGGCGATCAGCAGCTTGGCGAGCGCGATACGGCGCCGCTCGCCACCGGACAGGGGGCCGATGACGGTGTCGAGCCCCTGCGGGAACCCGGGCAGGTCGAGACCGCCGAACAGGCCCGTGAGCACGTCCCGGATCTTGGCGTTGCCCGCCCACTCATGGTCGGCCATGTCCCGGATGACCTCGTGCCGGACGGTGGCGGCCGGGTCGAGGGAGTCGTGCTGGGTGAGCACGGCGAGCCGCAGCCCGCCGGAGTGGGTGACGCGGCCGGAATCGGCCTCCTCCAGCTTGGCGAGCATCCGGATCAGGGTGGTCTTGCCGTCGCCGTTGCGCCCGACGACCCCGATCCGGTCGCCTTCGGACACGCCGAGCGAGACACCGTCGAGCAGGGCACGGGTGCCGTACACCTTGCTGATGTTCTCGGCATTGACGAGGTTGACGGCCATTTCACTCCTGCGCACGGGGGTCGGTCAGCCTTCAAGCGTAGGGCCTCCGGGACGGGTGGCGACGCGCGAGGGGATCGTCACTCTTCGTGGTGACGTGATCCGGATACGGCCGCTACCGTGGACAACAGGCCGCAGGATCCCGTCCATGGGAGGAACCATGTTTGCCGAGTCCACTGAGCAGTCTCGCTGGCCGATGCCGCCGATGGACGGTTACACCGTGGACGACCTGTTCACGCTGCCGGATCTCCCGCCGCACACCGAGTTGATCGACGGGAGCCTGGTCTTCGTGAGCCCGCAGCGCTACTCCCACTTCGCGGTGATCGATCTGCTCGTGAGTGGCTTGCGCAGCACCTTGCCGCCCGACCTGAAGGTCGCGCGCGAGATGACCGTCGTGCTGGACAAACGCAACGGGCCCGAGCCGGACGTCTCCGTCATCAAGGCGAGCGCCAAAACAGGACCGACGCAGACGCACTTCAACGGCACGGATGTCCTGCTGGCCGTCGAGGTCATTTCCCCGGAGTCCGAATCACGCGACCGCCACACCAAGCCCCACAAATACGCCGCAGCGGGCATTGCCCACTTCTGGCTGGTCGACATGGCAGGCCCAGACAGCCGCCCGGTCGTGCAGGTCTACGAGCTGTCCCGGACCAGCCACACGTACGCCTTGACCGGAATTCACCACGATCACCTCAAAGTCGACGTGCCCTACACCATCGACATCGACCTGACCGCCATCGACACCCTCTGAGCCCCGGCCCCCGTCACACGGCCCCGCCTCGCCCCGGCCCGCCCGCGCCCCACCGGCAGCCACCCCTCGAGGGCATCCGCCTCAGACGACGGTCGCCCCGGGCGCCGGCGCCTGGGCCACCCGTGCCGACCGGCAGGTGCCCGACGCCACCAGTGCCCGCGCGATCTCCGCCGCGGCGGCGGCGTCCCGCGCGAGGAACGCCGTCGTCGGTCCCGACCCGGACACCAGTCCCGTCAGCGCCCCCGCCGCGCGCCCGGCGGCCAGCGTGTCCGCGAGTTCGGGGAACAGGGACAGCGCGGCCGGCTGGAGGTCGTTGGAGACCGCCGCCGCGAGCGCCTCCGCGTCGCCCTTGGCCAGCGCGTCGAGCAGGTCCTGCGAGGCGACGGGCTCGGGGATCCGTACGCCCTCGTTCAGACGGTCGAACTCCCGGAAGACGGCCGGGGTCGACAGTCCCCGCGGAGCCATCGCGAACACCCAGTGGAACGTCCCGCCGACCTCCAGCGCCGTGAGCCGCTCGCCCCGCCCGGTGCCCAGCGCGGCCCCGCCCACCAGGCTGAACGGCACGTCACTGCCCAGCTCGGCGCAGATGGCGAGGAGTTCCTCGCGGGAGGCGCGCGTTCCCCACAGCGCGTCGCACGCCACCAGCGCCCCGGCGCCGTCCGCGCTGCCGCCCGCCATACCGCCCGCGACCGGGATGTCCTTGGCGATGTGGAGGTGCACATCGGGTGCCCGGCCGTACCGTTCGGCGAGCGCGAGGGCCGCGCGGGCCGCCAGGTTCGTCCGGTCCAGGGGCACCTCACCGGCGTCCGGGCCGGAGCAGGTGACCCCGAGACCATCGGTGGACGGGGTCACCGTGATCTCGTCGTACAGGCCGACGGCGAGGAAGACGTTGGCCAGGTCGTGGAAGCCGTCCGGGCGGGCGGCACCCACCGCGAGCTGGACGTTGACCTTCGCGGGGACGCGTACCGTCACGCTCACTTACTCGGACTCCTCTGTACGGGATGCGGCCCGCCGCGCAGCGGCCGTCGGATGCTGTGCCGCCCGCGGTGGCGCGGCCTCGGCGATGCGCGCGAAGTCCTCGACCGTCAGGGACTCGCCGCGCGCCTGCGGCGAGATGCCGGCGGCGACGAGCGCGGCCTCGGCCGCGGCGGCCGACCCCGCCCAGCCGGCGAGCGCCGCCCGCAGCGTCTTGCGCCGCTGCGCGAACGCCGCGTCCACCACCGCGAACACCTCCGCCTTGGACGCGGTGGTCTTGACCGGCTCGGCCCGCCGGACCAGCGAGACGAGCCCGCTGTCGACGTTCGGGGCGGGCCAGAAGACGGTGCGCCCGATGGCTCCGGCGCGCTTGACGTCGGCGTACCAGCCGGCCTTCACGGACGGCACCCCGTACACCTTGGAGCCGGGCGCGGCGGCCAGCCGGTCGGCGACCTCGGACTGCACCATCACGAGCGTCCGCTCGATGCTCGGGAACGTGTCGAGCATGTGCAGGAGCACGGGGACGGCGACGTTGTACGGCAGGTTCGCGACGAGCGCGGTGGGCGCGGGGCCCGGCAGCTCCCGCACGTGCAGCGCGTCGGAGTGCACCAGCGCGAACCGGTCGGCGCGCCCGGGCATCCGGGCGGCGACGGTCGCGGGCAGCGCCCCGGCGAGCACGTCGTCGATCTCGACGGCGGTGACCCGCTCGGCGACCTCCAGCAGCGCCAGCGTCAGGGAGCCGAGCCCGGGTCCCACCTCCACCACCACATCGTCGGGCCGCACATCGGCGGTGCGTACGATGCGCCGCACGGTGTTGGCGTCGATGACGAAGTTCTGGCCGCGTTGCTTGGTGGGGCGCACGCCGAGGGCCGCCGCCAGCTCACGGATGTCGGCGGGGCCCAGCAGGGCGTCGGGGGTGGAGCTGCTCACGGACCAAGGGTACGGGGCGGCGCGGGGCGCCCGTGCCCGCCTCCGCGCCGCCCCGCTCATCCGTACTGCCGTGACCCGCTCATCTGTACAGCCGTGACCCGCAGTGCGGCCAGGGGCTGGATCCCTGGCGCACGTACAGCTTCTTCGCGCGGTAGGTCTGCTCCTCGGCCGGGGCGTCCTGCGGCCGGCCGGAGCCGCCGAGGCTGCGCCAGGTGCGCCGGTCGAACTGGTAGAGGCCCCCGTAGGTGCCGGACGGGTCGACCGCGCGCGGCCGGCCCCTGGACTCGCAGTACGCGAGCCCGCCCCAGTTGAGGCCCTCCGCGCCCGCAACCGACTCCGGGCGCGCCCTGGTGCCCACCCGGACCAGCTGGGTCGTGGGCTTCAGCACCACCTCGGCCGTGATCCGGCGCGGCCTCTGCCGGACGCCGTCGACGGAGCGCAGGACGTAGGTCACCAGGCGGGTGCCCGGCTGTCCGGCGCGCGCCACGAGCACGGTGCCCCGGAACAGGGCCGGGTCCTCGGTGCGCCGCACGGCGAACGGGATCGGTTCCTCGCGGACCTCCTGGGAGCCCCGCACCCGCAGCACGGTCACCGTCTGCCCGTCGGCCGGGAAGCTGCCCAGCGCCGCGGAGGTGGTGTCCTCCCCGTGCAGGGTGATCCCGGCCTGTTCGACGGCCTCCCGGACGGTGGCGGCGTTGGTGCGGATGGTGCGCGGCCGTCCGTCCGCCAGGACGGTCACCGTGCGCTCGGTGCGGACGTCCAGCACGAGCCCTTCCCGGTGGATCTGCAGGGAGCGCGAGGTCGATACGTACGCGCCCTCGGCGCGCACCCCGAGCTGCTGGAGCGCGCCGTCCACCGTGTGCGCCGTCGTCCACACCTGTCTCCGGTGTCCGTCGAGGGTGAGGAACAACAGGCGTCCGTAGTGCACCGCGACCTCTTCGCCGCTGGTGAGCGGGGTGCCGGGCGCGGGCGCGACGACATCGTGCTCCCCGACCGCCACCCCCTCCCGGGCGAGGAGTTCGCCCACGTCGTCGGCGAAGGTGTGCAGGGTGCGGTGACGGCCCTCCACGGTCAGCTCGATGGCCTTGTCCTTGGCGACGAACGCGGTGGTGCCTCCGGCGAGGAAGGCGACGACGAGCGCCTGCGGGAGGAGACGGCGCACGGGGTGGGTGCGCGCGCCGCCCTTTCCGCGCCGCGCCGCGTGCCGTGCACGGGCGCGCGCTCCGGTGCGCGGGACGGCCTCCGGCTGCCGGCGCAGCGGTCCGGGGGCCTCCGCCTGCCGACACAACAGCGGTCCCGTGGCCTGTCTGGCGTGCGCCGCGGCGGCCCGCGCCTCGTACGCGGGCCGGTAGGTGTCCTGGTACATCCGGCCGTACGGTTCGTGGTCCTCGTACGCCGGTCTCGGGCCGTACGTCCCGTACGGCGGGTATTGCCGGTTGCTCACGACGACACGCTCCAGAGAAGGTCCGAAACGGGCGACCCAACCTAGCGGCTGGTCGTCACTCTCCAAAGCAACGCCGTCACAGGGTGTCGCGACACGCCCACGGGCGGCCGAGGTGGGGACTCCGGGCGGTGGACGCCCGAAGCGGCAGCGGTCAGTAGCCGAACGCGCGTGCCGTGTTGTCCGCGAGGGCCGCCGCCAGCTCGTCCTCCGCGATGCCCCGCACCGCGGCCATCGCGCGGACCGTGACCGGGACGAGGTACGGCGCGTTGGGCCGTCCGCGGTACGGCGCGGGCGTCAGGAAGGGCGCGTCGGTCTCCACGAGGACGAGGTCCAGGGGGGCCACGGCGAGCGCGTCACGCAGCGGCTGCGCGTTCTTGAAGGTGACGTTGCCGGCGAACGACATGAAGTAGCCGGCGCGGGCGCAGACCTCGGCCATCGCCGCGTCACCCGAGTAGCAGTGGAAGACGGTCCGCTCCGGCGCGCCCTCCTCCTTGAGGATGCGCAGCACGTCGGCGTGGGCGTCGCGGTCGTGGATGACCAGCGCCTTGCCGTGCCGCTTGGCGATCTCGATGTGCGCGCGGAAGGACCGCTCCTGGGCGGCCATGCCCTCGGGCCCGGTGCGGAAGTAGTCGAGCCCGGTCTCGCCGACGCCCTTGACCTGCGGCAGCGCGGCGAGGCGGTCGATCTCGGCGAGCGCCTCGTCCAGGGCGGCGTCGCCCGCCGGCTCGCGCGCGCCCTGCCGGGACCACCCGTCGGGGTCCCCGTGGACGATGCGCGGGGCCTCGTTCGGGTGCAGGGCCACCGCCGCGTGCACCGCGTCGTACGCCGCGGCCGTCTCGGCTGCCCAGCGCGAGCCCGGCACATCGCAGCCGACCTGGACGACCGTCGTCACGCCGACCGCCGCCGCCTTGGCGAGGCTCTCGTCGACCGTGCCGGACTGCATGTCGAGGTGGGTGTGCGAGTCGGCGACGGAGACACCGAGGGGCTCGGGAAGCGGCGGCGGCACGTGCTTGTCGGACGCTGGGGAAGGCATGCCCCGATCCTACGGAAGGGACCTGCCGCCCCGGAAAGGGCCGCCGGCACCCGCAAGGCGGGCCCAGACTGGAACGCTCAGCTCGCCTTGCGGTGGTGGAACAACGGCTGGAGCAGGTCCGACAGGTGCCAGTGGTGCTGCTCCTTGGGCTCCGCAGGCTCCGTCCGGGGCTCGTCGAGGTCCGTGCCGAAGGCCCCCGGCGCCGGGCGGTGCTGCCGGTGCAGGGAGTTCTGCGCGGAGGTCACCTGGCCGGGACGCATGATGCGCACCACGTGGCTGTCGCAGTTGCGGCAGGCGGGCCGGGTCAGCGGCGACGGCACCGCACGGCCGCCCGCCACGTATATGACGAACTCGTTGCCGTCGCCGTCGAAGTGGTGCTCTATCTCGTACGACTGTTCCCAGCCGTGCCCGCAGCGCATGCAGGCGAAGGAATAGGACTCGCGTACGACGGCGGTCGCCGTACCCCGGCCGTACTGCCCGGTGGCGTCATCGGCCGCTGCGATCCGGCCGGTCCGCCCTGCGATCTCACTCATGCCAGCTCCTCTTGTCCGCTGGACAAGCGCCCCGGTGGGCGCCCTGCATCCGGCGGATTCCCACGGTGGGCGAGGGACGGGAACGTCCCTGCACCCAGTGGACTCCCGCACCGGCGCGAAGGCACCAAGGCCTGTCGAGTGTTGGAGGCGATTTGGACGTTGCTTGCCAAAGTGCCCCGGATGGCGGCCTCACGGCTTTGCCTTCGACGACAGCGCTTTGCCCGCCCATGGGGCGCCCGCTCATGGGAGATGCTCCCTGCTCAGAGGGGGTGCGAACGCTCCGGAGCCGCTGTCGGCGGGTTACTGTGCGGGCGCCGCCCCGTCCGCGTTCTTCGCGGCCACCACCGCGTCGAAGACCTCCCGCTTCGGCAGGCCCGCCGCCGCGGCCACCGCCGCGATCGCCTCCTTGCGGCGCTCCCCCGCCTCCTCCCGCACCCGGACCCTGCGCACCAGCTCGGCGGCGTCCAGTTCCCCGGTGGCCGGCTCGCCGGCCCCCTCCACCACCACGGTGATCTCGCCCCGGACGCCCTCCGCGGCCCACTGCGCCAGCTCGCCCAGCGGACCGCGCCTGACCTCCTCGTACGTCTTGGTCAGCTCTCGGCAGACGGCGGCCCGGCGCCCCGCGCCGAACGCCTCGGCCATGGCCGCGAGGGTGGCGTCCAGCCGGTGCGGGGCCTCGAAGTAGACGAGGGTGCGCCGCTCACCGGCCACCTCGCGCAGCCGCGACAGCCGCTCGCCCGCCTTGCGCGGCAGGAACCCCTCGAAGCAGAACCGGTCCACCGGCAGCCCGGACAGCGCGAGCGCGGTGAGGACGGCGGACGGGCCCGGCACGGCGGTCACCCGGACGTCCTTCTCCACGGCGGCGGCGACCAGCCGGTACCCGGGGTCGGACACCGAGGGCATCCCCGCGTCGGTGACGAGCAGCACCCGCGCCCCGCCCGTCAGCGCCTCCACCAGCTCCGGGGTGCGCGCGGACTCGTTGCCCTCGAAGTAGGACACGACGCGGCCGGCGGGCTGCACCCCCAGCGCCTGGGTGAGCCGGCGCAGCCGGCGGGTGTCCTCGGCGGCGATCACATCGGCGGTGGCCAGCTCCTCGGCGAGCCGCGGCGGCGCGTCCGCGATGTCCCCGATCGGGGTGCCGGCGAGAACCAGGATTCCGGGCGTTACTGTCACGTTTCCATCCTCGCAGGCGCCATGCGCGGGACTCACACAGACGTGTTCCCTACGATGGCGCGGTGACCAGTACCGCGTCCTCCACGGACACCCGGCAGGGCCAGGCCACCGCAGACCAGCAGCCGACATGGCGGCAGCGGCTGCGGCGGTTCGGCTACACGGCGCCCCCGAGCAGCGACGTACGCGACCGGCTGGTGCCGCCGTACAGCGAGCCCGGCCCGCGCCTCTGGGCGGCTCTCGGCCTGCGCCGCCAGGCCGCCGACCGCATCATGCGCTGGTCGCCGTGGGGCGGCCCGCTGCTCGTGACGCTCCTGGCCGGTCTGATGCGGTTCTGGAACCTGGGCAGTCCCCGGGCGGTGATATTCGACGAGACGTACTACGCCAAGGACGCCTGGGCGCTCGTCCACAACGGGTACGAGGCCAACTGGGCCAAGGAGGCCAACGATCTGATCCTCCAGCACCACGGCCATGTGCCGGTTCCGACGGACGCCGCGTACGTGGTGCATCCGCCGGTCGGCAAGTACGTCATCGGGCTCGGCGAGCTGATCTTCGGGTTCGATCCGTTCGGCTGGCGCTTCATGACGGCGCTGCTCGGCACGCTCTCGGTGCTGCTGCTGTGCCGCATCGGCCGGCGCCTGTTCCGTTCGACCCTCCTCGGCTGCCTGGCGGGCGCGCTGATGGCGGTGGACGGGCTGCAGTTCGTGATGAGCCGCACCTCGCTCCTCGACGGCGTCCTGGAGTTCTTCGTCCTCGCGGCCTTCGGCTGTCTGCTCGTCGACCGCGACCGGACGCGCGCGAGACTGGCGGCCGCGCTCCCCGCGGACGCCGACGGCCGGGTGCGTCCCGACGCGTACACCGCCGAGACCACCCGCCTCGGGTGGCGCCCGTGGCGCTGGGCGGCGGGCCTGATGCTCGGCCTCGCCATCGGCACCAAATGGAACGGCCTCTACATCCTGGCGGCGTTCTGTGTGATGGCGGTGTTGTGGGACGTCGGCGCGCGCCGGGTGGCGGGCGCCCACCGCCCGTACACGACCGTCCTCAAGCGCGACACGGGCATCACCTTCCTGGCGACGGTCCCGGTGGCGCTCGTCGTGTACCTGACCTCCTGGATCGGCTGGATCCTCTCCCCCGCCGACGGCTCCGGCGGCTACTTCCGCAACTGGGCGGCCACCGCCGGCAAGGGCGGGAACTGGACGTTCCTGCCCGACTGGCTGCGCAGCCTGTGGCACTACGAGCACGAGGTCTACCTCTTCCACGTCCACCTGTCGTCCCCGCACACGTACCAGTCGAACCCGTGGAGCTGGATCGTCCTGGGCCGCCCGGTCTCGTACTTCTACGAGTCCCCCTCCCCCGGCCAGTCCGGGTGCCCCTCGGACGCGGGCGAGAAGTGCGCCCGCGAGGTTCTCGCGCTCGGCACCCCGCTGCTGTGGTGGGCGGCCTGCTTCGCGCTCCTGTACGTCCTGTGGCGCTGGGCGTTCCGCCGGGACTGGCGGGCGGGCGCGATCGCCTGCGGCATCGCGGCCGGGTATCTGCCCTGGTTCCTGTACCAGGAACGCACGATCTTCTTCTTCTACGCGGTCGTCTTCCTCCCGTTCCTGTGCCTGGCGGTGGCGATGATGACCGGCGCGCTCCTCGGCCCGCCCGGCGCGAACGAACGCCGCCGGGTCCTGGGAGCGGCGGGCGCGGGCGTCCTGGTCCTGCTGATCGCCTGGAACTTCATCTACTTCTGGCCGATCTACACGGGCACGGCCATCCCGATCGACTCCTGGCGCTCGCGGATGTGGCTGGACACCTGGGTGTAGCTGGGCGGACACGACCACGAGGGCAATGAGTTCTGCCTGCTCAAGGCCCGCCTCAACCCGCTCTGACGGCTCTGTGTCCCAGGTGCGACAAGCGCGAACAGCAGTGCCCCAGGCGGACCTCAGTGGACGATCGGGCGAGGCACAGAGCGTGTTGGCCGATGATGCCGACACCGCATGATCGACCTGATGAGGATGAGGCCAGAACTCGAAGCCGGCATCCGACACGGGCGCCGTCCTCGCTGATGGACGGCGCCCGTCAGCTCGACTCACTCATTGAGATCGTTTCATCTTGACCTCGCAGGTCGCGGCCAGTACCCCTCCCCTGGTAGGCACGGGTTGAGGTGACCCGTGGGTGGCACTCCCCGCATGACCCGCCCACCCGACCACCGATCCAGCCCGGCTGCGAGGCCGGGGCAGCGATCAGCGGACCGGGCCATACCCGGTGGACCCGACCAGGGGCTGCGGCGTCGCTCTCCCTGTCGACAGGCGGTTGGCGCCGACGCCAGCGCCGTGGCAGTGCCCGACCTGCGCACACCGTTTGCCGGCCGAGTAGTCCCTCCAATCGGTCGCCATCCCACCCGCCCCAACGGCGTCTTACGAGTCGGATGGGCCTACATGCGCGACGTAAATCGGGGTAGCAAGGACGGCGTGTGCAGGCTCCCGCTCTCCTTCGCCCCAGACCCGAATGTTCCCCTCGAGAAGGGGGACGGCGAGGAACTCCACATGCTGCGCAGGTCCGCTGAGATCAACCATCGCCGCCGCCTCAAGCCCATGCTCACGCGCCTCCGCCACAGTGGGATGATCCATACGCCGCCGCCCTTGCACATAGCGCCAATACTCATCGAGTTCCGTCAGGCTGGAGATGTGTTCTCCGATCACAGCCATGATGCTGGGAGTAGACGAGAACGCGTACAAGCCATGCGTTTCGGTCGGCCTTGCTCCCATCACATGATGCTGGGAGCCCGCCAAGACCACGAGGTCCGATCCCAATCGCCCCTTGAAGAACGCAGTGCTCGGTGTCGTGTACCGGGTCACGTCGCCCTCGGTAACGGGGTTGATCCTGTAGTCCTGGATCGCGAGCCAGCCCCATTGCATAGGCATTGATCCGCGAAAGAAGCTCTGACCAGGAGCTTGGATCGTGCCGATCTGGTGGTGGGTATCGATGTAGTGCTCGACTAGCCGCAACTTCGCCATGCGGCTCGCCTCGGGCGCTTCAGCTTGTTTAAGCGTCACGCTGGCCAACTTGAGATCGACACGCGCCTCTGCGCTGACGCGCCGACGCAGAGCCGGGTCGATCTGCTCATACAACATGTCGAGCTTGCTGTCAGAGACGTACACGAAGTACCGCAGCGGTGGCTGAGAACGGCGAGAGAGACGCAATGGGGAACCACCAATCATCAAGAGCCCTGACACGTAGGCCAATTGGACCAGGCGCTTCATCCGCCCGCTCGCTTTTTGCTGTCAGTGATCGATTTTCGTCCTGAATTCGCAGGTCGGGCCGCTGGTGTGGGTGGAGGTTGACGCGCTCTCGCTGATCTTGGACGTGATCATTAGCAGGTGATCGCCTGCCACGGGCCGGTTCGCGGGTTCTGAGGTGGTCCGCCCGAGGCGTCTCGTAGGTTCGGCAGCGGGAGGGAGGCGCGTGGTGGACGTGCTGATGTGGACGATCGAGCGGCGGATGCGACTGAGCGAGCGGGCCGAGCTGCTGCGCAGGGAGCTGGCGGAGATCGACGCCGAGCTGGGCCGGCTGGAGGCGGCCGAGGTGGTGTTCGGGCAGTGGGCCGAGGCGACGGACGGGGGACGGCTGCCGTCGGGCATCGTGGAGCCGGAGCCGGAGCCGGTGGTGGTGGCACCCGGGGCGGGTGGGATGCGGCTGATCCCGGACCGCGAGGAAGGCGTGGGAGCAGATCCCTCCCCTCCGGGAACTCCAACCCCGGCACATCCCGGGCGAACAACTGGAGGATCGGCACCATCGGCACCGCGCCCGGGACGATCTCGGTGCGGTTGCGCCAGTCGGACCCGTACGTCCGGTGGTCTTCCTGCGCGCAGTACGGCCACGGCTCGTCCGCGGGCCACAGCAGCTCGCCTCCCAGCGAGCTCTCCCGCGCGCCAGGATCGCCGGGCTCCGGGTTGAGGAGGGTGGTTTCCCGGGCAAGGCCCGCGTACTCCGGTATCAGGGTGCGCAGGTTCTTCGCGGGTAGCTCGGGTGTGTCCCCGGGCATCGTGGCTCCTCAAGCGTACGAAGATCGACGGGACGCTGCGGGCACGTTGGTACGTGCCACCGACAACCCCACACAGCAACGGCCGCCTCATCACACCCCCGTAGATCTTGCGCCTCGCAACCTCGATTTCTCGTGATGGGCCGTCAGCACAGGGCGGGTGTTTCACGAGCGACCACCTATGAATCAGTCAGCTACCTGTCGGTTGGATCGCGTTCGTCAATGGCACCCCGCCTCGGGCGGCCAGGTGTGCCGCCCGGCGGCGTTCAGTCGGCCGCCAGGGCTGCACCCAGCGGTGTGTGCTCGTAGCGGACAGCCCGGCCGGTGCGAGTGCGGGTGACCAGGCCGGCATCGCGCAGCACCGCCAGATGGTTGCCGACGGTGCCTAGGCTCAGGCCGAGCTGGGCGACCAGCTGCGTCGTTGTTGCAGGCACGTCCAGCGCGCGTAGCACGTCCGCGCGGCGCGGGCCGACCAGTCGGCTCAGGGCCTCGCCGCCCGGTGTACGCGCCACTGGGCCGAGCAAGTCCGCGGTGCCCCGGGCGGGATAGACCAGGGCGTAGGGCCATGGCGGCTCGACGTAGGTGATCAGAGTGCCGAACACCGTCGGCATCAGCAGCAGGCCCTTGCCCGCCAGCCGGTGGCGGTCCCACTTGGTACGCGAGCCCGTGCGCACCTCGATGGTCCCGGCCTGTCCCTCGGAGCGCCAGTTCACCCGGGGATCGAGATCGGACAGCGCTGCCACCCAGCCGTACATCGCCAGGTGCCCGGTGCGGCGGACGAGGTCGCGCTCCAGTACCGCCCGCAGCCGCGGCCAGTCCGGCTCGACCAGCGCCTGCCAGCTCGCCTCGAGCGCATCGGCGAGCTGGGTGACCACGTTTGGCGCGTCGAGGATGCGCTGCACGTAGCGTGGCGGTGTCCGCAGTCCCTCCAGGTTGCGGGCCAGTTCCAGGCGTGCGCGGCGCAGGGGCGTGGCGCGCACGGCGGCCAGCTCAGCGGCGAAGTCACCACCGGAGCCCGACGGCGGCGGATGGATGAAGTCGGCGTTGTAGGCGCCGCGGCGGAACAGCGCCGTCAGCGCCCCGACTGCAGGCACCTGCCGGCGCAGCTGCTTGTACCGGGGAGCGATGCGCTCGGCCCACGGCCGGAGCGGGCCGGCGGCCTGCACGCCGGCTGCGACGCGCAGCGCCTGCATCGCCTCGCCCAGCGGCGAGATCGCGTAGCGGGTACGCGCCACGTCGGCGGGTCCCACCTCGATGGCCAGCATGTTTTGCCTCCAGGCGAAAGCATAGTCACCGTGGCTGGGCTGCCGTGATGCTGTCGGCCATGACCACCACGCCCGTCGCGGCACGCCCGGCCACCTACCGCGAGGTATTCGCTGTGGGCCAGTTCCGCGTGCTGTTCGGCAGCTACACGCTCTTCCTGACCGGCGAGACGGTGCGGATGCTCGCACTGTCCGTGATCGTCTACACAGCAACCGGATCGCCGCTGATGTCGGCGCTGGCGTATGCGGCAGGCTTCCTGCCCTATGCCCTGGGCGGCACGCTGCTGCTGGCTTTCGCCGACCGCTGGCCCCCGCGCACCGTCATGATCGGCTACGAGGTGCTGCGCACCGCGGTCAGCGTCGTGCTCGCCGCCGGTCTACTGCCGGTACCGGCCATGCTGGCACTGGTGTTCGTCACCGGTTTACCCAGCGCCGTCGCCTCCGCTTCGCGCACCGCCCTTCTGCCCGATCTGCTGGACGGCGACCGTTACGTGCTCGGCCGTGCCGTCTTCTCCATGGCGGCCGGCGGCACACAGGTGCTCGGCTTCGCCGCTGGCGGCATGCTGATCGCCGCCGTCGGCGCGCCAGGCGCGCTCTGGATCACCGCCGCGACCTGCCTGGCCTCGGCAGGCCTGCTGCAACTGCGCCTGTCCCACCACCCACGCCGCCGCACCGACGCCTCGGTCGGCATCAGTGAGACATGGCAGGTGAACCGGGCGCTGCTGCACCAGCCTTCGGTCCGGGCGCTGCTGCTGGCGCAATGGCTGGCACCGGCGCTGATGGTCGGCGCCGAGGGCGTGCTGGTCCCGTACGCGGCGCAGGTCGGCGCGCCTGACTCGGCCGGTCTGCTGTTCGCAGCGGTCGCCGCCGGGATGTTCGCCGGCAACCTGATCGTCGGCCGCCTGGTACGCCCTGCGGGCCGGGAGCAGCTGGCCCGCCCCCTGGCGCTTGCGCTCGGATTGCCGCTGCTGGGGTTCGCGCTGCGCCCCGCACCGGGATACGCCGCCATCCTGCTGGCGGTATCCGGTTTCGGCGTCGCCTACCAGCTCGCACTGGCCCGCAGGTTCCTCGCCGCGGTGCCCGAGACGCAGCGCGGTCAGGCGTTCGGCCTGCTGCTGACCGGAACGATGACGCTGCAGGGCCTGGCCGCCGCAGCCGGAGGCGCGCTGGGCGAAGTTGCGACCCCGGCGCTGGTCGTCACCCTGGCCGGTGCGGCCTCGGCCATCGCCGCCCTGATGTCCTGGCGAACGCTGTCGCCCACACCCTGAAAGCCCTTCATGACATCGTCGTGGCCTGCCGCCCGACGGCATCCGCCGGGCTGCGGGGGCGGGGCACGGCAGCGGCCGGCCCAAGGTCGAGGCGCTTGCTCATGTCCAGGCGGAAGGTGCCGTACGGGTTGACGTTGGACCAGAACAGCGCGGTCAGGCCGCGTCGGTCCTCGTCGCTCAGCTTCTTAGTACTGCAACCGCATCTGGCGTGACGGGTGTATCGGTCGGTCGTTGTTATGACTGTGTGCTGACGCGTTGACGATGGAGCAGGTCGAGTCGTGGTTCGAGGGGATAGCCGGGTTGCATGCCCGCTTCGCCCGTCATTTCGGCAGGTCGGAGCCCCGAGAGCGGGCTCTGGACTATCTGACCGGCCTGCTCGCTCCGTTGGAGAAGAAGAACGCCTGGACCATGGCCGAGCAGGTCGGCCAGCTCCGTCCGGACGGCGTCCAGCGTCTGTTGAACCACTCCGAGTGGGACCACAATGCCGTCCGTGACGATCTCCGCGACTACGTTGTGGAGACCATCGGCGACAAGAACGCGGTCCTGATCGGCGATGACACCGGCTTCCTGAAGAAGGGCACCAAATCCGCTGGTGTCCAGCGGCAGTGCAGCGGAACGGCCGGGCGCACGGAGAACTGCCAGATCGGCACCTTCCTGGCCTACGCCTCGCCCAAGGGCCGGGCCCTGATCGACCGTGAGCTCTACATCCCCGCCTCCTGGACCGAGGACCGCGAACGCTGCCGGTCCGCCGGGATCGGCGACGAGGTCGCCTTCGCGACCAAGAACGAACACTTCCGCTGGATGCTGCAACGCGCCATCGACGCCGGCGTCCCGTTCGCCTGGGTCACCGCGGACGAGGCATACGGACAGGTCAAGCACCTGCGGTTCTGGCTGGAGCAACGTGGTGTCGCCTACGTGCTGGCCACGAAGGTCAACGACACCGTGATCACCGCCAGAGGCGGGGAGTCCCGCGTCGACGCCCTCGTGGCCGCGCTGCCCCGACAACGGTGGAAGCGCCTGTCGGGCGGAGCCGGCGCCCACGGCGAGCGGATGTACGACTGGGCCCGCATCCCGATCCGGTACGCCTGGGAGAACGGGTTCGGACACTGGGTCCTGGCCCGGCGTTCCGTCAGCGACCCGAGCGAGATCGCCTACTACGTCTGCTACGGCCCGGTCGCCTCACGACTGAAAGACCTGGTCAGAGTGGCTGCCGCGCGGTGGGCGGTCGAGGAATGCTTCCAGAGCGCCAAGGGCGAGTGCGGCCTGGACCACTACCAGGTGAGGCTCTACCGGGCCTGGTACCGCCACATCACCCTGGCCATGGCCGCACACGCCTACCTGACTGCCGTCCGCGCCGCAGAAGCCACAAAAGGGGCGCATAGGACGACGAGCAAGACCTCATACCCCTCAGCGTCCAGGAGATCCGCCGGTTGATGGGCCACGCCGTCCTCACGCGCCACTGCCACAGCAACGAGCACCGTCTGCACTGGTCACGCTACCGACGGCGCAGCCAGGCCCGAGCGCGCCGGTCCCACTACAAACGCCGAGGTCACACTCTCCAGATGCGGTTGCAATATTAAGACGCGCGATCCTGGTACGCCGATCGCGGGCCGGCGAACAAATGCGGGCTGGTGCGCATCTCACGTTTCGTGAAGCCCACCTCATGTTCATACGGCCCGCAGCGCGACGGCTGGCGTCGCGTCTTCCGAAAGGAGGCCGGGCGATGAATCTCCCGTCGTACCGTGACCGCACAAGCGCGACAGCTCCGCCACGGCTCCCCGGCCGGGCCACGACCGCACTCAGACTGAGCACCGCCGCCGTGGCGGCGGTGCTCCTGGCGGGCTGTGGCACGGGCGCCCCCACGGCGGCCCCGGACTCCAGTGGCTCCGGCGTGTCCCCCGCCGCGTCTTCCCACTCCCCCTCGTCCATGGCTGCGGACCTCATCGCCGCCACCGCGTGCACCAACAGCACGAAGCTGGCCGGGTGGTCGAACCGGCGGCTGGCCATGCTGACCATCGCCGTCCCGGTGTCGGAGACCTCGGTGTCCGACGTCACCTCCGAGGTGAGCGCCGGTGCGGGGGGTGTGCTGCTGTTCGGCAGCAAGGCGCCGTCCGACCTCGGCTCCCGGCTGACCGCCCTGAAGTCCCATGTGCCCGGCCGCCGGGGCCTGTTGGTGATGACCGACGAGGAGGGCGGCGGCATCCAGCGCATGGCGAACCTCGTCGGGTCCCTGCCCTGGCCCGCTTACATGGGCACGCACTGGACCGCGGCCCAGATCCAGCAGAACGTCACGAAGGTCGCCACCAAGATGGCGGCCGCCCAGGTGAACACGGACCTCGCGCCGGTGGTCGACGTCGACGGCAAGAACGTGGCTCCCGGTCGGACCAACCCCGACGGATGGCGGTCCTTCAGCGGCAGCACCTCGGTGGTCTCCAGAGACGGTGTCGCGTACATGAACGGGTTGCGCGCCGGACACGTGATACCTGTCGTCAAGCACTTCCCGGGCCTCGGCGGCTCCAGCTACAACTCCGACTTCGGCCCCGCCCGTACCCTGCCCTGGTCCACCCTGCAGAAGGTGGGCATCCCGCCGTTCGCAGCGGCCATCAAGGCCGGTGCCCCGGCCATCATGGTCTCCAACAACGTCGTGCCGGGCCTGGCCACCAATCCGGCGAGCCTGTCACCCACCGTCATCGGCTCCGAGCTGCGCGGCAAGCTGGGCTTCAAGGGGCTGGTGGTCACCGACTCGCTCAGCGCCAAGGCGATCTCCGCCGCCGGCTTCAGCGTCCCCGCCGCCGCCGTCCAGGCCCTGCGCTCCGGTGCCGACATGGTCATGTTCGACCTGGGGAGCAATGTCAGCTCCCAGACGTCCGCGATCGCCTCGGCGATCACCAATGCGGTGGCCGGCGGACACCTCGCCCGCAGCCGCCTCATCGACGCGGCGGGGCACGTCCTGGCCGTCCGGCACGTGAATCTCTGCTCCTGAGCGAGCGACAGGCGGCGGACCGAAGGTGCAGTCGGAAGACACCGTGAAAGGAGGCCTGGGCGCCCTGCCAGGTGTGGGGCGCCCACGCGACGGACACCCGGCGCCGGCATCGTCCCCGACGCGGAAGCGCGCGAGCGCCGACGATGCCGTGCGCCGTCGCGGCGGACTTCGTCCCTCCGGCCGTACGGTGGGACACATATCTGATCACTGTTCGGACAACAAACGAACACAGCGGCCACGCCCACCCCCTGGATTCGCTTACTGTGCAAGGTCAGCGGGGAAGGGGGCGCGTCATGCGCAAAGGGGTCAAGGCCGCCATAGTCGGCGGGGTGTTCACGGTGATGGTGGGGGGCGCCGGGTACGGGGCGTACAACGTTCTGTCGGCGCTCCACGACAGTTCGGCGAGCGGCACCGGCTCGCCGGCGGCCGTGAAGACCGGGCCGCCGTCCGCGGCGGAGGTCAAAGAGACCAGTGCCAAGTTCCTCGCCGCCTGGGCGAAGGGCGACGCGTCCACCGCGGCCTCGTACACCAACGACGCGACGGCCGCAGGGACGTTGCTGTCCGCCTACGGCGACAGCGCGCACATCACCGGGGTGCACATCACGCAGGGGGCGCGCAGCGGGGACTCGGTGCCGTTCTCCGTCAAGGCGACGGTGTCGTACGAGGGAACGTCCAAGCCGCTCGCCTACGACAGCACGCTGACGGTCGTGCGCGGGGTGTCCACCGGACGCGCGCTGGTCGACTGGCAGCCGTCCGTCGTGTACCCGGACCTGGAGAAGGGCGACACGCTCGTCACCGGTGAGGCCAAGGTCCCGCCGATCGAGGCGGTGGACCGCGACGGCGTGGTGCTGACCGGGCAGAAGTACCCCTCGCTCGGCCCGATCCTGGACGCGCTGCGCGAGAAGTACGGCGACAAGGCGGGCGGAAAGCCGGGCATCGAGCTCTCCGTCGAGCGCGCCGACCCGAACGCGCCCGGCAAGACCCTGCTGACCCTTGCCAAGGGCACACCCGGCAAGCTGCACACCACGATCAGCGCCGGGGCGCAGGCGGCGGCCGAGCAGGCCGTGCGGCAGTTCCCGGAGTCGTCGGTGGTGGCGGTGCAGCCGAGCACGGGCCAGGTGCTCGCGGTCGCCAACCACCGCCAGGACCAGTTCAACGCGGCCTTCGAGGGGCGCCTCGCGCCCGGCTCCACGATGAAGATCATCACGTCGGCGATGTTCATCGACAACGGTGTCACCACGATGAACGGTCCGGCGCCCTGTCCGCCCACGGCCACCTGGCAGAGCCAGACCTTCACCAACCTCCAGGGCCTCACGCCCAACGAGAACGCGACTCTCGCCAACAGCTTCATGCGCTCGTGCAACACGGCGTTCGTGAAGCTGATCGACGAGAAGCCGCTCACGGACGCCTCCCTGACGGCCGAGGCCGAGGAGCGGTTCGGACTCGGGCAGAACAACTGGAAGACGGGCATCGTCTCCTTCGACGGCAGCGTTCCCGCCGTTACCGGCCCGGACCGCGCGGCGGGTGCCATCGGCCAGGGCCAGGTCCAGATGAGCCCGTTGAACATGGCGTCGGTCACGGCCACCGCGATCACGGGCACGTTCCGCCAGCCATATCTGGTCTCCCCGAAGCTGGACGGCCGTCAACTCGCCACCGCCAAGGGCCTGCCCTCGGGTACGGTGTCCCAGCTCCGGGCGATGATGCGACTGACGGCGACCCAGGGCACTGCCGCCCGCGCGATGTCCGGGCTCGGCGGGGACATCGGCGCGAAGACCGGGTCCGCGGAGGTCGACGGACAGACGAAATCCAACAGCTGGTTCACCGGCTACCGGAACGACATGGCGGCCGCGGCCATGACCCAGCAGGGCGGGCACGGCGGCGACGCGGCGGGCCCGATCGTCGCAGCTGTGCTACGAACCGGCCGCTGACGTCATCCTTGTCAGTGCGGGACTCTAGTGTGGTTGTCCTCGTTGAGGAACGCGAGGGCACGGGGGACCAGGGAACTGCGGAGGACCGGGAGCAGTGGGCAAGAGAAGACGCGTCGCCGAACGGAACAACGGCCGGCCGCTGGTGATCGGAGGGCTGATCGCCGTCGCCGGTGTGGCCGGGGTGGTCGGCGCCTACAGCCTGCTGGGCGGGGGCGCGGCGGCCGACGACGGTACGGCGGCCACGGCCCACCACAAGCCCGTGAAGACGGGCCCGTTGTCCGCGTCCGAGGTCCGCACGGCCGCCGCGGCGTTCCTCACGGCCTGGCAGCAGGGCGATGTCACCAAGGCGGCAGCCGCCACGGACGACTCGGCCGCCGCGACCCAGGTCCTGACGGGCTACCGCAAGGACGCGCACATCACCGGCGTGACCCTGACCCGCGGCACGCCGTCCGGGGCATCGGTCCCCTTCTCCGTCAAGGCGACGGTGTCGTACCAGGGGATGAGCAAACCCCTGGCGTACGCGACGAAGCTGACGGTCGTACGCCGGACCGAGGACGGCGCGCCGCGGGTGCGCTGGCAGCCGTCGGTGGTGCACCCGGACCTGACCGAGGGCGACCGCCTGGTGACGGGTGAGGCGGGCACACCGCCCATCAGGGCGCTGGACCGCGACGGCGGGGAGCTGACGGCGGCCAAGTACCCCTCGCTGGGCACGGTGCTGGACGGCCTGCGCGAGAAGTACGGCGACCAGGCCGGGGGGAAGGCGGGCATCGAGCTGCGCATCGTACGCAAGGCGGCGACGAAGGGCACCCAGAAGACGCCCGACAAGACCCTGGTGACGCTGAGCGAGGGCACCCCGGGCACCGTGAAGACCACGCTGGACCCTGCGCTCCAGGCGAAGGCGGAGCAGCAGCTGGAGCACAAGAGCAAGGCGTCCGTCGTCGTCATGCGGCCCTCCACGGGCGAGATCCTGGCGGTGGCGAACTCGGGCCACGGTTTCAACGTGGCCTTCCAGGGCTCCCTCGCCCCGGGTTCCACGATGAAGATCGTGACGTCGACGCTGCTGTTCGAGAAGGACCTGGCGAAGGCGGACAAGCCGCACCCGTGCCCCAAGTACGTGACGTACGGCGGCTGGAAGTTCCAGAACGACAACAAGTTCGAGATCAAGAACGGCACGTTCAAGGCGAGCTTCGCGGCGTCCTGCAACACGGCCTTCATCAGCCAGGCGCCGAAGCTGAAGGACGACGACCTCACCAAGGTCGCCCAGCAGATCTACGGCTTGGGCAGGAACAACTGGGCGATCGGCGTCCCGACCTTCGACGGCGCCGTCCCGGTGCAGAGCGCGGCCCAGATGGCGGCGTCGCTGATCGGCCAGGGCGGTGTGCGCATGAACCCGCTGAACATGGCCTCGGTGGTCTCGACGGCGAAGACGGGCACCTTCCACCAGCCGTACCTGGTCTCCCCGTCGGTGGACCACCGCACGACGGCGAAGGCGACCCGCACCATGTCGGCGTCCACGCAGGCCCAGTTGAAGGAGGTCCTGCAGTACACGGCCGCGGCGGGAACGGCCGCCAAGGCGATGGCGGGTCTGGGTCCGGACTTCGGCGCGAAGACGGGGTCGGCGGAGGTCGACGGCCAGACGCAGCCCAACGGCTGGTTCACCGCCTGGAAGGGTGACCTGGCGGCGGCGGGCGTGGTCCAGGCCGGCGGCCACGGCGGTGACTCGGCGGGCCCGATCGTGGCGACGCTGCTGCGGGCCGGCGGCTGAGAGCTCCGAACACCCTCGCGGGCGGCACCCTGGTGGACGTGCGCGAGCGCTCGGTGTGACGCCTGTCGTCACCGTAGCGGCAGGTCGGATCACAGGGCGGCGCGGTACGCCTCCAGACGGTCGGCCAGTTCCTTCGGGTGGCCGAGCATCGGGCAGTGGTCGCCGGGCATCTCGTCCGGCTGGAAGCCGAGTCGCTCGGTGACCGTCCTTCGGATGAACTCGGCAGGGAAGAAGCGGTCGTCGGACGACATCAGGAACCTGGTCGGCACCTTCGGCCACGCGGCCAGCGGCCACGGCTTCCCGAACGGGGCCGGCGACTGATTCCGCTGGTGCTCCGCCAAGAACTCGGCGGCCAGGGCGGCCGGGGTGTCGTGCAGCACAAGGGAGAGTGCGTCTTCTTCGGTTCCCTCCGGGACGCCCCTGCGGCGGTCGGATTCCTGCCGGGCCGGCCCGTAACCGGTGTTGTCCCACCACTGACCCGGTGACTCGCCGGGGGCCGGAACCTGGGCTTGGAGCATGACCAGCAGGTCCGCCGACACCCGGTCGCACACCAACGGGCCGGTGAAACCGCCGAACGAGTGGGCGACGACGACGAGTTCGGTGCGGTCGCCGATCGCCTCGACCACCGTGTCGGCGTACTCCGCGAGCCCGGCTGACTCGTCATCACACGGCAGGTCCGGTGCGACCACCTCGTGGCCCTGGTCGCGCAACTCGGCGGCCAGCGGCCCCCAGTACCACGAATCAACAGCCGCGGCGTGGATCAGTACGTAGGTCGCCACAGAACAGTGCCTCCCCCATCGGTTACTCCCTGCACTGCGTGCGAGTCTACGTCTCGTCTCTCCGCCGAGCTGCGGACGATCGCGATGGCCGGGCTCGGCGGGCTTGTGCGCGGCGCCTCCGGGAAGGTTCGCGTCTGAACGAGCATGCTGAGACGTGCTGTCCACCGTACCGATCAGGAAGTCGAGGTCATGACCGACAAGCTCACCGTGGGCGTCCTGGGCACCGGGATCATGGGGGCCGCGATGGCCCGCAGCATCGCCCGTGCCGGACACACCGTCCGCGCCTGGAACCGGACCCGCGCCAAGGCCGAACCGCTGGCCGCCGACGGCGCGCAGGTCGCCGGCACCCCCGCCGAGGCCGTACAGGGCGCGGACGTCGTCCTGACCATGCTCTACGACGGTCCCGCGGTTCTTCAGGTGATGCGCGAGGCCGCCCCCGCCCTGCGCCCCGGCACCGTCTGGGCCCAGTCGACGACGGTGGCGCTCGACTCCGTCGGCGAGCTGGCCGGCTTCGCCCGGGAGCACGGTCTGGTGTTCTACGACGCGCCGGTGCTCGGCACCCGCCAGCCCGCGGAGGCGGGACAGCTGACCGTGCTGGCCGCGGGCCCCGCCGAGGGACGGGACACGGTCAGGCCCGTCTTCGACGCGGTCGGCGCCCGCACGATGTGGCTCGGTGAGGACGGTGCCGAGGCCGGTGCCACCCGCCTCAAGCTGGTGACCAACAGCTGGGTCCTCGCGGTGACCGCGGCGGGCGGTGAGGTGCTGGCCCTGGCCCGGGCCCTGGGCGTGGACCCGGGGAACTTCTTCGACCTCGTCGGCGGCGGACCGCTCGACATGGGTTATCTCCGCGCCAAGGCCGAACTCGTCCTCCACGACAAGCTGACCCCGGCCAGTTTCGCGGTGGCGACCGCGGAGAAGGACGCCCGCCTGATCGTCCAGGCCGGGGAGGCAGGCGGCGTCCGCCTCGACGTGGCCGCCGCGACCGCCGAACGGCTGCGTCGCGCGGCCGACCAGGGCCACGCGGACGAGGACATGGCCGCCGCCTACTTCGCCAGCTTCGAGGACGGCCCGCGTTCCTGACGATGGCCCGGACGGACAACGGCCAGGCGTCAGCCGTGTGGTGCCGGGTGCCCGCGCCTGTGCCGGGGCCCGCTCAGACCGTGCGTCCGAAGGCGAGGAGGAGCACCCTGGAATCAGTGGTTCCGGAGGTGATCGTGATGATGCACACCGCAGTCGGATGGCATGTCGAGCTGGAATTCGAGGAGGATGACGAACGGACGCGGGCGGCGGCACTCGTACGGCTTCCCGACGGGAACGAGGTACGGTCCCGCGGGTACGCCAGCCGCCACCACACCGACGCGAATCAGCCCCGTGTCGGCGAGGAGATCGCGGGAGCGCGCGCACTGAACGAGCTGGCGATGCAACTCCTCACCAAGGCGCACGACGAGATCGACGAGGCGTCGGGCAGGACGTCCCGCCCGCTGACGCACTGAGTCCCCGGGCCGTGCCCGTACGCGACCATGCGTCCGGGCATCGCCCCGTCCTGCCCCGCGGAGGTCCCCGGTCGCGTCACGGCTGGGCGTGCGGGTCACGGTTCCGTCCCCGGGCCCGCAGACCCCGGCAGCCCGCCGCGCGCGAACACCGCCCGGTCGGGCCGCCCTACGCCAGCGACGTACGCACCGCGCGTACCAGTGCCAGCGCCCTCGGGTCCGCCGTCACGCTCTCGCGGAAGCCGTTGGTGACGTAGCCGAAGGCGATGCCCGACTCCGGGTCCGCGAAGCCGAGCGGCCCGCCGCGGCCGGGGTGGCCGAAGGAGCCGGGGCCGAGCAGCGGGGACGCGCTGCCGTGCAGCATGTAGCCGAGACCGAAGCGGGTGGTGACCACCAGCACCCGGTCGGGGCCCGCCGAGGCCTCCGCGCGGGCCCGTTCCCGCGTCTCGGGATCGAACAGCCGTACGCCGTCGATCCCGCCGTTCAGTGCCGCGTAGAAGCGCGCGAGACCGTCCGCCGTCGCGATGCCGTTCGACGCGGGCAGGACCGCCGCGCGGTAGGCGGGGTCGTTCTCGTCGGGCTGCGGGGTGATGGCGGCGAAGGCGCGGCGGGTGAGGCTCGCGGGGTCGGCGTACGCCTCGGCGACCGCGCGCTTGGGGCGGGCGCGCAGCGCACCCTCCTGCTCCGGCACCTCGACGGAACCGACCCGCCCCACCCGGTGCGTCTGTGCCTCGGGCAGGCCCACCCACAGGTCCAGGCCCAGCGGTCCGGCGATCTCGGCGGCGATCCACTCGCCCATCGAACGGCCCGTGGTCCGCCGCACCAGCTCACCCGTCAGCCAGCTGTACGTCTGCGCGTGGTAGCCGTGGTCCGTGCCGGGCTCCCAGACGGGTGCCTGCGCGGCCAGCACGGCGGCGGCGAGATCCGGGTCGGCGGCCTCGGCGGGCGTGAGCGGACGGTCGAGCGCCGGCACCCCGGCGCGGTGCGCCAGCACGTGGCGCACCAGCGTGCGCTCCTTGCCCTGCGCCTTGAACTCCGGCCAGTAGTCGCCGACCGGCGCGTCCAGGTCCAGTTCCCCGCGCTCGGCCAGCATCAGCAGGACGGCCGCGGCGACCCCCTTGGTGGCCGAGCGCACGATCTGCGCGGTGCCCTGCTCCCAGGGCCGCGTACCGTCGATGTCCCGGGTGCCGCCCCACAAGTCCACGACCTTGCGCCCGTGGCGGTACACGGCCACGGCCGCCCCGCGCTCCCCCATCGTCGCGAAGTTCCGTACGAACGCCTCCCTGACCGGCTCGAAGCCCTCGGCCACCACGCCGTTCACGTTCACGTCCGCGTCCACGTCCGCGTTCCCTTCACTCACCTGCGACAGTGAGTGGAACACGGGCACGCGCCCTTCGATTCCTCGCCCCCTCGGGCATCAGCCCAGCACGATCGACACGTCGATGTTGCCGCGGGTGGCGTTCGAGTACGGGCAGACCTCGTGGGCCGCGTCCACGAGCCGCGCCGCGACCTCCTGGTCGAGCACGGGCAGCGAGACGGTCAGGGCGACCGCGAGCCCGTAGCCGCGGTGCTTGTTGGGGCCGATGCCGACCTTGGCGGCGACGGTCGAGCCGGACAGGTCGTAGCCCTCGCGGTTGCCGACGAGGATCAGCGCGTTGTGGAAGCAGGCGCTGTAACCCGCCGCGAACAGCTGCTCGGGGTTGGTGCCGTTGCCGTCGCCGCCGAGCTGGGGCGGCATCGCGACTTTCAGCCCGATCTGCCCGTCCTGGCTGGTGACGTGCCCGTCCCGGCCGCCGTGCGCGGTGGCCTCGGCGACATACATGATCTTCGTAGGGCGGGTGTCGGCAGCGGCGCCTTCGATCACGGCAGGACCTCCCCCAGAGCGGGAACAACGGCGGGTGACACAAGCGTGCGCAAGTACGTCGCGCACAAGATACTCGCCAGTAAGTGAAGGACGTGCGCAGGGGGTGGAAACCTCGCGCACCCCGGAACGCCGGCACGAAGAAGAGGGCTCGCTGCTGCCGGACGATCAGCTCTGCTTCGCGCCGTGGGCGGCGCGGCGCACGGTCATGGCCGCGTACCGTGCGCCGCTTGAGGAGCCCGCCCGGGCCGGTCCTCGTTCGTCACGCGATCAGCGCCCGTCGTCAGGGCCGGCCCGCGCCCGTCGGGACGGAACGGGGATCGAAACCGAAGGGCAGTTCCAGGCGGTGTGCCCGCATGAGCGCGTCGTCGGCGAGCAGCTCGGCCGTCCTCCCGTCCGCCGCGATCACGCCCTCGCTGAGGATCAGGGAGCGCGGGCACAGCTCCAGCGCATACGGCAGGTCGTGCGTGACCATCAGGACGGTGACGTCCAACGACCGCAGGATGTCGGCGAGTTCGCGCCGCGAGGCGGGGTCGAGGTTCGACGACGGCTCGTCCAGGACGAGGATCTCCGGCTCCATGGCGAGAACGGTCGCCACCGCCACCCGGCGGCGCTGGCCGAAGGAGAGGTGGTGCGGCGGACGGTCCTTGAAGTCCGCCATGCCGACCTGCGCGAGGGCCCGGTCGACGCGGGCCTCGAGTGCCGCACCCGTCAGCCCGGCCGTCGCGGGCCCGAAGGCCACGTCCTCGCGGACCGTGGGCATGAAGAGCTGGTCGTCCGGGTCCTGGAAGACGATGCCCACCTTGCGGCGGATCTCGGCCATGTGCCGCTTGCCGACGGGCAGCCCGGCGACCGTCACCGTGCCCGCGCCGGCGGTCAGAATGCCGTTGAGGTGCAGGACGAGCGTGGTCTTCCCGGCGCCGTTCGGCCCGAGCAGCGCGACCCGCTCGCCGCGTGCGATCGAGAAGTCGACGCCGAAGAGGGCCTGGTGCCCGTCGGGGTACGCGAAGGCCAGTCGGGCCACTTCCAGCGAAGGTGTCACAGGGTCCATCCCAGCAGGCAGACGACGAGGGCGGCGAAGGGCAGGGCGAGGGCGCGGGACCACTGGGCGCGGGATGCGATCACCTCGTCGATGACGGGCATGGTCCCGGCGTAGCCACGGCTGACCATCGCCAGGTGCACGCGCTCGCCGCGCTCGTAGGAGCGGATGAACAGCGCCCCCGCGGACTTGGCGAGCACCCCCCAGTGCCGTACGCCCCGCGCCTCGAAGCCGCGCGACTCCCGGGCGATCCGCATCCGCCGCATCTCGTCGGTGATCACGTCGCCGTAGCGGATCATGAAGGACGCGATCTGCACGAGAAGCGGCGGGAGCCTGAGCCGCTGCAGCCCGAGGAGCAGTTCGCGCAGTTCGGTGGTGGCGGCGAGCAGCACGGAGGCGGCGACGCCGAGGGTGCCCTTGGCGAGCACGTTCCAGGCGCCCCACAGACCGCTGACGCTCAGCGAGAGGCCGAGACCGTCGAAGACGACGACGCGCTCGCCCTCGGCCACGAACGGCATGAGCACGGCGAAGGCGACGAACGGGATCTCGATCAGCAGCCGCCGCAGCAGAAACCCGGCCGGGACCCGGGCCGCCCGGGCGACGAGGCCGAGAAGAACGGCGTACAGCGCGAACGCCCACATGGCCTCGCGCGGCGTCGACACCACGACCACCACGAAGGCGAAGACGGCGGCGAGCTTGGTGTGCGGGGGAAGGGTGTGCACGGGCGAGTGCGCGGGCCGGTAGAGCCGGTGCGCTCCCCCGCGCTGGAATTCGCCCGTGCGGGAGGTCCCTGCGTCCACCCCCATGTCAGCCGGCCTCGGCGGGTTCGCCGCTACGGCGCCGGCGGACCGCCCAGAAGACCGCGCTGCCCGCGACGACGGTGCCCCCGACACCGATCACGCCCGCCAGACCGCCGGAGAGGCGGGCGTCGCCGACGTCCTTGACGGAGTAGTCGGCGAGCGGGGAGTCGGCGCTCGCGTGCCGCTCGGCCTTACGGTCGATGCCGTGGTCGGCGGCGACCTTCTCCAGGCCGTCGGGGCTGGCGGAGGCGTAGAAGCTGACGACGCCGGCGAGGGCGAGGGAGGTGACGAGGCCGGTGATCCACAGCCGGCGGTGGTGGGGGTTCCGCCCCGCTCGAGCGGAGCCGAGAGCTTGGGGGACTGCGGGGGCGGCGGGCGCGTCGACCAGTTCGCCGCCGACGCGCAGCTTGAGGCGCTGCCCCAGGCCCCGGGCCCCGTGCACGAGGTCGGGCCGTACGGCGATGACGGTGCCGACCGTGAGGGCGGTGATGACGGCCTCGCCGATGCCGATGAGGACGTGGACCCCGATCATCGCGGTGGCGACCTTGCCGATGGAGACGTCGGTGGTGCCGCCGATCGCGTAGATCAGCGTGAAGGCGACGGCGGCGGCCGGGACGGAGACGAGGGCCGCGAGGAAGGAGGCGACGGTGACCGAGCGGCGGGTGCCGGGCAGCACCTTGACCAGCCCGCGGAAGACGGCGTAGGCGACGACCGCCGTCACGACGGCCATGTCGGTGATGTTGACGCCCAGGGCGGTGAGGCCGCCGTCGGCGAAGAGGACGCCCTGCATGAGCAGGACGACGGAGACGCACAGGATGCCGGTGAACGGACCGACCAGGATGGCGGCGAGCGCCCCGCCGAGCAGATGACCGCTGGTGCCTGCGGCGACCGGGAAGTTCAGCATCTGCACGGCGAAGATGAAGGCGGCCACCAGGCCGGCCAGGGGTGCGGTCCGTTCGTCGAGTTCGCGCCGGGCGCCTTTGAGGCTGACCGCCAGCGCACCCGCGGCGAGGACGCCGGTGGCGGCGGACGTGGGAGCGTTGATGAATCCGTCGGGCACATGCACGCTGGGAGAATACCCGCTTATTGCGAACACATTGCAAGAGCTTGGGCCAAGTTAAAGCCGCCTACGGGCGACAAGTGCCGCTTTCATTCCGTTATGCGACATTTGAAAGAAGGAGGAAGTGGATTCACAGGTTCCGATCAGGTGACTCGGCGTGAGGAGCGGTCTGATGTCCGTGGTGGAACAGTACGCACGAGCCCATATCGTCACCGACTCCCCGGAAGCACCGGACGCGGTCCCCGTGACCCTGCGCTACGACCCGGACCGGGCCCCCCGCTCTGTCCGCATCGGCCTCCCCGGCCCCCGCGAGTGGATCTTTCCCCGTGACCTCCTGGAAAAGGGCCTCCGCGCCCCGGCGGGCCGTGGCGACGTCCGCATCTGGCCGTGCGGCCGGGTCCAGGCGGTGATGGAGCTGCACTCGCCGCGCGGGGTCGAGGTGGTCCAGTTCGAGTCCAAGGAACTGGTGCACTTCCTCCAGCGCACCTACCTGGCGGACACCGCCCCGGTCCGCTGAACCGGTCCCTGAACACGGACAGGGCGCCCCACCCGGCAGGTGGCGGATCCCGAGCGGGAACCATTGTGGATCGCGCCGATCATCGCCCTGGCGGGAGT
>NZ_JBSFXK010000005.1:0-195663 GCF_053595355.1 Streptomyces sp. NPDC002513 | reverse complement strand
ACCGGCGATGTGGCCCTGGAGCGGTACAACTGCCCCACCGCGGCGGCGGTGTCCGGGCGGTCCTTGTTCGTGGCGTGCGTCAGCCCGCCTCACCCCGAAGCTCGGAACACATGGACGTGTAGGGATGACCATGGAAAGGGACAATCGGTACCGATGCCTGTATTTTTCCCTGCTCGGCGACGGCAGGCGACGCGAACGGTCGCCGCCGCTCCCCCGGTGGCCGGCGAGCGGCGCGGTCCATGAGCGCGCCCAGACGGCTGCTGATCGTCAGCGCGAGCATGGGGTCCGGGCACGACACGGTGGCCGCGGAACTCGCGCGCCGCGCCGCGCAGTACGGCCACCAGGCCCAGGTCGTGGACGTCCTGAGCCTGCTGCCGCACCGCCTGGGCCCCGGGTTGCGGAGCTGCTACCGGTCGTCGCTACGGCACTGTCCCTGGGCGTACTCCGCCCTGTACGGCACGCTGCTGCGCCGTGGGACCGGCCGCCGCCCCAGCGGTGTGCCGTTGGCCCGTCTGGCCGGGGACCACCTGCGGGACCTGGCGGACCGCACCGGGGCGGACGGGGTGGTCTCCGTGTTCCATCTCGCCG
Source organism: Streptomyces sp. NPDC002513 (assembly GCF_053595355.1). Lineage (NCBI taxonomy): Bacteria > Bacillati > Actinomycetota > Actinomycetes > Kitasatosporales > Streptomycetaceae > Streptomyces > Streptomyces sp. NPDC002513. The sequence continues at coordinate 195,075 of NZ_JBSFXK010000005.1, read as the reverse complement.
CGCAGCTCACCGGCCATCTCCGGTCCCGGGGACTGCTCGCGGTGCCCAGCGCCGTCGTGGTGATCGACTTCGCCGTTCACCGGCAATGGCTCCATCCGGGGAACGACACGTACTTCTGCCTGACGGACGAGGCCGCGCAGGAGGTGCGCGAGGACATCGCCGTACCCGCCGAGGCGCCCGGCGCGGTCGTCGCACCCGAGTTCCTCTCCCCGGCCCCCGGGGCGGCCCGGTGGTCCGCGTGGTTCGCCCGGCACGCCCCGGGGCGCCCGCCCGTCCTGCTCTCCGCGGGCGCCTGGGGAGTCGGCTCGCACCTTGCCGCGACCGCCACGCTGCTGGCCGGACGCGGCTTTCTGCCGGTGGTGCTGTGCGGCCGGAACGACAAGCTCCACAGCGGGCTGGCCAGGGTGCCGGGCACCGTCGCACTGGGCTGGGTGTCCGACATGCCGGGTCTGCTGGGTGCGGCCCGCGCCCTGGTGGACAACGCCGCCGGGCAGACGGCCGTCCAGGCGCTCGCCACGGGACTGCCGGTGGTGGGCTACCGCCCGTTGCCGGGGCACGGCGCGGACGGCGTACGACGGATGGCCGCGCTCGGCCTCTCGGAACTCGCGGTGGACGGCACCGCGCTGCTGGGCTCGCTCGGCCGGCTCACGGCAGCCGGCCCCGAGCGGGAACGCAGGATCGCCCAGGGGCGCACGCTGTTCCGCGACGACGTCCTCACCCGGGTGCTCGCACTCTGCGGTGCGGACGCCGCTTGAGCGCACCGGCGCCGTACCGGGCCTGCCCAGGTCGTGCGGCAGGTACGGCACGCCGTGACCGGATGGCCGGTGCACTCGAAGCAGCGGTGGCGCGTTACGCGCCGTGGGCGGCGTGCGGAGCGGCACGACCGGTGCCCCGGTCGGGGCCGCCCCGTCGATCCCGCCGGCTCACCGGCGCGTGCGGTTGGCGACGCCGATCGTCAGGCCCGCCGCGGCCAGCCCCAGCAGGAGCGTCACCGCGCCGACCACACAGTTGTTCCAGAGGATGCCGGCCCGTGCGCCGTGGGCGGCGGTGACCACCCAGGGCGAGATCAGCAGCCAGATCCCGAGCGGAACGGCCAGCCACGCCAGGCGGAGCATCCGTTCCGGGATCATGGCCAGACCGACTCCGATCAGGCCGATGGTGAGGCCGACAATCAGGTTGTTGACCGTGAGGTTGGGCTCAGCCGTCGAAAAATGCACGACCCAGGGCGATATGGCGGCGTAGACGCCCGCCAGCAGGATCAGGCCCTCGATGACGACCGCCTTGCCGGAAGCCGCACGCTCGAGCCGCTCCCGCATTTCGGCTATCTCGGGGTGTGTGCCCATCTCACTGGAGTGATGCGGATACGACATCGCTGCCGTCCTCTCCACGAGTGCTGTAATGCTCTCTGCCCTGTACAAGATTCCCCCATTCGGGGGGTTTACGCGACTTTCGCACTCTTTGCCGAGAGAGGAGTCATACGTCCGTGCGGGGGGCTCCCGACCCCCTAGGGTGTAACGCGCCGGTCAACGGCCGCGCAGACCGGAACCCCGGCCCGATTCCGGCGGGCCGGGGTTCTCGTTCTGCGGTACGACGCGAGCGTCGTGTCACTTGCCGTTGTCGTTGCCGTTGTCGTTGTCGTAGTTGTCGTGGTCGTTGTCGTTGTCGTTGTCGTTCTCGCCGCGGCCGTGGTCGAAGTCGTCGTAACGGTGCACGATCCGGATGCTCGCCACGACACCGTGCTTGACCTTCACACCGCCGCGGATGCGGCGGGGGAAGAGGCCGTTGCTGGAGCTGTGCGGGCCGACCGTGGCGAGGGGGGCGCCGTTGTCGCACGTCGCGCCGTTGAAGACCTCGACGAACTTCCAGCTGTCGTTGCGGACGTTGAGGCTGTTCGCACCGAGGCCGCTCACGACCGTGATGCAGCTGCTCTCGTGGGGGGAGTACTCCCGCTCGTTGACGAAGATACGACCCTCGTGGCGACGGTGGTGGTGCTCCTCGTGCTCCTCGTGCTCGCGGCCCTCGTGGCCCTTGGAGTTGTTGTCGTTGTTGTTGTTATTGTTGTTGTTGTTTCCGCTACTCCCCTGGAGGGCGGCAGGGGCGGCGATCGCGGCGGCCTGGGCCGGCTCGGAGGCGGCGGAGGCGTACGTGATGCCGGTGGCCACCAGGGCCGCGCCGGCCGCGACGGCCGCGGTAACAGCGATGGAACGCGTTGCCATGTCACTTCTCCTGTTCTCAGACACGTCGGCTGTGAACCGATGCGTGATTGAAAGTACAGATCCGGCTGATCAATGTCATACAGGACATACCGACAATATGAGGATGAATTCGATTGGCGTAGCGGCACCGCTGATGCCGCGTCATTTCGGCGGTTCGGGGTGCCATCGCCGGCGTGTCGAGCCCGGCGGTCCAGGCTCGTCCCACCGCGCTCCAAGCATCTGCGCTGCCGTCAATTCCCTTATGACTGAGGGAGATTGATTCCCGACGACCCGTCAGTCGGATTCTCGACCGAGGAGTTCCCCGGGTCGTGGCGCCCACCGGGATGCGCGTGTCGCGCGTCGGTCCGGGACGCGTTCACGGCCCGGACCGACGCGCGGCGCCCGTCCGCTGTGCGGAGCCGCTCGCGGTCTGCCGTTCGGCCGTCTTCCGGTGGCGTCTCCCCCCGGCCGGCCGCTTGCTGGTGCCAAGGTTCGGCGCAGAGGAAGTGAGCCCCCATGGAGACAACGGAGCCTCGGCAGCAGGTACTGCAGACCCCGCGGGCCGCCGGACTGGCGGGGGTCGTCTTCGCGCTCCTGCTCGCGGCGGTCATCGTGCTGATCCGGCTGGGCATCCCCGAGGGGGCCGACGCGCCCGCGCCCGCGGCGTCGGCCGACTCCGTACGGAGCAGCGCGGTACGGGCGGCGCTCGCGCTCGTCCCGTTCGCCGGGATCTTCTTCCTGTGGTTCATCGGCGTCGTACGGACCCATATCGGGCAGGCCGAGGACAAGTTCCTCGCCACCGTGTTTCTCGGCAGCGCTCTGGTCTTCGTGGCCACGCTGTTCGAGGCCGCCGCGGCGGCCTCGGCCGTGCTGGACACCACGTCCCCGTCCCGTGGCGCCCCGGGAGGGCCCACGTGGGCCTACGGCCGCCACTTCGCGTACACCTTGCTGATCGACTACGCGATGCGGATGGCGGCGGTCTGCACCTGCTCCCTGTCGGCGATCGCGTACCGCACCGGGGCGCTTCCGCGGTGGCTCGCCCTGCTGGGTTTCCTGACCGTCCTGACGCTGCTCTTCGTCTCGACCGCCGTTCCCTGGTCCGAGCTGGTGTTCCCGGCCTGGGCGCTGCTGGTCAGCGTCCACATCCTCACGGCGTGGGGCCGCTCCCTGCCCGGCACCCCGGCGGCGGCCTGAGACGGGCGCGAGGCCGGGGACGCCCGGTCCTTCGGCCTGCCCCGCGAGCGCCGCCCCGCTCACTCCTTCGGCCCGCCCCGCGCGCGCGGGCCCCGACGGGTCTCCGATGCTGGCGTGGGGAGATGACCGCCGTCCGGGGGCTGCCCTCGGCAGCGTGAGGCGCCCAGCGGACCTGGCCGCCGGAAGGGGCGGTGTGGTGATGAGGCTTGTCGTCGATCTCAACCGGTGCCAGGGCTACGCGCAGTGTGCGTTCCTGGCGCCGGACGTCTTCGCCCTGCACGGGGAGGAGGCCCTGGTCTACAACCCACGGGCCGAGGAGGAGCAGCGGGCGAAGGTAGCGCGTGCCGTGGCCGCCTGTCCCGTGCAGGCGATCATGGCCGAGGGGCTGGACGACGCGGTCGATCCGCCGGTCCGGGCCGGTCAGGAGGCGCTCCATGACTGGTGACGACCATCTGGCATGGCTCCGACGCGAGGGCCGGATCGTGATCGTGGGGGCCTCCCTGGCGGGCCTGCGGGCGGCCGAGACACTGCGCGGCGAGGGCTTCACCGGCTCGCTGACCATGATCGGCGACGAGCCGTACGAGCCGTACGACCGTCCGCCGCTGTCGAAGGCGGTCCTGCTGGGCAAGGCCTCCCCCCAGCACACCGGGCTTCCCCGGCGCCGCAGCATCGACGCCACGTGGCGCCTCGGGGTCGCGGCGACCGGCCTCGACCTGTCGGCCAAGCGGGTGCGGCTGGCGGACGGCGACGAGGTGAGGTACGACCGGCTGCTGATCGCGACCGGTGTACGCGCCCGGCCCTGGCCCAATGAGGCGGAAGCCCAGCTCGACGGCGTCTTCGTGCTGCGGACCCGCGACGACGCGGTGGGGCTGGAGCGGCGGCTGAGGGCCTCGCCACGCCGTGTGCTCGTCATCGGCGCCGGTTTCACCGGGTCGGAGATCGCCTCCGCCTGCCGGGATCAGGGCATCGCGGTCACGGTGGCGGAGCGCGCGAACGCTCCCCTGGTGGGGGCGCTCGGCGGAGTGATCGGCGCGGTGGCCGCGGAACTGCACCGCGAGAACGGCGTGGACCTGCGCACCGGCATCATGGTCACCGCCCTGGAGGGCGACCCGGCGGGCCGGGTCCGGGCCGCTCATCTCTCCGACGGCGGTGTCGTCGAAACGGACGTGGTGGTGGTGTCGCTCGGCGCGACCCGCAACACCGAGTGGCTGTCCGGATCGGGGCTGGGTGCCGGCCCCCGGGGCATCGCCTGCGACGCGGGCTGCCGGGCCTTCGATTTCCGGGGCATCGTCACCGACGACATCTACGTCGCGGGCGACGTCGCACGGTCTCCGCACCCGTTGTTCGGCTACCAGTTCCTGTCCCTCGAACACTGGGGCAACGCGGTCAGCCAGTCCGAGGTCGCCGCGCACAACATGATCAGCGCCGGCGCCGACCGGCGCCCGCACATCTGGGTGCCCGCCTTCTGGTCGTCGCAGTTCGGCGTGAACATCAAGTCGGTCGGCGTCCCCTCCATGGGCGACGAGATCATGATCACGCAGGGGTCGCTGGCCGAGCGCCGCTTCGTCGGGGCGTACGGCTACCAGGGGCGGGTCATCGCCGCCGTGAGCTTCGACAACACACGGTGGCTGGAGTTCTACCAGCGGCAGATCGAGACGGCCTCGCCCTTCCCGGTGGAGTTCCCGACGGTGGACCGCCGTCCCGAGGGTCAGCGGCCGGTCCCGTCCGACTTCCCCGACCCGTCCCTGCCGAGCCACGGCCCGACGGTGACCCTGAGCGGTTACTCACCGTCCGACCGGCGGCTGGTCTTCACCCCGGCCCACCACTGACCCACAGCCGGCCTGACGTCACGCCCCGAGGACCCCCATGACGCACCACTCGCTCCTGCGCCAGATCACCGACTACGCCCATCGTGCCAACCCGTATCCGCTGTACACGGAACTCCGCAAGACCCCGGTGCTGCAGGAGGAGGACGGCGGCCCGTACCTCGTCAGCTCCTACTGGGACATCCTCGGCCTGCTCCACGACCCGAGGATCAGCTCCGACGCCGCCCACCTCGCCGCCGCGGGCACCGACGACATGGGCGGGATGCCGGTGACGGGGCTGCCCCCGAGCTTCATCCGGCAGGACCCTCCGGAACACGACCGGCTGCGCCGGATCGCCAACCGCCCTTTCGGCCCCCCGCACAGCCCCCACAGGATCGAGTCGATGCGCGGCGAACTCGCCGGGACCGTCTCCGATCTGATCGACGGCTTCGGAGAGGCACGGCAGATCGATCTGGTCGACCAGTTCGCGTATCCCTTCCCGGTGACCGTGATCTGCCGGCTGCTCGGCGTGCCGCGCGAGGACGAACCGCGCTTCCGCACCTGGATCGACCCGATCGTCGCGAGCCTCGACCCGGACACCGGCAGGGACGATGCCGAGCGCGGGCGCGCGGCGCAGGAAGCACGGATGCACCTGGGCATGTACCTCGCCGAGCTGGTCGAGCAGCGGAGCAAGGAACCCACCGGGGACATGCTGTCCGAGCTGGTCACGAGCCACGGCCCGGACGGCCCCATGACGACGATGGAGGTGCTCAGCACCGCGGTGCTGCTGTTGATCGCGGGACACGAGACGACCGTCAACCTGATCACCAACGGGATGCTCACCCTGCTGCGCCACCCGGAGTACCTCGACAGGCTCCGCGACGGCCCCGAGCCGGCCGTCACCATCGTGGAGGAACTGCTGCGCTACGAGCCACCGGTGCAGTTCGTGCCGCAGCGGACCTGCATCGCGGACATCGAGGTACACGGGACCACCATCCCGAAGGGATCGAGGATCTGGCTGATGCTGGCCGCGGGCAACCGGGACCCCGAACGCTTCGCGGACCCCGACCGGTTCGACCCCGACCGCGAGGACATCCAGCACCTGGGCTTCGGCAGCGGCATCCACAGCTGTTTCGGCGCGCCGCTGGCGCGGCTGGAGGCGCAGATCGCCCTGTCCGCACTGGCCCGCCGTCTGGAGGGCCCTCGCCTGGTGGAAGACCCTCCCCCGTATCGGAAGAACGCGGTGCTGCGCGGCCCGCGCCATCTGCGGATCAGCTTCGACGGTCTGCGCCCTTGAACGAACGGCCGGTCCCGGCCCGGACCGCACCGCGGCGTCCCCTCGGCTTCGGCGGTCTGACCCCGGCACACCGCGGCGCCCCGGCCGCCCGGAGAGGGCGGGACGCCGCGAAGGAGTCGCCCACGGCTGTGATGCCCGCGGCCGGCGGCGGATCACGGCCTCCACCCGGTGGCCACGTGGCCGACGGCGAGGCAGGGTGTAGGCATGGGTTACCGGCAAGGGGGCACCGCCGGGCTGCGCGACTCGTGGCAGTCGAGTCATGCCCTGCTGCTGTTTCCCATCGCGCTGATCATCGTGATCGCGGTGGTGGACATCCACTCTCCCGATTCCATCCACCTGGGACCCGCGCTCGTGATCGCGCCCGCACTCACGCCCTCCTTCGCCGGCCCCCGGCTGACCGGCCTCGTCGGGGCGCTGGCGGTGACCACGCAGGTCGTCATCGCCGTGCTGCACGGCGGGCTGAGCACCACCAACCACATCGTGCAGATCCTCACCCTGTTCCTGCTGTCGGTGATGATCGTGGTCTACTGCGCCGTCCGCGACCGGCACCGTCGCCAGCTGGCCCAGGTCCGGTCGGTGGCCGAGGCCGCACAACACGTCCTGCTGTGGCCGCTGCCGGAAAACATCGGCCCCCTGAAGGTGGCCTGTCTGTACCTTGCGGCCGAGGACGAGGCGCAGATCGGCGGCGACCTGTACGCCGCCACCCGGGCCGACAGCAGGGTGCGCGTCATGATCGGCGACGTACGCGGCAAGGGCCTCTCGGCCATCGGCGAGGCCGCCCTGCTGCTCGGCGCCTTCCGCGAGGCGGGCCACCGGCAGACGTCCCTACGGGATCTGGCCGCCACGCTGGAGCAGAGCGTCACCCGCTATCTGGCCGACTTCGAGCCGCCCGAGGAAGCGGGCGAACGCTTCGCGACCGCCCTGCTGATGGAGATCCCCGACGGGGACCCGATCACCCGCATGACCAGTTGCGGGCATCCGCCGCCGCTCCTGCTGAGCCCCGGTCACGTGGTCACCGTCCCGAGCGTGCACCCCGCGCCCCCGATGGGGATCGGTTCGGCACACGCGGCGGACTACCACCTGGACGTGTTCTCCTTCGAGCCCGGAGACACCCTCCTGCTCTACACCGACGGCGTCATCGAGGCGCGGGACGCCGCCGGCCGTTTCTATCCGCTCGCGGACCGCGTGGCCCAGTGGACCGAGGAGAGTCCCGAGGCGCTGCTGCACCGCATCCGGCGTGACCTGCTCGCCCACACCGGCGGGCACCTCGGCGACGACGCCGCGCTCATCGCCCTCCACCGGACCCCGACCGTCCACCACGGCCGTCCGCACCCGCGGATCATTCACGCCGACGGCTTCCGTCACCGGCCCCAGAACCAGCCGCAGGACAGGTGATCCACGATTCCTGCCGACGGAAGGGAATCTGCCGCACCCACGGCCTTCTCCGCCTGCCGCAGGGCGGTCCGTCGCGCCCTCAGGTGCCCGAGGGGGTGGAGCTGCCCGGAGGGGTGGGCGGCGGGGGAGTCCCGGGGGCGTGGCCCGCCAGGACCAGCTCCTTCGCCCTGCGGAACTCGTCGTCCGTGATGTCGCCGCGGGCGCGGATCTCGGAGAGCTTGGCGAGCTGGTCGACGCTGCTGGCAGGCCCCTGGCGGCCTGCCGTCTCGCGGATGTAGTCGTCGAGGGCCCGTTGCTGCGCCCGGACCTGGGACATCTCCCGGCGGCCCATCTCCTTGCCACGGGCGATGACGTACACGAAGACGCCGAGGAAGGGCAGCACGATGCAGAAGACCAGCCAGCCGGTCTTGGCCCAGCCGCCCAGGGAGTCGTCGCGGAAGATGTCGAGGACGACCCGGAAGAGCAGGACGAACCACATGACCCACAGGAAGAACCACAGCAGTGTCCAGAAGGCGCTCAGCAGTGGGTAGTCGTACGCGAGGTACGTCTGCGTGACCATTTCTCCTCCTCCGTTCCGGGCGTGCGCCCCGACAGCGGCCCCGTGCCGCCTTCAGCGTGCCCACGGCATCCGGCGGCCTGCCTCACCCGGGACGGGTGAGCGGGCGCGGTCACCGTCACTCCGGCAGTCGGCGCATTTCCAGGACGTGCAGTCCGAGCGACTGGAAGCGGGCCAGCAGCTCGTACACGTGTGCCTCGTCGAGGACGGGGCCGAACAGGACGGTCTGGCCGGACATCGTCACGTGGTCCAGCTCCGGGAAGGCCTGGGCCAGCGTGTCCGACAGCTGCCCGTCGACGCGGATCTCGTAGCGCATGAGCTGCTCTCTCGCAGATGGCCTGGGGCGCGAAGTGCGCCGCTTCCCGTGATCGTCCGCCCCGGCGCGTGCCCGCGCCTCACCTGGGACAGGTGAACCGTCCCGGGGCATGGCCCGCTGCCGCACCGGTCCCGCCCCGCGGGGCCGGGACGGGTCGGCTCCGCGCCGTCGGCCCCTCGGAACGGTCTTGACCGTCAGCCCTTCGGAACGGCTCTGGCCGTCAGTCCTTCAGTGCGATCTTGAACACGATGATCAGCAGACCGATCACCAGGTTGATCGCGGCGAAGGCCACCACAAGGCGCCAGGAGGCGCCGGCGTGGCGTGCGGCGGCGGCCGACCAGCCCATCTGCCCGGCCACGGCGACGGCGAGCGACAGCCAGATCCCGCCCCGCACGTCCAGGCCCAGCAGCGGGCTGACGGCGACCGCGGCGGCCGGCGGGACGGCGGCCTTGACGATCGGCCACTCGTCACGGCACACATGCAGCACGGTCCGGCGGTCCAGGCCCGGCTGTGCCAGGTGGGCGCCGAACAGCTGGGCGTGCACATGCGCGATCCAGAACACCACGCCGGTGCCCAACAGCAGCAGTACCAGTTCCGTCCGCGGCAACGGGCCGTGGGCGCCGGCGCCGACCACCACCGAGGCGGCGAGCAGGGAGCCGTAGACACCGCCGGTGTAGTCGGCACGCGCCCGGCGCTCGGCGACACGCGCCCGGGCGACGGAGTCGTCCGCCTTGGACCTGCGTCGCATGGGGGATGACCTTCCTGAGCGCTCCACCTCATCCTGCCGAAGCATCGGACTCATCATGCCGAAACACCTGAAGAACGGAATATCAGACACGCGAGGCGAGAGCGCGCGAGGCAAGCCCTACGGGAACGCCCGGACGAACATCACACAGAGGTACCGGACATTCAGCGCTTCAACCTTCACACCAGGCACACAAGTTGGCTAGGTTGACGAACAGGCTACGCAACTCCCTCCGGCGAACATCGCCGGGTTGCACGGCCTCCGCCTCATCCGGTTCGCCTTGACCACGACCGGAACCGGGGACCCGACCGACCACGGGGTGAATCGGCCCGACTGCCCGACAGGGCAGGGGCCGTAGGGCACACCTTCCGGATCCGTCCGCCCGAACCCGACAACTCACCCGGTAGGCGGAGCACGGAAGGAGTACGCCCCATGGCGCCGGAGCGAACCCCGGGCCCCGGAGACTTCGGCCTCCCCGGCATGCGCAGGTTCACCGAGGACGACGGGCCGAGCCACGACGAGGTCCGGCAGCGGATCCAGAGCCTGTACGACCGGGCGGAGACCGACAGCGGGACCTTCAACGCGACGCGCGCGGCAGCGACGGGGGCACAGAGGCGTGCCACCCCGGTGCTCGGCACGGAGCGCCGGGGCGCCGATCCCGTCCTCGACGACGTGACCCGGCAGTGGTTCGAGGCGGCGCGTCTGAGGCTGGGGCCGACCGTTCCGGCCGCACTGCCGCCCGACAGGATGCCGGACCGTCCGGACGCGGCCCGGCCCTCGGGCCCGGCGAGTCGTCCGGGGAGCGACCTCGTCCTCCGCGAGCCGGACACGGCCGGCCGGCCCGTCCGCGAACTCACCGCCGGGCCGGCCGCGCGTCCCGCGGCGGAGCTGACCGCCGGTCCCGTGGCCGCGCTGCCGGCGGCCCCGGAGAAGAGGCCGGAGACTTCCCGGGACCTGCCCTCGACGGTCACCATGCCCGGTCCGGCCACCCCGAGGACCGCCAAGGAGCGCAACCGGCACAAGCTCGCCGCGGCCCGTGACCTGCTGGCCCGGCACACCGCACGGCGCGGTACGCCGCCCCTGGCGATCGGGTCCCGGCCGGCGACGGACGCGTGGCGCACGGCGGAGGAGCAGGCCGGCCGCGCGGTAGAGGGGACCTGGCCGTGGCAGCAGCCCCCTGCCCCCGGCAGCGGCATCCCGGCCGCCTCGGCCGGCGCGGGCCCCTCCGCCGCGGCCCCCCTCGCCACGGAACCGCTGACGGACCTTCAACCGCTCACCACGACCGAACCGTTCCACGGCGCCGAGACCGTTCCCGGCACCGGGCTCCCCCTCGGCATCGGCGGGACACAGGAGCCGGGGTACGACACCAAGTCCGCGAAGGCGGTCGCCTTCGCCCGCGCGCAGATCGGCAGGCCGTGCCTCTGGGGCGCGGCCGGACCCGACTCGTACGACGCCGCCGGTCTCACACAGGCCGCCTGGAAGGCGGCCGGGGTGACCCTCCCGCGTGCGGCCCGCGATCAGTCAGCGGTCGGCCCGGCGATCCCGCTCACCGACCTCCGGCCCGGCGATCTCGTGTTCTTCAACCCGGACGCCGGCCATGTCGGCCTCTGCACCGGAAACGGCATGATGATCCACGCACCGGGCCCGGGCGCCTTCATCCGCGAGGAGGCGGTCCGCTACGCCGGTGAGGCGGCGATCCACAGCGTGACGCGGCCCGCGTGACCCACCCGTGTGCGCGGCACTGCTCACGTTCTCCCCCGGTCCTCGGCCCTCGGCCGGCCGTTCGTCGATCACCGGTGACGGAGAGTGCTCGAAGCAACGCCTCGGCGGCTCGTCCGCACCGTCTCACCTGCGCGTTCGGACAGCTCACGCGGCCATCGTGGGCGTTGCGGCAGACGGCTTCGCGGAGGAGCGTAGGGGATGTGAAAAGCCTGGGTGTCACACGGACTCACCGGAAGGGGGACCAGCGCGGCTGGTTGCGCGGCGCGCCGCCCCCTTGGTGGGTGAAGGTGCTGCCCGTGGTCCTGCTGATGATCGTGGCCGTCGTCAGCCTGACCGCGCCCTCGCCGCTGGACATCGGATTCCTCCTGGGAGCCATCCCGCCCCTGGCCGTCCTGTCCTACGGACCCTCAGCCACTGCGCTGCTCGGCGTCCTCGTCATCGGAGTGCAGCACACCCGCGCCTTCCACCTGGACCGGCCGGGCAACGCGGATCTGCTCACCATCATCTTCGTCGCCCTGCTGAGCGTGTTCGTGTCGTATGTGCGCAGCCATCGCGACGCCCAGCTGAACGTCGAGCGCACGGTCGCCGAGGCGGCTCAGAACGCACTGGTCCCCCCGCTGCCGGAGCGGGTGGGACAGGTCCACTGCACGGGTCTGTACCGGGCTGCCCAGCGCGGGACGCTCATAGGCGGCGACTTCTTCGACGTGCGCGAGGGCCCCACCGGGGTACGCGTGGTCATGGGCGATGTGCAGGGACACGGGCTGTCGGCGGTCTCGACCGTCGCCGCGCTGCTCGGGGCCTTCCGGGAAGCGGTGCTCGACCAGCCCGATCTGCCCTCGGTCGCCTCCCGCCTCGACCGCAGGCTGCTGGCGGACTCGGGAAACTCCCAGCTCGGGGAGCTGTTCGCGACGGCGGTGCTGCTGGAGTTCACCCCCGATGCCGGGACGGTACGGATCATCGCCTGCGGCAGTCCGCCGCCCGTGCTGCTCCACGACGGCAAGGCCACCGAGCTGGACGTGTCGTCGGGTACTCCCCTCGGGATCGGGCTGAGCGAGGGCGGCACCTACGACGAGGTCACCCGGCCGCTGGAGCGCGGCGACCATCTGTTCCTGGCCTCGGACGGCATCTGGGAGGCACGCGACGCGACCGGCATGTTCTATCCCCTCGTCGACCGGCTTCCCCGGTTCGCGGACGACGATCCCGCAGAGACGCCCGAGCGGGTGTGGGAAGATCTCGTACGCTTCTGCGACACGGTCCGCGACGACGCCACGATGCTCCTTCTCACCCCGGAGCACCGGGGCGAGTAGGTGAGCCACGGCGCCGTTCCGGTGCCGGGGTGGCCGTGACGGTCCTCCGGGCCCGGCGGCCGGCCCGCTCGCCAGCCAGGCGGTCTGTCACCACAAACCCGGCGATGACCCATAAGGTAGTCCTATGACGTCATAGAGGGGACCCTCGTACCAAGTAAGGCTTGCCTTAGTTTAGGGTTTCCGACGAGCCGTCTGTCACCGCTCGAAGGGAACCTGATCATGCCGCGCCCCCTGCGGGTAGCCATCGTCGGAGCCGGCCCCGCCGGGATCTACGCTGCCGACGCCCTGCTCAAGTCCGAGGTGGCCGCCGAGTCCGGTGTGTCCATCGACATCTTCGAGCGGATGCCGGCCCCGTTCGGCCTCATACGCTACGGCGTCGCCCCCGACCACCCGCGGATCAAGGGCATCATCACGGCCCTGCACCAGGTGCTCGACAAGCCGCAGATCCGTCTGTTCGGCAACGTCGACTACCCCTCCGACATCAGCCTGGACGACCTGCGGACGTTCTACGACGCCGTGATCTTCTCCACGGGCGCCACGGCCGACCGGGACCTCGACATACCCGGCATCGACCTCGACGGCTCCTACGGCGCGGCGGACTTCGTCTCCTGGTACGACGGACATCCGGACGTGCCGCGGACCTGGCCCCTCACGGCCGAGAAGGTCGCCGTCCTCGGCGTGGGCAACGTCGCGCTCGACGTGGCCCGCGTCCTGGCCAAGACCGCGGACGAGCTGCTGCCCACCGAGATCCCGCCGAACGTCCACGACGGACTCGAGGCCAACAAGGCCCGGGAGATCCATGTCTTCGGACGCCGCGGCCCGGCGCAGGCGAAGTTCAGCCCGATGGAGCTGCGGGAGCTGGACCACTCCCCCAGCATCGAGGTCATCGTCGACCCCGAGGACATCGACTACGACGAGGGCTCGATCGCGACGCGGCGCGGCAACAAGCAGGCCGACATGGTCGCCAAGACACTGGAGAACTGGGCGATCCGGGACGTCGGCGACCGGCCGCACAAGCTGTTCCTGCACCTCTTCGAGTCGCCCACCGAGATCCTCGGCGAGGACGGCAGGGTCGTCGGTCTGCGCACCGAGCGCACCGCCCTCGACGGCACCGGCAACGTCAAGGGCACGGGGACGTTCCGGGACTGGGACGTGACCGCGGTCTACCGAGCCGTGGGCTATCTGTCGGACCCGCTGCCCAAGCTGCCCTGGGATCTCGAGTCGGGAACCGTGCCGGACCAGGGCGGGCGGGTCGTGGAGGAGAACGGCGAGCACCTGCGGTCCACCTATGTCACCGGCTGGATCCGGCGCGGTCCGGTGGGCCTGATCGGTCACACCAAGGGCGACGCCAACGAGACGGTCGCCAACCTGCTGGACGACCATGCCGGCGGGCGGTTGCACACGCCCGCCTCCCCCGCGCCCGAGGCGGTGGAGGCGTTCCTGACCGAGCGGAACATCCGCTTCACCACCTGGGAGGGCTGGTACCGCCTCGACGCCGCGGAGAAGGCCCTGGGCGCGCCGCAGGGCCGTGAGCGCGTGAAGCTCGTCGAGCGGGAGGACATGCTCCGCGAGAGCGGCGCCTGAGCACACGACGCCGCCCCGCCGGGGCGGGGCGGCCAGGCCGTCGGCCGGGATCTCCCGGCCGACGGTCCCGGTGCGGCCTGGTCAGGGGTAGGCGACCAGGTTCGCCACGTTCGTCGACGCGTTGGACGGTCCGCCCCGGTCGTTGATGACGTGGCGGATCGTTCCGGTGCCGCCGAGCGAGACGGTCACCATGTCATGGAACTGGACACCCGAGGTGTTCGGCACCTCGAAGGCGTGCTCCGCCGTGACGCTCGGGTTGGCGTTGAAGTAGCAGTAGCTGCCGAGACCGTACGCCTGGTGGCTGGTGACCGAGTCGGCCACCTTGTAGGCCGCGTAGCCCTGCGTGGAGCCGTTCATCCAGGCCGCCTGGTTCGGCGGGTCGTACGGCATCTCGTTCTGGAAGAAGTACGTGCGGCCGCGGTTGCCGTTCCAGACCGTCTGGTACTTCTGGAAGTGCTCCACGAACAGGCCGTACATCGTCACGTCGTCGCCATTGACGATCAGGCCCGTGTCCGCCGTGTTCGACGTCCAGCCCACCCCGCTGCCGTGGTCGGCGCGCCAGATCCACATATGGTCGCCGATGACGTTGCGGCTGTTGACCACCAGGCTCGTGGTGGCCTTGCCGACTCCGGCGCCGCCGACGCGGAAGTAGACATCGTGCAGGGACGTCGGGTCGGTCGCGTGGGAGGCCGAGGAACCCGACGGCCCGACCTCCATCAGGGTCGGCGAGTTGGTGGTTCCGGCGTCGAACAGCAGGCCCGCGACGCTGACACCGTCCACGTCCGCGACCGTCATGGCGGTGATGCCGTTGTCGGGGACGAGGGTGGCAAGACCCAGACCGAGCACCACGGTGTCGGGACGGGTGACCTTCAGCGTCTGGTCCAGAT
The DNA here is from genome assembly GCF_053595355.1 of Streptomyces sp. NPDC002513. Lineage (NCBI taxonomy): Bacteria > Bacillati > Actinomycetota > Actinomycetes > Kitasatosporales > Streptomycetaceae > Streptomyces > Streptomyces sp. NPDC002513. The sequence continues at coordinate 180,072 of NZ_JBSFXK010000005.1, read as the reverse complement.
GGTAGACACCGGGGGTGACCAGGAGGTTCTTGCCCGCGGCCAGGGCCGCGTTCATCTGTGCCGCGGTCGCGCCGGGTTTGACGACGTAGAACTGGTCCAGAGGCAGCGAGGCGCCCGCGGGAGTCCCGGAGGCCCAGCTCGTGGCCGTCGAGTCGGTGCGCACGGAGGGTACGAACACCTGGTAGGCGCCCGCCCCGTCGACGTAGAGGAACGGCTTCTCCCGGGTGACCGGGCTGCGGTCGACCGTGGTGTACGGCGGGTTGGGGAAGCTCGTCGCCGGCACTCCCTGGCTGCCGACGAAGACCATGTTCCAGTTGGAGCCGGTCCAACTGCCGAGCTGGGAGTTGCGGGTCAGCCACTGCTGCTGGGTGCCGGACCGCACCTGCCCGTCGATCTTGCTGTCCGCCAGATAGCCCCCGCTCGACCAGCCGCCGTCGTCCAGCGCCAGGTTGCCGCGCAGATGCATCCGCCGGTACGGGGCGGCCTGGGAGACGGCCCAGCGGTCGGTGCCGCCGGTCGGGTTGACGGAGAGGTTCTCGGCGCCGCGCCAGAAGTTCTGGGTGGCGTTGCCCTGGAACCAGTCGGCCTCCGCGTGCACGGCGCCGTTGACGGTGACCGCGTCGGGTGACAGGCCGAGTCCGAGGACCTGGGTGTAGAAGCCGACGTTGACGTCGTTGCTGTAGGTGCCGGGCTTGAACATCACGGCGTAGCGCTGGGAGCCGAACTGGTTGGTCTGCTGCTGCTGGAAGATGGAGTCGAGCCGGCTCTGGATCGTGGACGAGGGCATGGACGGGTCGAAGACGACCACGTTCGGGCCGAGGTCCACGTCCGCGGGCGTGGTGGACACGGATGTCACCTGGAAGCGCTGGGCGGCGGTGCCGTTGCAGGTGTACTGGGCCAGTTGGACGCTGTCCGCGGTCGAGGCGCCCGGGACGTCGAGGCACTTGCCGCTGTGCCGGTTGACGAAGTGGTAGGCACCGCCGCCCTCGTCGACCGGCAGCCACTGCTGGTTGTCGCCGCCGCCGTAGGTCCAGAGCTGGAGGGGCGCGCTGTCGGCGGTGGACACACCGGTCACGTCCACGACCTGCGCGGGGGCGTTGCGGTTGTTGATGCGGACGTAGCCGTCGCTGGTGGCGGTGAAACTCCACTGCTGGGCGGCGGAGTTGTTGCAGGTGTACTGCTGGACGACGGTGCCGTTGGCGGTGCCCGCGGCGCGGGCGTCGAGGCACTTGCCGCTGCCGCTGTTCGCGACCGTCGCATAACCGTCGGGCAGGACGGCCGCGGAGGCGGCAAAGACGGGTGCGGCCGTGGAGCCGAGGGTCAGCGCCGAGGCGGCCGTGGCCAGCACCAGGGCGGCGGCCGTACGGTGGCGGGCGCGCCGGCGGCGGCCCCCTGTGGGATGGGTCAGGGATCGGAGCACGGTTCCTCCTGGACCGACCGGTGGCCGACCGTGACGGGGGGTGGGAGGCAGGACCGGCTTCGGTCAGCCGGTGTAGGAGGCGAAGACGCGCGTGTAGTCCCAGGCCTGCTGGCTCACGCCCGAGCAGCTGTCGGCCGGGCCGCCGGTGCACGGGCGGTCGCGGTTGGCGGACCAGAAGGTGAGCCGCGCCAGGTGGTGCTGCTGGGCGTAGCCGAGGATGGTACGGAAGTCGGCGACGGTGACGGTCTCGTTCATGTCGGTGACGCCGTTCATCGAGGAGATGCCCATGTCGCGATAGGCCTGGTCGTCGCTGTAGCCGTAGGCGTTCTTCAGCGCCGACTTGAGACCCTCGGCCGCGCGCAGGGTGAGCGTGCCCATGTTCTGGCCGGCGCCGCCGAAGTCGAACGGCATGATGGTCCAGCTGTCCACCGCGAGGCCGGAGCCCGCGGCCCGGTTGATCAGGCTCGTGTCCGGGCCGCTCTGGCCGGTGCCGATGGTGACGTACACCTTCAGGCCCGGGTTGCTGGCCTTCACGGTCTTCAGGGCGTCGACCGTGCGCTGCTGGACGGTCGCGTTGCTGTAGGCGTCGGCCTCGATGTCGATGTCGATCGCCTTCAGCCGGTAGGTGTTGATCACTTTCTGGTAGGCCGCGGCGAGTTTGCCCGCGCTGGAGCAGGAACTCTCCAGCTTGTTGCCGCTGTAGCCGCCGAAGGAGGGGATCACGTCGCCGCCGTTCGCCCGGACCGTGGCGACCGTCTGCTGGTCGACACCGCCGGTCAGCGGGCGGCTGCCGTCCCACTGGGGATTGCAGGAGCCGTTGCTGAGCACGAAGGCCAGCGTGAACCACTTGACGCCCGTGGCGTTGGTGATCGTGGTCGGGCTCGGCGGGCTTCCCCAGCCGTTGTAGAGGTACGGGGCCACGGCCATCGGCGCGGCGGTGTTGGTGCCGGCGGCGGCGGGGGATGCGGACAGCGCGGCGGCGGACAGTGCCAGCAGGGACAGCGCCAAGGCCGCGCGAACGGCGTGAGGGGGACGCATGACTCTCCCTTTCTTCACGTGGGGGGTGAGGTGAGAGTTGCTTCAAGTCGCGATTTAAGAAGTGAACTAAGGGAGTGTCAAGAGGTTGGTACGGACCAATACTTGAGCCGCGCGAACGCCGGCCGGGGCCCCTCGGCCACGGGCGCCGACCGGAGCCGTCAGGCACCCCGGTCGGACGCGATCCCGGACGGCTCGGCCTTCGCCGGGTGAGCGGCGAAGCCGCCGTCCCCCCACCGTGCGATCGACACGCTCAGAACAACCGGCGCCCTTGCGGCGCGGCAGCCATCGGCGGCCCGGCCGGCGAGAGGGCGACCGAGCGGATGCCGGGCGCGGCGGCCACGGGGCGTGGCGACTCCGGGCGGAGCAGTCCCGCGCGACAGGCGGCGGGGCGCGTACGAGGGTGGAGGTCATGACCGAGGACACTTCATGATCGAGGCCCACTCCCTCACCAAGCGGTACGGAGAGCGAACCGCCGTCGAAGCCTTGAGTTTCACCGTGCACCCCGGCGTCGTGACCGGGTTCCTCGGGCCGAACGGGGCCGGCAAGTCCACCACCATGCGGATGCTGCTCGGGCTGGACGCCCCCACCGCGGGCCGGGCCCTCGTGGGCGGCAGGCGCTACGCCGAACACCGGGCTCCGCTGCACGAGGTGGGGGCGATGCTGGAGGCGCGCTCCGTCCACACCGGGCGCAGCGCGTACCACCATCTGCTCGCGCTCGCCGCGACCACCGGAATCTCCCGGCGCCGGGTGAACGAGGTGATCGACCTGGTCGGGCTGCGCGCGGTGGCGAACAAGCGGGTCGGTGGCTTCTCCCTGGGCATGGGGCAGCGGCTGGGCATCGCCGGCGCGCTGCTCGGCGACCCGGCGACGGTGCTGCTCGACGAGCCGGTCAACGGACTCGACCCCGAGGGCATCGTCTGGATCCGCACTCTGCTGAAGAAGCTGGCCGCCGAGGGGCGCACGGTCCTGGTGTCGTCGCATCTGATGGCGGAGATGGCGCTGACGGCCGAGCACTTGATCGTGATCGGGCGGGGACGGCTGATCGCGGACACATCGGTCGCGGAGTTCATCGCGCGGGCCGCCGGCGACGTGGTGCGGGTGCGTACCGATGAGGCGGAGCGGCTGCGCGGCCTGCTGGCCGGCCCGGATGTGTCCGTCACCTCGAAGGAGCCAGGGGTGCTGGAGGTGACGGGCCTCGCCGGCGAGCGGATCGGGCGGATCGCGGCCGACAACGGCGTCGCGCTGGCCGAACTGACGCCGCAGCGGGCGTCGTTGGAGGAGGCGTTCATGGAGCTGACCCGGGACGCCGTGGAGTACCAGGCACCGGCGGCGCAGCTCGTCGGCGCGGCCGGGGAAGGGCGTGCGGGATGACGACGGCCACGGTGATTCCCGAGGCGGAGCGGGGCGAGGTCACCCAGCTGCGGGTGGTCCGCTCCGAGTGGATCAAGCTGCGCTCGCTGCGTTCCACGCTGTTCACGCTGCTCGCGGCCGTCGTCGCGATGACGGGGCTGGGCTTTCTGTTCAGCTACTTCACCACCGTGCGCTGGGACCGTATGCCGCCCGAGGAGAAACTCGCCTTCGATCCGACGCTGGTCAGTCTGCGCGGCTTCTTCCTGGCCCAGTTGGCCGTGGGTGTCCTGGGCGTGCTGGTGATCAGCGGCGAGTACGCCACCGGGATGATCCGGGCCTCGCTGACCGCGGTCCCGCGCCGCCTTCCCGTGCTGTGGGCCAAGGCCCTGGTGTACGGGGCGGTCGCCTGGGTGTCGATGACGACGGCCTCGCTGGCGGCGTTCCTGCTGGGGCAGTTCGCGCTGTCCGGTGCGCACCTGGGAACGTCCCTGAGCGCCCCCGGCGTGCTGCGCGCGGTCCTCGGCGCGGGTCTCTACCTGACGGTCGTGGGCCTGATCGGAGTGGCCCTCGGCGCGCTGATCCGCAACACGGCGGGGGGCATCGCCACCCTGTTCGGTGTGCTGCTGGTGCTTCCCTTGCTTGTCCAGGCGCTCCCGTCGTCGTGGTTCGACGCGATCAACCCGTATCTGCCGAGCACGGCCGGCCAGGGCCTCGTCCATGTGCACCAGCAACCCCACACCCTGGCCCCCTGGACGGGGTTCGCGGTGTTCTGCCTGTACGCGCTGCTGACGCTGGCCGGGGCGGGGGTGGCGCTGCGACGACGGGACGCCTGATTCCGTCGTCCCCCACCGGTAAGCCGCACCGGCCCGTAGGGCACATGGCTCCGTCACGCCCTCGCAATGATCACCTGCGAGAATCGAACGAGGTGCCGGCGTACGCCGGAGTCGCCACCGACCTCTGGAGGAGCCCTGTGCCACCGACGACGACACCGCTGGAGAAGCTGGGCTTCCTGACCATCGGTCTGTTCGACGAGGCCGATCCCCGCCGCGGGCACGAGTCGACGCTGGAGATCATCGAGCTGGGCGAGCGGCTCGGCTTCGACAGCGCCTGGGTGCGCCACCGTCATCTGCAGTACGGGATCTCCTCGCCCGTCGCCGTGCTCGCGGCGGCCTCCCAGCGTACGAGCCGGATCGAGCTGGGCACGGCGGTCATCCCCCTGGGCTGGGAGAACCCGCTGCGGCTGGCCGAGGATCTGGCGACCGTCGACATCCTCTCCGGGGGCCGGCTCAACCCCGGGATCAGCGTGGGTCCGCCGATGCACTTCGAGCATGTGCGGCAGGCGCTCTACCCGCGCACCGCGGAGGCGGAGGACTTCGGATACGAGCGCGTGCAGCGGCTGCTGGACTTCGTCCGCGGAAAGCCCGCCACCGACTTCAGCGGTGTGGAGGGCATCGAGGTGTACTCGAACCGGGTGCAGCCCGTGTCCCCGGGCCTCGGCGGGCGCATGTGGTACGGCGGGGGGAGCCTGCGCTCCGCCCGGTGGGCGGGCGAGCACGGGATGAACCTGCTGACCAGCAGCGTCGTCAAGGCGGAGGAGTCGGAGGACTTCGCCGAGGTGCAGCTCTCGCACATCCGCGCGTTCCGCGCCCAGCACCCTGACGGCGACCGCGCCCGCGTCTCGCAGGGCCTGGTCGTCATCCCCACCGACAGCGCCTCGCCCGGACAGCGTGCCAAGTACGAGGCGTACGCGGCGCAGCGGATGCCGCGCACGGCGGCCCCGCAGGGTCCGGCACGGATGATGTTCGCGCCGGACCTCGTCGGGCCGTCCGAGCAGATCGCCGAACAACTGTTCGCGCATGCCGCGTTCCGGGAGGTGACCGAGGTGGCGTTCGCGCTGCCGTTCACCTTCGAGCACGAGGACTATGTGCAGATCCTCACCGACATCGCGACCCGGCTGGGCCCGGCACTCGGCTGGCGGCCGGCCGGCTGAGGCCCTGCCGGCGGCGGACGGCCCGGGACGGGGACGGCCGTCACGCCGCCAGCAGCCCGCGTCCCAGCCAGTCCGAGGCGTTCCTCACGCCGGGGAGGGCGAAGAAGTAGCCGCCCCCGGTCGGCGAGATGTAGTCGACGAGGGGCTCGTCGATCAGCCGTGTCTGGGTGGCCTCGAACTGGCGCTGCACATCCTGCTGGTAGCAGCAGAAGACCAGTCCCATGTCGAGGTTGCCGACGTTGTCGACCCCCCGGTCGTAGTTGTAGCCCCGCCGCAGGATGCGGGAGCTGTCCGTCTGCGCGGTACGGGGGTTGGCGAGGCGTATGTGGGCGTCCAGCGGAATGGCCGTGCCGTGCGGGTCCTTGGCGTAGTTGGGGGTGTCGGTCTCCTTGGCACCGTCCAGTGGCGCGCCGGTGTCCTTGCGGCGGCCGAACATCTTCTCCTGCTCGGTCAGCGAGACCCGGTCCCAGAACTCCACCAGCGTGCGGATGATCCGGATGACCTGGTAGCTGCCGTCGGTGGCCCACGCGGGTTCGCCCTGTCCCTCGCCCACCCAGATGAGGCGGTTCGTCTCCCGGGCGGAGCCGACGTCGGGGTTGGCGATGCCGTCCTTGAAACCCAGCAGATTGCGCTGGGCGCCGGTGGGGCGGGCGGTGTTCTGGAAGCCGTCGATGCGCCACTTGATCTGCATGGCGCCCCGGGTGTGCCGGGCGATGTCGCGCAGCGCGTGCAGCACGGTGTCCTGGCGGGCGGCGCAGATCTGCAGGGACAGATCGCCGTGGCACTCGGCCGGCCGGAGGTTGTCGTTGGGGAACGTGCGCATCGGGGTGAGCCGGCGGGGCCTGGCCTTGGCGAGGCCGTAGCGGTCGTCGAAGAGGGAGGCGCCGACGCCGACGGTGACGGTGAGTCCGTCGGCGGGGACCTCCGGCCCGAGGATGCCGTTGTCGGAGGGCGGGGCACCGACGCCCAGGTCCTCGGGGGCGCCGCCGGCGGTGAGGAAGCGGGCCCGCTCGGTGATGGTCTTGAGCAGGTCGGCGAGTTCCCGGCGGCTGTCGGCGATGACGTCGAGGGAGACGAACGTGGCCGCGGCCGGGGCGGGGGTGATGATGCCCGCCTGGTGGGTGCCGTGGAAGGGGACCTTCGCGGCGCCGGCGTCGGCGCCGTCCGCGGCGTGGGCCTCGGTGGTGCCGGTCTGGCTGAGGGCGAAGCCGCCGCCGGCCAGGGCGGCGCCGGCGGCCCCTGCGCCCAGGGCCGTCTTCACGAAGGAGCGACGGCCGGCACCGGCGGGACAGCCGCCCGGGTGGGCGGGCGTTTCGGCGGACGGCATACGAAGGTTCCCTTCGGTGGTCACGTGGTCGGCGCGTGGGTCGGTCATCAGGCGGACTTCCGGATCTCCAGCAGGTCCGGGATGGGGGCGAGGTCTTCGAGGAGCTGTCCGGTGGCCCCGTTCAGACGGGCGCGGGTGGTCGCGTCGAGGCGGTCCACGGGGGTCCAGGAGTCCCCCCGGTGGGCGGCGTCGAGCAGCTTCTGCACCCGGGCGATGTCCGCGTCGACGGTCGGGAGCAGCTGCGGGGCGCGACGGGTGAGCAGGGGCCTGAGCACGGTGAGGAGTTCACGGGTGCCGGAGAGGTTGGCGTCCGCGGTGGCCAGTTCGGTGCCGCTGCCCTGGTCGGCGTCGCCGGTCAGCTCGAACTGAAGGGTGTTCTCCAGGATCTCGTGGGCGCGCAGGGGCAGGTCGCCCGGGTCGAAGGCCTGGGTGGGGAACGCTTTCTGCAACCCCGCGACCGCGTCGGCGAGTTGCTGAGCGGGGGCCTTCAGCCGCTCGGCGGACTGGCCGTGCCACAGGCCGTACTCGATGCGGTGGAAGCCGGTGAAGCCCGGGTCGTTCACCCCGCCGGGGAGCCCGTCGGCCCGCCCGTTGATCTTCTGGTCGAAGTCCTCGAAGGTGCCGTAGGCGGCGCCGAGCGAGGCGTAGGTGCGGTGGGCGGTCAGCCAGTCGGTACGCGCGGTGTCGAGATGACCGCCGGCGATGTCGTCGCTCAGCTTCCGGGTCTGGGTGACGAGGGTGGCCAGGCCCTGGCCGACGTACCCCTTGTACGCCTTCAGGGGCGCGGCGAGGTCGTCCTCGGAGACGGGTACGACGGCTTTGGCGCCGCCGCCGCCGGTGACGCGGACCGCTCGGGAGGTGACGGCCTGGCCGCCGGTGGGCACGCAGCGCCAGGCGTAGCTGCCCCCGGCGACCGTGGCGACGAGGTCACGGGTGGTACCGGGGGCCAGTCCCTCGATCTCGCCGTAGACCGCGTTGGTGGCGGGGTCGACGAGATACACCTCGGAGGTCTTGTTCCCGGTGTTGTGCATCTGGAAGGTCTGCCGGCCGGGCTTGGGGGTGCTGAATCCCTTGCCGCAGTCGGTCTCCGAGACGGCGACGGTCTGGGCGCCCGCGGGCTTGGAGCCGCTGAGGGCGACGGTGAGCCCGGCGAGCACGGAGGGCACCGCGACGACCGCGGCGGGCACCACCCAGCCGGGACGGCGACGCGCGGCGGCGACGGGTTTGGGCGCCCGCGCGGCGGGCTCGGACGCCTCGGGTGTCTTCGTCGCGGGCACGGGACGGGCGGACGGGGTCCGTACGCCGCGCACGAACAGCGTCATCACCGTGGCGAGGTAGACGACATAGGCCGCGACCTGCAACCACGTCATCGTCGGCGTCAGGTTGAACACCCCCTGGACGAGGGTGCTGTACCAGGAGCCGGCGTCGACGCTGCCGCTCAGATCGACGGCGTACGCGTTCTTGCCGGGCAGCACCCCGCCCTCCTGCAGATCGCGCAGACCGTAGCCGAGCACCCCCGCGGCGATCACGACGAGGACCGCGCCGGTCGCGGTGAAGAACCTGGTCAGGTTGATCTTCAGTACCCGGCGGTACAGGCCCCAGCACAGGCCCGCCGCAAGGACCAGGCCGATACCGGCGCCCGTCAGCGGACCGGCGGACTCGCCCGCCGCACGGGCGGTCGTCCACAGGAACAGGGCCGTCTCCAGCCCCTCGCGGCCCACCGCGAGGAACGAGGTGACGATCAGCATGCCCGCGCCCATCGCGAGCGCCTCGGTGACCTTCTCCTTGATCTCGCCGGAGAGACTGCGGGCCGAGCGGCGCATCCAGAACACCATCGCGGTGACGAACGCGACGGAGATGACGCTGAGGGTGCCCCCGAACGCCTCCTGGGCGGTGGCCGACAAAGACGCGGCGGTGAACGTCAGGACCGCGCCGAAGCTCATGGCGAGCGCGATCGCGGCCAGGACACCCGTCCACACCTGGGGCAGCCGGGACTTGGCACCCGCCCGGACGAGGGTCGCGATCAGGATGGAGACGATGAGTCCGCCTTCGAGCCCTTCCCTCAGTCCGATGAGAAAGCTCGGAAACGCGTCATCCCACATGCGACCCTCCCCGGCACGCCCCCCGCCGATGATCGTGCAGGTTAGCGAAGGCATGCCTTACTTGTGCCGAACCATCATGACCATGGGTTTGTCCTCAATCACCCATGAAATGGCAATGGGATAGTAAAAGGACCCGCGCGAGGCAGGGTGCGGGGGGTCCGGGCGATCTTTCGCACGGACCCCGGCCGGGGCGATGCTGGGCCGGTGACATCCGCCCGCACGACCAACGGAGGCCGTATGACGACGGAGAGCGGAACCGGGGCATCGGGGGTCTCGGTGAGGCCCGTCGCGGGCCGTATCGGCGCCGAGATCACCGGGGTCGATCTGGCCGGCGACCTGGACGACGCGGCGGTGGCCGCGATCCGGTCGGCCGTACTGCGCTGGAAGGTGGTCTTCTTCCGGGACCAGAAACTGGACCATGCCGCGCATCTCGCGTTCGCGCGGCGGTTCGGCGACCCCGTCGTCCCGGGCCGGCGCGGCAGCGCCTCGCCCGCCGGCTTCCCAGAGGTCGAGACGACGGCCGACCGCCTGGAGCTGGGCGGCCGCTACGGCATGGAGCACGACGAGTGGCTCCGGCGCAGGCGCCACTCCCTGCTGCGGGGCTGGCACTGCGACCACGGCGCCCGGATCGATCCGCCCGCGGCGACGATCCTGCGGGCCGAGACCGTGCCACCGTACGGCGGGGACACCCAGTGGTCGAATCTGGCGGCCGCCTACGCGGGCCTCTCGGAGCCCGTACGGCGCTTCGTGGACGGTCTGCGTGCCGAGCACCGGCTCGGCGTCGGCTACCAGGCGCGGCCCGGCGACGACGCGTATCTGCGTCATCTGCTGGACCACCAGGTGGCCTCCGCGCACCCTCTCGTCCGCATCCATCCCGAGACCGGCGAACGGTCGCTGTTCGTCAACGGCTACTACGTCGAGCAGATCCGCGGGCTCTCGCGCGCCGAGAGCGGGCATGTGCTGCAGATGCTGCTGGAACAGGCCACCCGCCCCGAGTACACGGTCCGGTTCCGCTGGGAGCCCGGCAGCATCGCCTTCTGGGACAACCGGGCCACCGTCCATCTCGCCCCCGGCGATCTCGTCACCCCGGAGCACCCCCGGATCATGCACCGGGTGATGCTCGCGGGCGAGGTCCCGGTGGGGCCGGACGGCCGGCCCTCGGAACCGATCACCGGCACGGAGCCCGGCCGCTGGTGAGCGGGCGGCCCTTGGCGGCGGCTCTCGACAGGGGCGGCCCTCGATGGGGGCGCTCCTCCGCGGGGGCTCCTCGACAGGGCTCTCCTGTACCTGGGCGCGGCCCCCGGCCCCCGCACGGCCCGCACCCCCGTAACCCGGGGGTTCCTTGACGGTTTCCCCCACTCCGGGCGGCAACCTGGGCTAGATTCGAGCCCCGCCGGTGCCCTACCCGTCGGCGGCGTCCCAGGAAGGGCTCGGGAACGGCGCATGCGCGATTTCGGGAACGCCCGGCCGGTCGCCCCGGCGACGGCATCAAGACCGGTCAGGTCGGGGGGACTTGCGGACAGCGTCTTCGACACGGCGAGCTGGGACCCCGGCCTGCCGCTGATCGCCCGCCGCAGCGGTCCCGCCGACGCGCCCTGGACCCAGGTGACGGCGGACGAACTCCGCGACGAGGTGGTCGCCCTGGCCCGGGGACTCGTCGCCTCGGGCATCCGCCCCGGCAACCGCGTGGCCGTCATGGCGCGCACCCGCTACGAGTGGACCCTGTTCAGCTGCGCGCTCTGGGCGATCGGGGCCGAGGTCGTACCGATCTACCCGACGTCCTCGCACGAACAGGTCGAATGGATCCTCAGGGACGCGCACTGCGTCGCGGTGGTCGTCGAGGACGAGCAGGGCGTCATGACCGTCGGGTCGGTCTGCGCCTCCCTGCCCCAGCTGCGGCACGTGTGGCAACTGGACTCCGGCGCACTGGAGGACCTGGTGCGGCGGGGCCGTCCGGTGCCGGCCACCACCATCGACTCGCTCCGCCGGATCGTGCTGCCGGACTCCACCGCGGTCATCGCGTACACCTCGGGCACGACCGGCCACCCCCGCGGCTGCGCCCTCAGCCACCGCAATCTGGCGAGCCCCTGCGACACGCTGCTGGCCGGCTGGGGACACACCGCGGCACCGCCCGGCGAACAGCCCGCCGTTCTCGCCTTCCTGCCGTTCTCCCATGTGTACGGGCTGATGATCCAGGGGCTGTGCCTGCGCGGCGGACTGCTCATGGGCCATGAGCCCGACCTCGGTGCGGACGCTCTGGCAGCGGCGTTCCGGTCCTTCCGCCCCACCTATCTGTACGCGATCCCGTTCGTTTTCGAGAAGCTGTACAAGAAGTTTCTGCGCACCGCCCAGCAGGCGGGCCGCGGCGCCCTGTTCGAGCGCTCCGCGCGCACGGCACAGGACTACGCCCTGGCCATGGAGCGGCAGCGGATGGGAACCGGGCCCGGCCCCGGCATCGATCTGAAGCTTCAACACGCCCTGTACGACAAGGCGGTGTACCGGAAACTGCGCGCCGCGCTGGGCGGCCGGGTGTGCGGCGCTGTCTCCGGCGGATCGCCGCTGAACCGTGAACTCGCCCTGTTCTACGCGGGTATCGGGATCTTCGTCCACGACGGGTACGGGCTGACCGAGACGGGCGGGGGCGTCACCGCGCAGCCCGTCGGGCGGGAGAAGTCCGGCACCGTGGGGCTTCCCCTGCCGGGGGTCGACATCCGGCTGGCCGAGGACGGGGAGATCCTGGTGCGCGGACCGTCGGTGTTCCAGGGGTACGTCAACGACGCCGCCGGTACCCGTGCGGCGCTGCGCGGCGGCTGGCTGGCCACGGGCGACCTCGGGCAACTCGACCCCGACGGATATCTGTCCGTCACGGGCCGCAAGAAGGAGATCATCGTCACGAGCGGCAGCAAGAGCGTGGCGCCGGCGGCCCTCGAGGAGCGGCTGCGCGCGCATCCGCTCATTCACCAGGCGGTGGTCGTGGGCGACAACCGGCCCTGTGTCGGCGCCCTGATCACCCTGGATCCCGAGTTCGTGGCGCACTGGCGCGGCGCGCTGTTCGTCCAGGGCGACCCGGCGGGGCGGGCGGCACGGGAGGAGAACGCCCTGCGGCAGGAGATCGCGCGGGCGGTGGCCGCGGCGAACACCACGGTGTCCCGGTCGGAATCGATCCGGGTCTTCCGGGTCCTGCCCGAGCCCTTCGATGTCGCGAGCGGACTGCTGACGCCGTCGATGAAGCTGCGCCGCGACGCGGTCGCACGCCGGTACGCGGTCGAGATCGACGCCATGTACCGGTCCTCCTCGCGCGTTCCCCGGGAGCGGCGGACGGAGGAGCTGACGGCCTGGGACGACGCCGACGACGTGTTCCGCCGGGCGCGGTAGGCGGGCGTCACGTTCCCCGCGCGCCGCCTCCGCACAGGCCGCGCGGCATGCGCCGACCGGGGGCCGCGGCCGGAGCGCGCTCGCCGCGAGCCGGGCCCCTCGCCCCGCCGACGGCACGCCCTGGCGCTTCTCCGCCCGAGCGGATGCCGGTGGGGCATTCCGTCCGGCCACCGACGGCGACGCACGGCCCATCCGGCCCCGCCGCCCTGATCCGGTGCACGGCCCGTGCGGTGCGCCACCCCGTACAGGTCGTCCGGATGCGCGTGCGGGGCGGTACGGCGCATTCTTGCTGTGTTACCGACCCGACGGCCCGGGACGAGGGCAGACCGATGCAAGGGAGCGCCGAGAGCGCGGACAGCGCGCCCTGGACGCCCACCGCCGTGCTGACCGGCGCCGTGGCAGACGCGATCCACGCCGCCGGCGGCCAGGTGGGCGGCGTGTACCTGCGTTCGAGCACGCCGGACGTGCTGCGCCTGGCCGTGCTCGCCGGGCTGCCCGCGAGCCTTTTCCGGCCCTGGTCACGGCTGCACACGGACCGGCCGTTCCCCGTCGCGGACGTCTTCCGGCTCAGGGTCCCGGTGGTGCTGAACGACGCCACGGAGACGATGCGGCGCTACCCCCAACTGGCGGCCGGGCTGCCGTTCCGCTTCGGCTCGGTGTACGTGCCCGTGATGGACGGCACGACGACGTACGGCGTCCTGATGGTGCTGCGCCCCTCGGAACAGAACGCCATCGAGGCACTGCCCGACCTGGACCGGATGATGGCGACCGCGGATCGCCTCGCCGAGGCCCTCGGTGCGTTCGAGAAGGCCGGGAGCCCGGTGGTCTGGGACGGCCCGCCGCTGAGCGTGCGGCCCCCGGCCACGGCCCGGCTCCGGGGCCGTATCGGCCACTTCGTCTGGGATCCGGCCGAGGCGACGGTGACCGGGGACGACACCTTCCAGGAGTTGTCCGGGGGCGCCGTGAAGGACCTCGCCGGGTCGCCCGAGGCGCTCGCCGAGGCAGTGTCACCGGACGACGCGCTCCTGGTGCTGTCGGCGCTGCGCGAGACCGCGGGGGGCTGCCCGCCGACCCGCCCCCTGCGGGTGCGGGCCACGGACGGCGGACAGCGTCTGCTGGAGTTCTGGGCGGAGAACCCGGTTCCGGGAGGGCCGCGCCGGGTCGGCGGTCTCGTGGTCGATCCCGGGCCCGGCCCCGCCGCACAGGGAGCCACGGACCTGCTGCCCGACGGCGTGTTCGCCTTCGACCGGATGGGGCTGATCACCTACGTCAACCCGAGCGCCGCCGAGCTGCTCGGCCGCCCGAAGCAGGAGCTGGTCGGCCGGCACCTCTGGTACGCCCTGCCGTGGCTGGACCGGCCCGCGTACGAGGACCACCTGCGGGCGGCGCTGCTGGCCCCGGAGCCGGTGTACTTCCAGGTCCGCCGTCCCACGAAGGGCGCCGACGGGGAGGGGGGCGGCGACTGGCTCAGCCTTTCGGTCTATCCGGGGACGGATGTCCTGACCTGCCGGGTGATGCCGTTCGGTCACACCGCGGAGGCACCCTCGCTGGGCAGGAGGCCGACGGGGACGGCGGGTGAGCCGAGCACATGGGACGCGCTGGCACCGGTGTACCGCCCCGTCATCCTCGCGATCGCGCTGTCCGAGGCCGTGACCGCGCGTCAGGTGTCCGAAGTGGTGATGCGAGAGCTGCTGCCCGCGTTCGGCGGCCACCGGCTGGCCATCTACCTGTTGCAGGAACGGCATCTGCACCTCGCCTGGGAGAGGGGCTTCCAGGCCGGGTTCCTGTCGCAGTTCGACGGGGTGGGACTGGACGTCGAACTGCCGGGGGTGGACGCGCTCACCACGGGCCGCCCCCTGTTCTTCGAGTCGATGCAGCAGCTCGCGGCCGCGTATCCGGGCATGCCGGTGGACGCCCCGCAGGGCTCCCGGGCCTTCCTGCCGCTGATCGCCTCCGGGCGGCCGGTCGGCTCCTGCGTCCTCGGCTTCGACGCTTCCCGCGCCTTCAGCGACGAGGAGCGCACGGTGCTCACCGCACTGGCCGGGCTGATCGCGCAGGCCCTGGAGCGGGCACGGCGCTACGACTCCGAGGCCGCCCTCGCGCGCGGCCTTCAGGAGGCCCTGCTGCCGCACCGGCTGTCCGCCCACCCGCAGGTGGAGACGGCGGGCTGCTATCTGCCGGGCACCCAGGGCATGGACGTGGGCGGCGACTGGTACGACGTCATCGAGGCCGGTGACGGGCTGGCCCTGGTCATCGGCGACGTCCAGGGGCACGGGGTGCAGGCCGCGGCCACCATGGGGCAACTGCGCAGCGCCGTCCGGGCGTTCGCGTTCGGCGACCACGCCCCGCACCAGGTGATGAGCGGCACCAACCGGTTGCTGATCGACCTCGACCCGGGCCAGTTCGCGAGCTGTTGCTATGTCAGGCTGGACCCGGTCACGGGGCACGCCCGGGCCGCACGGGCCGGACATCCGCAGCCCCTGCTGCGCCATCCGGACGGCCGTACCGACATCCTCGACCTGCCCGGGGGACTGGTGCTCGGAGTGGATCCCGAGGCCCGCTACCCGGTGACCCATCTGCGGCTGGAACCCGGTGCCGTGCTCGCGCTGTACAGCGACGGCCTGGTGGAGCGGCCGGGCAACGACATCGACGAGGGGATCGAGGCGCTGCGCGCCCGGCTGTCCCGCACGACATACGAAACCCACCGCCGGGGAGGTCTGTCCCTGACCGGCATCGCGGACCGGCTCACCGAGCGGGCCCGGCACACGGCGGACCGGCCGGACGACATCGCGCTCCTCCTCGCCACCCGTCTGCCCGGCACGGAGGGCATCGACGACGCCTACGGGACCGAGACCGCCGACGGCCTCGGTGCCGGGTAGCGCGAACGCCGCCAAGTGCGGTGCGGGGTCCGGTCCGTGATCCGGGCGCCTGTTGAGATGATGTTGTCCGCAGGCCCGGCCCGTTCGCCGCCGGCCTGACGTCGAGAGGCAGGAGAACCCCCTATGACCGCCGTTCGCGGAACGTCGGTGGACATCCCCACCCAGGACGGTACGGCCGACGCCTACCTGGCCCACCCGGACGACAACAGCCCCCATCCCGCGGTCCTGCTCTACATGGACGCCTTCGGACTGCGGCCGCATCTGAAGGCGATGGCCGACCGCCTGGCCGAGAACGGCTACACCGTGCTCGTCCCCAATGTCTTCTACCGGCACGGACGCGCGCCCGTCGTGGAGCTGCCCGACTTCATCGACACGTCCGAGCGGCCGGACCTCTTCCAGCACATCATGCCGCTCATCCAGTCGCTGACGCCCGAGGCCGCCGAGCGCGATGCCGACGCCTATCTGCGCTGGCTCGCCGACTGCCCGCAGGCCGCCGAGGGACCGGTCGGCGTCACCGGCTACTGCATGGGGGCCCGGCTGGCCCTGCGCACCGCCGGCACCCACCCGGAGCGGGTCGCCGCCATGGCCGGCTTCCACGGCGGTCAGCTCGCCACCGAGTTCCCCGACAGCCCGCACCTGGTGGCCGACCGCGTCACCGCGGAGGTCTACTTCGGGCACGCGGACCAGGACCCGTCGCTGCCGCCGGTGCAGATCGAGCGGCTCGAGAAGGCGCTGACGGAGGCGGGGGTGCGCCACCGGGCCGAGGTCTACCCCGGCGCCCCGCACGGCTTCACCCAGGCCGACACCTCCTTCTACAACGCCGAGGCGGCGGAACGCCATTGGACGGAACTGCTGGCGCTCCTGGGCCGCGCCCTGTAGGCACGGTCCACGCGACGGGGTGAGGCGACCGCCCCGGCGGGGCTCTTCGAGCCGCGCCGGGGCGGTCGCCCGTGTGCGGATCGCCCGGACCGCCGAGGCGAGGCCGACCGGATCAGGCGGGGGGTACGACCGCCACCGGGCAGGGCGCGTGGTGCAGCAGGGCGTGCGCCACCGAGCCGATGCGCGGTCCCACCGTCCGGCCCGCGTGCCGTCCCACCACCACGAGCTGGGCGCCGGCAGCCGCGTCCAGGAGGACCTGGCCCGCGCTGCCCATCTCCACATGCTCGGTCACCGGCACGTCCGGGAACCGTTCCCGCCAGGGCCGCAGCGCCTCCTGGAGCGCCTTCCGCTCGTAGGGCTCCAGACCGCCGGCCTCGTCGAGCAGTTTCAGGGAGCCGGGGCTGTAGGCGAACACGGGGGGCAGGCTCCAGGCCCGTACGACGCGCAGGGCCGCTCCCCGGGCCGCGGCGGTCGCGAAGGCGAACCCGAGCGCGACCGCGCTCTCCGCCGGATCCCCGTGCTGGCCGACGAGGATCTCCCGGCCCGTGGCCTCGTCCGCGGCCTGGTCGTCCGAGCGCACGAGCACCACCGGCGTGGCCGATTCGGCGATCAGCTGCCGGCCCACCGAGCCCACCAGGAAGCCCCTGAGCGCGCCGTACCCGCGCGAGCCCAGCACGAGCAGCTCCGCCGCGGCCGTCTCCGCGACCAGCGTCTCCGCGGCCCCGCCCTCCACCGCCTCGGCGGTCACGGTGAGCTCCGGTCGCCCCTCGGCGACTGTGCCCCGTGCTTCCTCCACGATCTGCCGCGCCCACTCGGCCTGGGTCTCCCGGTCGAGCGGGACGAGGTCGTACGACTGCCACCGCCAGACGTGCACGATCCGCAGCGGCAGGCCCCGGCGTTCGGCCTCCCGGCCCGCCCAGGCCGCCGCGGCGACACTTTCGGGTGATCCGTCCACTCCCACGGTGATGGGGCGGGTCATACGGCGGCCTCCTTGTTCGCGCTCCGACGAGCACACGCTACCGGCTTCGATGCTCCCCGGCTTCCGAAGCGAAAGCAGACGATTGAACATACGATGGCCGGGACGCGATGAGCTTGGGGTGGGAGACTTTATGACACAGGCTGCCAGCGCGGCTGCACGGACCGTCATCCTGACTGTGGACGACGACCCCGGGGTATCGCGTGCCGTGGCCCGCGATCTACGGCGCCGCTACGGCGAGTCGTACCGCATCGTCCGGGCCGAGTCCGGAGAGAGCGCGCTGGAGGCGCTGCGGGAGCTGAAGCTGCGCGGCGACCTGGTGGCCGTGATCATGGCCGATTACCGCATGCCGGAGATGAACGGCATCGAGTTCCTGGAACTGGCCCTGGATGTCTACCCGGGTGCCCGGCGAGTGCTGCTGACCGCGTACGCGGACACCAACGCGGCCATCGACGCGATCAATGTCATCGACCTCGACCACTACCTCCTCAAGCCGTGGGATCCGCCGGAGGAGAAGCTGTACCCGGTCCTGGACGATCTGCTGGAGGCCTGGCGGACCTCCGACTACCGGCCGGTTCCCGCCACCAAGGTGGTGGGACACCGGTGGTCGGCGCGGTCCTCGCGGGTCCGGGAGTTCCTCGCCCGCAACCAGGTGCCCTACCGCTGGTACTCCGTGGACACCCCGGAGGGCGGGCGGCTGCTGGCGGCGGCCGGGCAGGACGGGGAGCGGCTGCCGCTCGTCGTCACCCCGGACGGCACAGCGCTGGTGGAGCCGGAGGACCCGCAGCTCGCGGAGCATGTGGGGCTGGCGACCAACCCGACCGCCGAGTTCTACGACCTCGTGGTGATCGGCGGCGGACCCGCCGGGCTCGGGGCCGCGGTGTACGGGGCGTCGGAGGGGCTGCGCACGCTTCTCGTGGAGCGGTCCGCGACCGGCGGACAGGCCGGGCAGAGCTCCCGGATCGAGAACTATCTCGGCTTCCCCGACGGCGTGTCGGGTGCGCAGCTGACCGACCGGGCACGACGGCAGGCCAAGAAGTTCGGCGCGGAGATCCTCACCGCGCGGGAGGTCTCCGCCCTGGAGGTCAACGGGGCGGCGCGGATCGTGCGGTTCTCGGACGGGCCCGCCATCGCCGCGCACAGTGTGATCCTGGCGACCGGTGTGTCGTACCGGCAGCTGGCGGCCCCGGGCCTGCGGGAGCTGACGGGATGCGGGGTCTTCTACGGCGCGGCGTTGACGGAGGCACCGTCCTGCACCGGTCAGAACGTGTACATCGTCGGCGGCGCCAACTCCGCGGGCCAGGCGGCGATGTACCTGTCCCGGAACTGCAAGTCGGTCACCCTGCTCGTACGCGGCGAATCGCTGTCGGCGTCGATGTCGCACTATCTGGTCCAGCAGATCGCCGAGACGCCGAACATCATCGTGCGCACCGGCACCGTGGTGGAGGCGGCGCACGGCTCCGAGCATCTGGAGCAGCTCACGCTGCGGGACGTGGTGACGGGAGAGACCGAACTCGTCGACACGCCCTGGCTGTTCGTGTTCATCGGGGCGGCTCCGCTGACGGACTGGCTGGAGGGGACCGTGCTGCGCGACGACCACGGGTTCATCCTGACCGGTCCCGACATGACGAGCGACGGGCATCCCCCGCCGGGCTGGGAACTGGACCGGCCCCCGTACCACCTGGAGACCAATGTCCCCGGTGTGTTCGTGGCGGGTGACGCGCGCGCCGAGTCGGCCAAGCGGGTCGCCTCCGCGGTGGGCGAGGGGGCGATGGCGGTGATGCTCGTGCACCGGTATCTGGAGCAGTCATGAACCCACAGTCCAGGGAGCGGAGATGAGCGGTCGGCCGATGACGTGCGAGAAGTCGGAGCTGAAGACGCTCTTCCTGTTCGAGAAGCTGAGCGACGACCAGTTGGAGCGGCTGTGCCGGGAGGGCCGGGTGGAGCAGTTCGAGCCCGGCCCGGTGTACGCCGAAGGTGAGCCCGCCACCTGTTTCTTCGTTCTCCTGCAGGGCACGGTGGTGCAGTCGCGCCGGGTCGGCACCGATGACGTGGAGGTCAACCGGACCTCGCGGCGCGGCGTGTACGCGGGCGCCTTCCAGGCGTATCTGAGCGACCGGGAGCGGGCGGCCCATTACAACGGGTCGCTGCGGGTCACCGAACCCTCGCGGTTCTTCATCCTGCCCGCCGAGACGTTCGCGGCCGTCATGCGGGACTGGTTCCCGATGGCCGTGCATCTGCTGGAGGGGCTGTTCTTCGGCACCCAGAACACCCAGCAGGTCATCAACCAGCGGGAACGGCTGCTGGCACTGGGCTCCCTGTCCGCGGGTCTCACCCACGAGCTCAACAACCCGGCGGCCGCAGCCGTGCGTGCCACGTCGGCGCTGCGCGAGCGGGTGGCCGGGATGCGGCACAAGCTCGGGGCGATCGCGGCCGGGCGGTACGAGCCGGAGACGCTGCTGACGCTGGTGGACATCCAGGAGCGGACGGCGGAGCAGGTCGCGAAGGCCGCCCCGCTCAGTCCCCTGGAGGCATCCGACCGCGAGGACGCGCTCGGCGACTGGCTGGACGACCACGGCATCGAGGACGCCTGGCGGCTCGCGCCGACCTTTGTCCAGGCGGGCCTCGGCACCGACTGGCTGGACCAGGTCGCCGCGGCCGTCGACGAGCGGACCCTGGAGGGCGCGATCCGCTGGCTCAACTACACGGTCGAGACCGAGCTGCTGATGAACGAGATCGAGGACTCCACGACCCGGGTCTCCACCCTCGTGAACGCGGCGCGGCAGTACTCGCAGCTCGACCGGGCCCCGTACCAGGTCGCCGATGTGCACGAACTCCTCGACAGCACCGTGCTGATGCTCTCCGCCAAGGTCGGAGACCGGATCACCGTGGTCAAGGACTACGACCGCACCCTGCCGAGCATCCCCGCCTACCCCGGCGAGCTGAACCAGGTGTGGACCAACCTCATCGACAACGCGGTGTCGGCCATGAACGACGCGGGCGGGGAGGGGACGCTGACCGTGCGGACGGCGCTCGACGGGGACCGGTTGCTGGTGGAGTTCCGCGACACGGGTCCCGGGGTGCCGCCGGAGATCCGCAATCGTGTCTTCGATCCGTTCTTCACCACGAAGCCGGTCGGCCAGGGCACCGGGCTCGGCCTGGACATCTCCTGGCGCATCATCGTCAACAAGCACCATGGCAGCCTCGAGGTCCACTCGAAGCCCGGGGACACGCGTTTCCAGGTGCGGCTGCCGCTCACAGCCGGGGAGCACGACGTCCCGGAGCAGGACTCGGGCACGCAGCCCGGTTCCGAGACACCAGTGGAGGCATCATGACCACAGCCAGCGGCATCGATCCCGGCGTCCCGCCCAGCGGCACGGGCTGCGTGGAGTGCGACGCGGCGGGCGGTTGGTGGTTGCATCTGCGGCGCTGCGCGCAGTGCGGGCACATCGGCTGTTGCGACGACTCCCCCGCCCAGCACGCGACCGCCCACTACCACTCCACCGGGCACCCGGTGATCCGCAGTTTCGAGCCGGGCGAGGACTGGTTCTGGGACTACACCACCAACGAGTTCTACGAATCCGGACCCGAGCTGGCTCCGCCGGTCAGCCGTCCCCTCGACCAGCCGGTGCCCGGACCGGCCGGCCGGGTCCCGGCGAACTGGGCGGACGCGCTCCGCTAGGCGCGGGCCTGACGGCCCGTCGGCAGTCGCGGGTCCGGACTGCGGCGGGCCGGGGCGAGGCGTTCCCCGGCTGATGGCCGAGACCATGGAATGTGTCCGATGCGGCGGCACGGTGGCGCCCGACGGTGTCTGCTGGCACTGCGGCGTGGCGCAGCCGGCGTTCCGTGCGCACGTGGAGATCACGGTGGGCACCGACGCGGCCGGGGTCAGCGACCGGGGCCACCGGCGGGAGGTCAACGCGGACTCCCTGACGCTGGCCGCCACCGGGGTGTGGACGGTCGGGGTGGTCTGTGACGGGGTTTCCCTGTCTCCGCGGCCGGAGCGTGCGGCCCGGGTCGCCGCCGAGACCGGAGCGGCGACCCTGATCGCCGGCCTGCGGGAGGGGCAGGTGCCGGAGGGGGCGCTCGCCGAGGCCACCGAACGCGCGGGCCGGGCGGTGAGCGCTCTGGCCGCCGTGCGGGACGGCGCGCCCGCCTGCACGTTCGTCGCGGGCGTCGCCGGCCCGGAGGGGATCTGGAGCGCCTGGGTCGGCGACAGCCGGGCCTACTGGCTGCCCGGCGAGGGGCCGGGCCTGCTCATGTCCGAGGACGACACCGGCGAACACGACGCCCTCACCGCCTGGCTGGGTGCCGACGCCGGGCCGGTGACCGCGCGGGTGCGCGGCCACCGGCCCCGGGTGCCCGGCCGACCGCTGCTGTGCACGGACGGTCTGTGGCGGCATCTGCCGGACGCCGCCGGGCTGCTGACGGTGCTCGGGCTGCGGGGCCGGACCGTACTGGCCGACGCGCGGACGCTGGTGAACCGGGCCCTGGACGCGGGCGGCGAGGACAATGTCACCGCCGCGGTCATCCGCGTGGTGCCCGCCCCTCCCGGGAGCTGAGGGACGCCCGGTCGCGGAGCAGCGGCGGCTGGAGGGTCGGCTCCGGGCTTCCGCACCCGGATTCGTCAGGCGCCGCGCCGAGTCCAGTAACTCGGGTGCGCCGGAGCGGCGTTGACAGTACGCCACCATAATGAGCGGATGATCGACTCCTCCCCCACCCCTCCGCCCCCGTCCGCACCGCGCGTGCCCGTCGTCATCGTCGGTGCGGGACCGGCCGGGCTGACCCTTGCCAACATCCTGCGGGACGCCTCCGTCGACTGTGTCGTCCTGGAGGCCGAGAGCCGGGAGTTCATCGAGCAGCGGCCGCGGGCGGGGTTCCTGGAGCAGTGGGCGGTGCGAGCCCTGGAGCGGCACGGGCTCGCCGCGGGGCTGCTGGAGCGGGCGCAGACGCACAGCAGCTTCGAGTTCCGCATCGACGGCGAACGGCACCGCTTCCCCTATGCGGAGATCTCCGGCCACCACCACGTCGTCTACCCCCAGCCGCTGCTCGTGACCGACCTGGTGCGGGAGTACGCGGACGTCAAGGGCGGGGACATCCGCTTCCGGGTGCGCGACGTGGAGCTGCACGACATCGGCACCGAGCGGCCGTCGGTGTCGTACACCGATCCGGACTCGGGGACGCGCCACCGGATCACCTGCGACTTCGTCGCCGGGTGCGACGGGGCGCGCGGGGTGTCCCGGGCCGCACTGCCGGCGGAGCGCGCGCACGTCGCGCGGTTCGACTACGGGGTCGGCTGGCTGGCGCTGCTCGCACAGGCGCCGCCGTCGTCGGACTGCGTCGTCTTCGGGGTCCATCCGCACGGTTTCGCCGCCCATATGGCCCGCAGCCCGCAGGTCACCCGCTACTACCTGCAGTGCCCGCCCGGCGACGACCCGGAAAACTGGCCGCACGAACGTGTCTGGTCCGAGCTGCACACGCGGCTGGAGGCGGCGGGGGCCGCGCCGCTGACGGAGGGCCGGCTGATCGAGAAGCGGGTCCTCGACATGCACAACTACGTGGTGGAGCCGATGGCGTACGGAAGGCTGTTCCTCGCGGGTGACGCCGCCCACCTCGTCGCCCCGATCGCCGCGAAGGGCATGAACCTCGCGCTGCACGACGCGCTGCTGCTCGCCGACGCGCTGATCGCGTACCACCGTACGGGCGAGACCGGTGGGCTGCGCGGCTACTCGGCGGCCTGTCTGCGCCTGGTGTGGGAGTACCAGGAATTCTCGGAGTGGTTCGCCGAGCTGCTGCACGGCCCGTCGTCCGGCGATCCGTTCCGCGCGGGCACGGCGGCGGCCCGGCTGCGGCGGCTGTTCCACTCGCCCGCCGCGGCGGCCGCGTTCGCGGAGTCGTACATCGGCTCGGCCGCCTCCGGTAACCCACAGTAACCCACTGGCCAGTAGCCAGAGGGGCCGTTTTCGCACATGTGAGTGGGTGTACGAGCCGCACACCCGGGCCGGAAGAAATCCGGCGCGAAGAAATCCCCTTTCTTTGAACACCCACCGTCACGCCCGCCGTACATCCGGGAAACCGGAGAGTCCGGTGCGCAGCGAGGGGTGACGATGGACCACGGGCAGGTCTCCACCAGGGAGTTGATCGCCGGCCGGTACCGGACGCTCGAGGTCGTCCATCAGGAGGAGGGGCGGACCGTCGGGCTCGGCGAGGACGTGGAGTTCGGCCGGCCGGTCACCCTCGTCGGGTCGCGGCTCGCTCCGTCGGCCCCCGAGACCGGCGCGCGCCGCATGACCGCCCGGATCCTGCGCGACTCGGAGGCGATGCAACTGCTGTGCCCCGAGGGCGTCGCCGCCGTCCTCGACGTGATCGATGACAACGGTGTCCTGTGGACCGTGACCGAACACATCGAGGGCACGCCGCTGGGCTCGATCCTGGACCGAGGGCCCCTCAACTACGTCCGGGCGGCCCGGATCGGCCTCGGCATCCTCGATGTGCTGGAGACCGCACACCGCAGGGGCATGACCCACGGCGACCTGAGCCCCGGCCAGGTGTTCGTGCGGGAGGACGGCGGTGTCGTGGTGACCGGGTTCGGGCTCATCGGCGCGTCCGTCACCCAGCGGGTCACCGCGCCCTCGTACGCCGCCCCCGAACAGGCGCGCGGGTCGAGCGCCGGTCCGGCGGCCGACCAGTGG
Organism: Streptomyces sp. NPDC002513; assembly: GCF_053595355.1. Taxonomy (NCBI): domain Bacteria; kingdom Bacillati; phylum Actinomycetota; class Actinomycetes; order Kitasatosporales; family Streptomycetaceae; genus Streptomyces; species Streptomyces sp. NPDC002513. Next base: position 156,044 of record NZ_JBSFXK010000005.1, on the reverse strand, counting down.
GCGCTGGGCGCGCTCCTGTACGCGATGACGGAGGGCCGTCCGCCGGTCGAGGACCGGGGTGTGGTCGAGGCGACCCTGCGCGCGGTGGACCGGCTGCCGCTGCGCGCCCCGGTGAACTCCGGCCCCCTCACCCCGGCCGTCACGGGGCTGCTGCGCCAAAGCGCCCTGGAGCGGGTGCCGGAGCCGGTGGTGCGCGCCTCCCTGGTGCGCATCCTGAACGGGGGCCCGGAGGCCTCCGGCCGGGATGCGCCGACCACCGGCCACGAAAGTGCGCGGCTGGTCGCGCACCGGGCGGGACGGGCCTGGGGCAGACCGGCCGTGCGCCGGTCGGTGCTGGCGGGGGCGGGCCTGGTCCTCGTGGCCTCGTCGGTCGCCGTACTGGCCACGGCGGGCCGTCCCGGCGGCACCCCTTCGGCCGGCGCGGAGCGGTCCCGTCCCGGCGCGCCCGCCGTCTCGGCGGCCCCGTCCGGCGACGGCGCCGGCCGGACGCTCCCCACCGAGGCGAGCAGACCGGCGAGCGCGTCCCCGCCCGCCTCCCGGCCGCCGGGCGCCCCCGGTGATCCGCATGCGGACGTCGAACGTCTCGTCGCCCCCGAGGGCTTCTCCGTCGACCTGCCACAGGGGTGGAAACGCCTCAGCACCACCCAGGCCGCCGAGGACACCTACCGGGTGACGTTCGGCGCGAGCAACGTCCCGCGCACGCTGACGGTCACCGCCGGCGTGCGCCTCGGCCAGGACCCGGTCACGGTCTGGCGGAACCTGGAGTCGTCCCTGCGGAGCACGGACGCCGACTTCGTGCGGCTCGGCACCATCCGCGCCGTGACGTACCAGGGTTACCAAGGCGCCGACATGGTGTGGCTGTCCACCGTCGACGGCGTCCGCGTGCGCACCTTCGGCCGCGGCTTCCTCACCGGAGGCGGCCGCGGCTTCTCCCTGCGCTGGACGGCCCCCGCCGCCGACGCGGACAGCACCACCGACCAGCGGGCCCTGGACGTGGTCCTGCGCACCTTCCGGGTGACGGCCAGGTGACGACGGGCACGGCGGCCCCACGAGCGGACCCGGCAGCCTCAACGTGCTCGGCCGCCACACAGCACCTCGCCGCCCACGCGGTGCCGGCGCGCACCGCGCCAGGCACGGGTCCGCCAACTCCTCGATCGAACCACCGAGATGCCGGAGTATCCCGGCCCGCTGCTCTGAACAGTCACACGGGCAGCTCGGTCCGGCCTGCCCCGTCCCGCCGGGGCATCAATCGCGCGCCATCTCGGAACGGTCGAGGAACGGGCCCAGTACCGAGATGAGCTCGGCGGGCGCGTCCAGCGCGATGAGGTGAGCGGCCGTGGGGAACTCCACCAGGAGCGCATCGGGGATCTCAGCGGCGTACCGCCGGCCGATGTCCTGAAAGTCGGCGACGTCGAGCCTGCCGATCCCCACCAGTGTGGGGACGGAGACGGCGGAGATGTCGCCAGTCGCGGGGCCCTGGGAACGGTCCGCCAGGACGCCCTGGTTCACCAGCGACGTTCGCATCGGGCCGCGGAGCAGGTCGGCCAGTCCGGCAGCGACGTCCTCCCATGTCCGAGCCGGCCCGCGCAGCCACATGTCCAGGTTGATACGGACGGCGGCGTCCAGGTCGCCCGAGGCCAGGGCCGCCGTTTCCGCCTCGTCGTACGCGACCATGTCCGCAGACCAGTGGTATCCCGGCCATGGCGGGGCGAGCATCGCCAGGGAGTGCACCCGGCTCGGGTGGGCGAGAGTGAAGTCCAGGGCCACGCGGCCGCCCCAGGAGGCGCCGACGAGCCGGACACGTTCGTGGCCCAGGTGGTCCAGAAGACGGCGCAGATCGTCCGTCTCGCTGAACGGGCCGGTCGGGGGCGCCGACTCACCGAAGCCGCGCAGGTCGTAGCGGATGACAGTGTGCCGTTCCGCCAGGTCGGGCGTGACGGCATCCCACATACGGTGATCGGCGACGCCGGCGTGCACGAGTACGACGGGAGGTCCGTCGCCGGCGACGTCATAGGAAAGGTGGCCGAGATCGTCGGCAAGAGTAAGCATCCGCAGATGCTCGCAGTACGGCAGAGCACGTGCCACCCGATAAGGGAAGCCCCCACTCCCGCTGTCCTGGTCATCAGTTGCGGAAGATCGGCCCGTTCCGCTCGGCCCGGGTCAACAGCGAGCCCCAGGTGACGAGTTGGTCGTGTCGCTGACGGCCGTGCGGTGTCTTGATATGAGTGAGTACGTCGTTGCGGGACGCTTCCCGCAGGTGGTCGAAGCGGAAGGTCATCACATGGTCGTGGCTCGCGCATTGACCTCCCGGGAACTCTTCGGCACGCGGGATGCGCGCTGTCAGTGCGCTCGGCGACAATGCGGGGTAAAGATCATCTCGACCCGGGGTGGGACGACCGCCCGCCCCTGCCCCCGAAAGGCTGACCGACCATGACGCGCCCTCGGCTCAGTGCCCATGCTGCCGAAGTGCTGCGCCTCATCATGGACCAGCGCCTACCGGTCTTCCTCACCGTGCATGCCAACGGCCGCCGACGGTACGGCTGTTGGCAGTCCGGCGGCCGTCATGCGGCACTGCCCACCGACGAGTGCGACGCGCTGCTCGTGGCCGGGCGGATCGTACTCGGGGATCCCGTGGTGGACCGGGCCAAGACCACCTACCGGGTGCGGGCCGCCGCCGGACGGAGCCCGACCCGCACCGGCCGCTCCGCCCTGATGGCATGACGCAGGACACCCTGAACCGCGGTGCCTACCAGCGGTCCTCGACCTGCTCCTTGATCCGCCGGTCGTACAGGTTCCCGATCGCGTCGAGCGTCTCCCGCGGCAGCGGGGGGAGCTTCGCGACCGCCGCATTGGCGCGGGCCTGCTCCCCCGAACGCGCGCCGGGGATCACCGTGGTCACACCGGGCTGTTGGATGATCCAGGCGAGCGCGAGCTGGGCCGGGGTGAAGCCCTCCGGGGCGAGCGCGGCGAACTCCGCCGCCGCGTCCACGCCCGTCGCGTAATCCACACCGGAGAAGGTCTCGCCCTGGTCGAAGGCCTCGCCGTGCCGGTTGAACGAGCGGTGGTCGTTGACGGCGAAGACCGTGTCCCGGGTGTACTTCCCCGACAACAGGCCGGAGGCGAGCGGCACTCGGGCGATGATGCCCACGCCCGCCTGCCGTGCGGCCGGGAGGACTTCGCGCAGCGGCTTCATCCGGAACGGGTTGAGGATGATCTGCACGCTCGCCACGTTCGGGCGGGCGATCGCGGTCAGCGCCTCGGCGCACGTCTCGACACTCACGCCGTACGCGGCGACACGGCCCTCCTCGACCAGCGTGTCGAGGGCGTCGTACACCTCGTCGGAGGAGTAGACGGGCGTCGGCGGGCAGTGGAGCTGCACCAGGTCGATCCGGTCGACGCCGAGGTTGCGCCGGGAACGGTCGTTCCAGGCGCGGAAGTTGTCCAGCACATAGTTCTGCGGGATCTGGTCGACGCGGCGCCCCATCTTGGTCGCCACCAGCACATGCACATCGGGCCTGCCGAGCAGGAAGGCGGCGATGGTCTGCTCGCTGCGCCCGTCGCCGTACACATCGGCGGTGTCGAAGAACGTCACGCCGGACTCGGCCGCCGCCTCCAGCACCTCGTGGGCGGCCCTGTCGTCGACATCGCCCCAGTCCGCGCCCAGTTGCCAGGTGCCGAGGCCGATGACCGACGCGTGCTGCCCCGACCTGCGGAATTCTCGTTCTTCCATGCGGCCAGTGTGTCATCCGGGCCCGCCCGCGCACGGGACGCCCGTCCTGCGCGCCGCGCACGCCCACACCCCACGGACGACGCACACGCCCGCTCGCACGGATGACCGACGCCCCTCCGAAGCGGGCACCGGCGGGCGGGCTAGATTGAGGCGTACCGAACGAGGAGACGCCCATGCCCGCCCGCCGCCGCCTGCTGTACGTGACCGACCTGGGCTACCAGGCCCGCGGGCGGCGCTACTGCGACGAGGACATCGGCCTCTCGTCCCGGCTGCGTGCGGACTTCGACATCGCCCTGTGCCACCCGCTGGACGCCGCGGCGCTGATGGACGGCTTCGACGCCGTCGTCGTCCGCAACAGCGGACCGGTGCTGCACTACCAGGAGGCCTACGACGCCTTCCGTGCGTTGGCCGCCGCGCACGGCACCCGGGTGTACAACCCGCTGACCGGGCGGGCCGACATGGCCGGCAAGCGGTACCTGCTGGACCTGACCGAAGCCGGCTTCCCGGTCATTCCCACCGTGGACCGCCCCGAGGACCTCGGCCGGCTGCCCGAGGCGGCCCGGTACGCGGTCAAGCCGAAGGCCGGGGCGGACTCCATCGGCCTGGACTTCGTGCCCCGTCCCCGGCTGGCGGAGCTGACCTGGGGCGACATCCTGGTCCAGCCGCGCATCGACTTCCGCTACGAGGTGTCCTTCTACTACGTCGACGACGCCTTCCAGTACGCGCTGCACGCCCCCGACCCCGAGCGGCGCTGGGTCCTCGAACCGTACGATCCCACGGACGCCGATCTGGCCTTCGCCCGGCGCTTCATCGACTGGAACACGCTCGACCACGGGATCCAGCGCGTGGACGCCTGCCGCACCCGGGACGGGGACCTCCTGCTGGTCGAGCTGGAGGACCTCAACCCCTATCTGTCCCTCGGCCTGGTACCCGGCCGCATCCGTGACGCCTTCGTCACCGCGCTCACGGCCTCGCTCCACCGTTACCTGGGGCCGACACCCCACGGGTGAGCCGGCGCGTCCGCGGCCTGCCGCGGTCGCGCCCGCACGAGAGGGCGCGGACGGCCGCGCCCTCTCTCCGGATTGCCGGTGAGGCAGTGGACTCAGGCCGGCCGGCGGCTCTCCAGCCGCAGCTCGACATCGACCTCCTGGTCGCCGGCCACCACGCCCAGCTGATGGACGACGAACGTCTCGTCCAGGGCCTGGCGCAGACGCTCCACCGCCCGCGGTTCGCCTTGCAGTTCGGCCTTCACGGAACCGGACAGGGGCGGTGCTGACGCCGTCCCCGGGGACTCGCCGGGGGACGTCGACATGTCGAACGTGCCGGTCCACATCGTGGGCCGGGATCCGGGAGTCTCGTGCGGTGTGTCCTCGGCGCAGCGGTCGGAGCCGAAACGCCGGCACAGTTCGGCGAACAGGCTCCCGGCGTCCGTCGCCGAGCAGTCGCTGACCACCACCTCGACCTGTGGTACGTGGGCTGGGGGCGAGTTCACGGCCGCTCCTCTCCTTCGTGACCGTCGCGTCCTCGGTGGGCGGACGCGGATACCCCTCCCCTCCCCCGGTCCCCCTGCACGACGCTACGGCCGAAGTGACCGGTGCGCCTGTCGGGGAGCACGCTGTGATATGAGCCGTAAGGCCCCTGGTCAGCGCTGTCGGTGAGCTATGTTGAAATTCCCAGGCACACGAAGGAGGCGGCCCGGTGCCATCGCCGCAGCAGACACGCGCGCAGGCGTCTGCGATCACCGCGGGCAAGACGGCCCCGGAAGCGGGAGCCAGCCCGATGTCCCAGCTCAGGGAGCTGTTCGACGGTCCGCGGCTGTCCCCGGGGCATCGCCGGATCGCCCAGTACCTGATCGAGCACATCACCGAGGCGGCGTTCCTGTCGATCACGGACCTGGCCGAGCGGGCGGGTGTGAGCCAGCCCTCGGTGACGCGTTTCGCGGCGGCCGTCGGCTTCAGCGGGTACCCGGCGTTGCGGGAGAAGTTGCAGGCCATCGCCCTGAGCGCGCTCAGCGCTCCGAGCCCCCCGGCGGAACAGCGCAGCAACGAGCTCCAGGCGGCCGTGGACGCGGAGATCGAGAACCTGGAGAATCTGCGCCGGGACTTCGCCGACCCGGACCAGGTGATCCGCGTGGGGCGGGCGCTGTCGGAGTCGACGCCGCTGACCGTGATGGGCCTGAGGATCTCCGGTTCGCTCGCCGAGTACTTCGCGTACGGGGCCCGACGGGTCCACCCCGATGTACGGCTGGTGACCCGCGGCGGCACCGTCGCCTACGACGCGCTGCTCCAGTCACGGGAGGCAGGCGGCACCTGGGTGCTGGCGTTCGGGATGCCCCGGCACGCCCAGGAGAGCCTGACCGCGGTGCGGGTGGCGCGCAGTGCGGGGCTCAAGGTCGCCCTGATCACCGATCTGGGACTGGGGCCGCTGGCCGACGAGGCCGACGTCGTCTTCGCCACCGGCACCGGCTCGCGCCTGGTCTTCGACTCGTACGCCGCCCCCGGGCTGATGGCCGCCGCCCTGCTGCAGGCCATGACCGACGCCGATCCGGGGCGGACGCAGGCCCGTCTCGAGGAGTACGAGCAGATCGCCGACCAGCATCAGTTCTTCCTCAAGGACTGACGGGGCGGCGCCCGTGAGGCGGGATCCATCGCACCGAACCACAGGTGAATTTTTTCATGTCCTTGCACATTGGCCGGTATATATAAATACTGCTCGCGGATCGTGACCCGGGCTTCCCCTCCCGGCCACGCCGTCCGGACCACCGGGGCCGTCCGCTCCTACCCACGGGCGCCCGGTGTCCGGCCGGGACCCGCCTGCGCGGGCGTCCACGGCGGCGGCTCCGGCCCTCCCCTGACCGGAGCCGCTCACAAGATGCCGTACATCCTGAGCCGACGTGACCCGGAAGCGAAGACCATGGCCTTGACGACGTACTCGCCGATCAGCTCGGACTGGCCGTGCCAGGTCAAAACACCCGGCAGCTACGACTGGGAGCGATCGGCCGCCAAATGGCTGCGCGAACTCGTCCCCGCCCGCTACGCCGGCTACCCGGCCCTGATCCGCCACCCGGTCCTGCTCGCCCGGCATGCGCAGATCCAGGTGCAGCACGAGGTGCGGGTCGCCCGCACCGCACTGCAGACGGCGCGGACGGACCTGCCCGGGCTCGGCCTGCCCGAGTCGGTCATCGAACACACGATCCGGCTCTACGCCGCCGAACTCACGCAGCTCCAGCACATCGCGCGCAGCGTGCGCGCCGTCCACCAGGCCCTGGTGGACGGCAGCGCCGCGCGCGGCCACTGACCGCGCCCCGCACGCCCGCTCCTCACCCGACCGTCCAGGGCATTCGGCGCGGCGCAGGCACGGTCCGCCGCGCAGCCGGGCATGTGTAGGAGAGGACGACTCCTACGCATGCCCGGAGCTGTACATGGACTCCATGAGCTGGACCGTGATCGCCGTCGTCGCGGCCCTCGCGGCCCTCGCGGCAACGCTGCTCGGCGTGGCGCTCGCGCTGCTGCTGCGGCTGGTCCGCACGCGCCGCGACCTGCGCCGTGCCGGACTGCCGACAGGGCCCCGCTGGGTGTTCTGGGGCGCGGTGCTGTATCTGGTGCTGCCGGCCGATCTGCTCCCCGATCCCGTCTACCTCGACGACATCGCCGCCCTGCTGCTGGCCCTGAAGTCGATGCGGGCCGCCGTACCGGTGCGTGAACTCGGGCGCGACGACGGCGCGTTGTCCGACTGACGGGTGACGGGCTCCGGTCCGTCCGTCCGCGATGCGGGCGGACGGACCGGATGGCGGGCACGTACCGGCCGTCACCCGCGGCCGGCGGGTGCCGTCATCCCTCCTCGCCGGTCTGGTGGTTCGGCCGCCGGTGCAACGGCTGGTCGGGAGCCGGGCGGGGCTTGATGAGCGGGATGTCGCGGGTCTGCGGCTTGTCCGCGTCGACGGTGACCTCTTCTCCGTGGTGATGGATCGTCAGCGGGCCACCGCGCATCAGGGTGTAGGTGGCCGTGGCGCGGCCGATCTCCACCCGCAGCCGGCAGCCCCGCAGTTCGAGGGTGAAGGCGAGCCGGCCGAACTGCTCCGGCAGGCGCGGCGCGAAGGCGACCCTGTCCCCGTTGTGGCGCAGACCGCCGAAGCCCGCGACGAGCGCCATCCAGGTACCGGCCAGGGACGCGATGTGCAGGCCGTCGCGGGTGTTGTTCTCCAGGTCCTGCAGGTCCATCAGTGCGGCCTCGTGCAGATAGTCGTAGGCGAGTCGCAGATGGCCCGTCTCGGCCGCGATGACCGCCTGGCAGCAGGCGGACAGGGACGAGTCGCGCACGGTGAGGGGTTCGTAGTAGGCGAAGTTGCGCGCCTTGTGCTCCGTGTCGAAGAAGGGGCTGCACGTGTACATCGCCAGGACCAGGTCGGCCTGCTTGACGACCTGCTTGCGGTACAGGTCGAAGTACGGGAAGTGCAGCAGCAGCGGGTACTGGTCCGCGCGTGTCGCGTCGAAGTCCCAGCGCTGGTGGCGGGTGAACCCGGTGTGCTGCTCATGCACGCCCAGTTCGTCGTCGTAGGGGATGTGCATCGTCTTCGCGGAACCCCGCCAGGCGGCGCTCTCCTCCTCGTCGACGCCCAGCTCCGCGGCCTGGCGCGGATAGCGCTCGACGGCGTCGGCCGCGGCCAGCAGGTTCGCGCGGGCCATCAGGTTGGTGTACGTGTTGTCGTCGGCGATCGCGCTGTACTCGTCCGGGCCGGTCACCCCGTCGATGTGGAACATGCCGTGGTGGTCGTGGTGACCGAGCGAGCGCCACAACCGGGCCGTCTCCACCAGGAGTTCCACCCCGGTGTCGCGGTCGAACTGCTCGTCGCCGGTGGCCGAGGTGTACCGGACGACCGCGTCGGCGATGTCGGCGTTCACATGGAACGCGGCGGTGCCCGCCGGCCAGTACGCCGAACCCTCCGAGCCCTCGATGGTCCGCCAGGGGAACGCCGCGCCCCGCAGGCCCAGTTGCACCGCCCGCTCCCGGGCCGCGGGCAGCGTGTTCTGCCGCCACCGCAGCGCCTCGGCGACCGCGCCCGGCGAGGTGTAGGTGAGCAGGGGCAGCACGAACATCTCGGTGTCCCAGAAGGCGTGACCGTCGTAGCCGGAGCCGGTCAGTCCCTTGGCCGGGATCGCCCGCTGTTCGGCACGGGCCCCGGCCTGCAGCACATGGAACAGGGCGAAGCGGACGGCCTGCTGGATCTGTTCGTCGCCGTCGATCTCGACGTCGGAGCGCGCCCAGAACTCGTCCAGGTAGGTGCGCTGCTCGGCCAGGAGGCCGGACCAGCCCCTGCTGGTGGCGGCGGCCAGCGCCGCGTCCACCTGGTCGCTGATCGCGGGCAGCGAGCGGGTGCCCGACCAGCCGTAGGAGACGAACTTCTCCACGCGCAGCCGCTCGCCCGGGTCCAGCACGGTGGCGACGGTGAGGCGGGCGAGGTCGTCGGTCGCCTCGCTGTCGGTGGTGGTCGGGTCGGGGCCGCTGACGACGTGGTCGGCGGCGGCCCCGACCCTGAGGCCGCTCTTGCGGGTGCGGTGCACCAGCCGCAGCCGGCCGCTCTTCGCGAAGTACTCCTCCGCCTCCAGCGGCGACTGAAGGACCACCGCGGCCCGTGGATCGTCGTCGTGGCCCGGCAGTTGCTCGTTGGCGACCAGCTCCGACTGCACCACGATCCGGACCCGTGCGTCGACGGCCTCGACCTCGTAGGCGACGGCGGCGATGGCGCGCTGGGTGAAGGAGACGAGCCGGGTGGAGCGCACCCGGACCGTCGTGCCGACCGGTGAGGTCCACTCGCAGGTCCGGGTGAGCGTACCGGCCCGCAGATCGAGGACGCGCTCGTGGGAGCGCAGCCGGCCGTAGCGCAGGTCGAAGGGCTCGTCGTCCACCAGCAGCCGGATGATCTTTCCGTTGGTGACGTTGATGATGGTCTGCCCGGACTCCGGGTAGCCGTACCCCGCCTCCGCGTACGGCAGCGGATGCCGCTCGTGGACGCCGTTGAGATAGGAGCCCGGCAGTCCGTGCGGCTCCCCCTCGTCGAGGTTGCCGCGCCAGCCGACATGCCCGTTGGACAGTGCGAACACCGACTCGCTCTGCGGCAGGAGGTCCAGATGGAGCCCCCGCTCGCGCAGCACCCAGGGTTCGACGGCGTACGAGCTCTGCGTGATCACGAACGCGCCCTCAGTTCCGCGAGGTCCCGTACGACGACATCGGCGCCGTGCGCCCGCAGCGCGTCCGCCTGGCCGACCCGGTCCACTCCCACGACGTACCCGAAGTGGCCCGAGCGCCCGGCGTCCATGCCCGCCAGCGCGTCCTCGAAGACGGCGGCGGCCTTGGCCTCGACGCCGAGGTCCTGGGCGGCGGCGAGGAAGGTGTCGGGATGCGGTTTGCCCGGCAGGTGCCGCACGACGGCCACGATCCCGTCGATGCGGACGTCGAAGAGGTCCTCGGCGTCGATCGAGCGCAGTACCTCGCGGCAGTTGGCGCTGGAGGAGACGACGGCCGTGCGCAGCCCGGCGGCGCGCACGGCCTCGACGTAGCGGATCGTGCCGTCGTACGCCTCGACACCGCGGGTGCGGATCAGTTCCAGCAGCAGTTCGTTCTTGCGGTTGCCGAGGCCGTGGACGGTGTCCCGGTCGGGCGGGTCGTCGGCGGCGCCCTCGGGCAGCCGGATGTCGCGGGAGGCGAGGAAGGTGCGCACACCGTCGGCGCGGGGCCGCCCGTCGACGTACTCGTCGTAGTCGGAGGCCTCGTCGAAGGGGCGGTAGGACTCCCCGTCCCGTCGGCGGAGAAAGTCGTCGAACGTCTGTTTCCACGCGGCCGCGTGGACGACGGCGGTCTTGGTGATGACTCCGTCGAGATCGAAAAGGCAGGCCTGGATGCCGTCCGGAAGACCGAGCTCTGTCATAGGAGCCACCTTCCCCTATGTACGCCGCGCGGGGAGTGGTGAAGGCCACATTCCGCCGTGCCTGCACCCGCGTTCGGCGGCATCGGGAGCCCGCGCCCGTCACGGGCGGGCCCTTGGAGGACGCCTTCCGCGGGCATCTGCCCGACTGCGGCGGCCGGGTGACGTCCGGGACACGGAAAGCGGGTGTCCTCGCGGCGCGGACGAGGGCCGCGGCGGCGTTCGCGCCCCGGGCGCCCGCGGCCGGCCGGTCCACCACTCTCGCGTTCCCGTGCGCCCTGGTGGTCCAATGGCCTGATCCGGCCCGCCGCACGAGCGGGCTCCACGACCCGGCGGCGAGCGCGGACACCTATGACCTTCGACGACCTCCTCAAGCGGGCCGCGTCCCTCGGGCGCCCCGGCCACCGTGCGATCCTCGGTATCACCGGGAGCCCGGGCGCGGGCAAGACGACGCTCGCCGAGCGCCTGGTCCGGGAGCTGAACGGGGACGGGCCGCCGTGGGTGGCGCACGTCCCGATGGACGGCTTCCATCTGGCGGACGTCGAGCTGGACCGCCTGGGCCGCCGCGACCGCAAGGGGGCGCCGGACACGTTCGACGCGGCCGGGTACGCGGCGCTGCTGCGGCGGCTGCGCGAGGAGACGGACGGCGAGATCGTGTACGCGCCGGGGTTCGAGCGGGTGCTGGAGCAGCCGGTCGCGGGGGCGATTCCGGTGCCGCCGTCGGCGCGTCTCGTCGTGACGGAGGGCAACTACCTGCTGCTGGAGACGGGCGCCTGGGCGCGGGTCCGGCCCCTTCTGGACGAGGTGTGGTTCTGCGAGATCGCCGAGCCCGAACGCATCCGGCGGCTGGTGGCCCGGCACGAGGAGTTCGGCAAGGACCACGCGAGGGCGGTGGCGTGGGTGGGCGGCACGGACCAGCGCAACGCGGACCTGGTGGCCACGACCCGCCACCGCGCGGACCTGGTGGTACCCGCGGCCGCGCTGCCGGCGGCCCCCCGGACGGCAGGCCGCGGGGCGGTCCACAGTCCGGGCGTGTCGCGCGAGGGGGGCGCACGACACGCCCGTACCGCGTGAGCGGACACGGAAGGCGTACGGCTCAGAGTGAGCGGCCGCCGTACGCCTGACCGTGCCCGCCGCCGCACCCGCTAGAGCGGGGTGCGGGACTCGAGGTCGCGGCGGGTGTCATCGCCGTAGACGCCCGTCTCGTCGCCGTGAACGCCGTACCAGAGCTGGAAACGGGCGACGGCCGCGGCGAGCGTGGCGTCGTAACGGCCGTCGGTGGAGCCGTTCTTGTAGATGTCGGGGATACGCAGCAGGCGCTTCTGCAGTTCGGTCACCTCGGGCCCGTTGTCGCCCTCGCGCAGGGTGCCGGGGCCGTCGGGGTCGGTGCTCCGCTGCGGGGCGGGGGCGCCGGTGACGGGCGGCCGGGCCGGCGGGACGGCCGCCCGGCCCGAGGTGCCGTCGTCCCCCGCACCGGGCAGCAGGAGCGCGGCGCCGAAGCCGATCAGGACGGTCGCGGTCACCCCGACCGTGAGGGCCGCGCCCCGCGGGGTGAGCCCGTCGTCGACGGGCCGTGCGCGCCGGTCCCGGGTGTCCGGGGGACGGTGGCGGGGGACGGCCCGAACCGGGGGCAGTTCTTCCGTCGCGTCCTCGGCGGGCGTCGGCTCGACGTGGACGACGATCGGCTCGTAGGCGGGCTCCGGTGGGCGGGCGTCGCCGTCACGGAGCTGCCTGACGAGTTCGGCCAGCGCCTCCGTACGGCGGCGGCGCGTCACATACGTGGGTTCCCGCACCGGGCGCCGCACCGGCTGGACCTGCTCGGGCGGTGTCGACACACTGCTCTCCTTCCGTCCCCGCGGCCTTGGGCCCATCCCCGGGGAGTGATACGTGGCGGCATGCGGACCGGTTCACCGGGAAAGCACGGTTACGGACGGCAACCACGGGTCCGGCAGTGGCGCGCCCCCTCGCGCCCGATACCCCCTAGGGGTATAGTGCCGGGCATTCCGGTCGGCCAGGGAGAGGGCGTCGCATGTGGGACGCGATCAAACACGCGCTGTCCATCGCCGGGTCGATGACCTGGGAGATCACCTGGGCACTGATCCTCGGCTTCACCCTGTCCGCCGTGGTGCAGGCGGTGGTGCGCCGCTCGACGGTCGTACGACTGCTGGGTGACGACCGGCCCCGTACGCTGACCCTCGCCGCGGGGCTCGGCGCGGCCTCGTCCTCGTGCTCGTACGCGGCGGTGGCCCTGGCACGGTCCCTGTTCCGCAAGGGCGCCGACTTCACGGCGGCGATGGCCTTCGAGATCGCCTCCACCAATCTCGTGGTCGAACTGGGCGTCATCCTGGCCCTGTTGATGGGCTGGCAGTTCACGGTCGCGGAGTTCGTCGGCGGACCGGTGATGATCGTCGTCCTCGCCGTGCTCTTCCGCGTCCTGCTGCGCGAGCGGCTGTTGCGGCAGGCCCGCGAGCAGGCCGACCGGGGACTGGCGGGGTCGATGGAGGGGCACGCGGCGATGGACATGTCGGTGGGCGGCGAGGGCGGCTTTCTGCGCCGGCTGCTCTCCCGCGAGGGCTTCACCTCCGTGTCGCACATCTTCGTCATGGAGTGGGCGGCGATCCTGCGGGACCTGGTGGCCGGCCTGCTGATCGCCGGCGCGATCGCCGCGTGGGTGCCGGACGACTTCTGGCGCTCGTTCTTCCTGACCGGCCATCCGCTCACGGCCAGACTGATCGGACCGCTCGTCGGACCGCTCGTGGCGATCGCGAGCTTCGTGTGCTCGATCGGCAACGTCCCCCTCGCGGTGGTGCTCTGGAAGGGCGGCATCAGCTTCGGCGGAGTGATCGCCTTCATCTATGCGGACCTGCTGATCCTGCCCATCCTGAACATCTACCGGAAGTACTACGGGGCACGCGCGGCCGTGTTCCTCCTCGGCACCTTCTACGTGGCGATGGTGGTCGCCGGGTACGTGGTCGAGTTCATCTTCGGCGGACTCGGACTGGTCCCCGACCAGGCCGACGCCAGGATCCCCGAGGAGGGTGTCAGCTGGAACTACACGACTTGGCTCAATATCGCGTTCCTGCTGCTGGCCGCCGCACTGCTCGTACGGTTCCTGCGCACCGGCGGCCTCGCGATGCTGCGGATGATGGGCGGCGCCCCCGACCGCACCGAGCATGCCGGGCACACCGGGGCGCACGAGGGCCAGCACTGACCAACGCCGGCAGCCCGCGACATACAGCCGCGTACGGGCACGTTATTGAGAATTCGAGGTGACCATCGGGCAGAGTGGAGGGATGCCTGAGTCGCCCTTGCCTGGGGGTTTCGTCAATGCCGTCGTTCGTGTCGGGGACACCGTGCGCCGTCCCGCATCCGCCCGAACGAGGTTCGTGGGCGATCTGCTGAGGTTGCTCGAAGCGGGTGGCTGGGACGGAGCCCCGCGGTATCTCGGTAGGGACGAGAAGGGCCGTGAGGTCCTCAGTTACCTCGACGGGCATGCGGCCTGGCAGCCACGACAGACTGCTGCTGTCTCGTCGGACGAAAGTCTGGGAGCGGTTGCCCGGCTTGTGCGTGAGTTCCATGATCTGACGGCCGGCACTGCGCTGGCTGGAGATCAGGAAGTTGTGTGCCACAACGACCTGTCGCCCAAGAACACCGTCTATCGGCCGGTCGGCGGCGCGCTGCGGCCGGTAGCCTTCATCGACTGGGATCTGGCGGCACCGGGCGCGCGGATCCACGACGTCGCCCACGTCTGCTGGCAGTACCTCGGTCTCGGTCCTGCGGTGGCCGACGCCGCAGAGGCAGCCCGACGTATGAGGTTGATCGCCGACAACTACGCACTGCGGGACAGGCAAGGTCTCCTCCCCACGATTCTGTGGTGGCAGGATCGGTGCTGGCGTGGCATCGAGAGCAAGGCTGATGAGGGGGACGTTGCGATGGGGCGGCTCCGCGACGCCGGGACGATCACAGAGGTGCAGCGGGCGTATCAGTGGGTCTCCGACCATCGGGACACCTTGGAACGGGCGTTGCGCTGAGCATGCAGCGACGGTCGTTCCGGGCCGAGAGGTGGCTTGCCGAGTTTTCGCACCATTCCCCGTCGTTCACCCCGAGCGGGCACGAAGAGGGCACGGATGGCGTTCCCTCGACTTTTCGGCGCCCCCATGGTGCGTGTGGCTAAGAGTTCCGAACAAAATGGGAGTCCGATCAGCTCGCGGCGTCTGGTGCGTGCGATCGCAAGGCGCCGGAAGGTCCTCGTAGCGGAGCTACTTGGGCCTTTCGGCAACGCGGCTGGGGGTCCCCCCTGCTCGAAGAGCTTGGGGGAGTGCGTGCCAGACGCCGCGAGCCGGGCGCCCATTTTGTTCGGAGCTCTAAGGGCGATAGTGGTCGCTCATGGTAGGCGCGGAGCCGTGCATTGTGTAGGCGTTGTAGGACACCCGATCGTTGTGTGCCTGCACCCGCCGCGCTTGCTCTATAAGAAGTCCTTCGACGTTCTCCGTGGTGCTGCGCCGCACGAGCTTGACGATCAAAGCGATCGCCAACGTCAGCATGAGTCCGAGCAGGACACCTATCTCGATCACGAAACCCCCGTTGCGATCGGAACCGCCACTCCGTTCACATGATAGCGATCGGCCTGATGACGGCCTGGAAATGATTGATTCCGAGGGTCGACAGGGAAATGAGTCGCCAGGGCATGCAGAGGTCCGTACCGTCGCGCGCATGAAGCTACTCTCCGTCAATGTCGGCAAGCCTCGCCCCAACCCTTGGAAGGGCCTCAGCGCGACAGGCATCGACAAGCGGCCTGTTGACGGTCCGGTCACCGTCATCGCACCCGGTCCCAAGGGCACCGGCGAGGTCGGTCTTGCAGGCGACCGCGTCTACGACGTCAAGCACCATGGCGGTTCCGATCAGGCCGTCTACGCCTATGGCCGCGAGGATCTCGACGGGTGGGAGGCCGAGCTGGGCAGGCCGCTTGCCAACGGCGTCTTCGGGGAGAACCTCACGACACTCGGCCTCGATGTCAACGGCGCCCTGATCGGCGAGCGTTGGCGCATCGGACCGGATGTGGTGCTGGAGGTGTCGTGCGCGAGGATTCCCTGCGCGACGTTCCAGGGATGGCTGGAGCGAGAGGGCTGGATCAAACGGTTTACCCAGGCAGCGGTGCCGGGCGCCTATCTGCGCGTGATCGAGCCGGGAGACATCCGGGTTTCCGACCCCGTCGAGATCGCGTACCGGCCCGACCACGATGTGACGGTCGCACTCGTCTTCCGCGCGATGACACTCGAGCCGGACCTACTCCCGCGGCTGCTGGCCGCTGACGCGCTGCCCGAGGAGGACAGGGAACTGGCCCGCAGGCGCAGGACCGCATAAAGGATCGATTTCTTCAGCAGATCGTCTGCACGCATGAGACGAGGCAGTCCGACGCCGGTGTGTGAGGACAGAAGTGGACTCCCTCGCGACCGCACTTCGACTACGCAAGGCCACCGCCGGCCTGTGGCGTCACCCGGATGCCGACCGTCCCCTCCTCGCCCCGGCGCAGCCGGCTGCCCAGGAGGGTGAGACGGCCGACGATTCCGTACTTGCGGGCGATGAGTTCCCGGTACCGGGCGGTGGTGGCCCGGTCGCAGATCTCGGCGGTGGCGGGGACCTGGGCGCCGGTCGGGTTGCCGCGCAGGTCGCAGGGGCCGACCAGGACATCGGAGCGGGCCCGGATCCGCTTCACCTTCCAGGAGTCGGCGGTCGTCCAGACACCCAGCGCGTCGCCGTCCCGCACCACCCACACCGGAGTGGCGACCGCGGTGCCGTTCTTGCGGTAGCTGGTGATCAACAGGTACTTGCCCGTGCCGAGCCGGTCCAGCGAAGTGGGGTCCATGGGCGCAGTCTAGGCGTCGACGCACGGGGCGCCGGCCGGGACGTGAGCCCGTACCGGCGCCCGGTCGCGCGGGAGGAGCGTCAGGACAACTGGCCGTTGTAGTCGGGCAGCTTGAAGGTGCGCTCGGCGTGGCCGCCGACCAGGTCGGAGGTGTTGTTGCCGACGTTCGCGACGATCGTGTAGCCCTGGGCCTCGATCTCCGCGCGCTTGCTGGTCTTGTAGGCGCCGACCTCGTCGAAGAGGTCCGGCAGGTCCCGCACGTACAGACCGTCGACCGGGTAGCCCACGGTCTTCAGGTTCCACTTGGTCTCGGCCTCGATGATGCCGGGGCGCGCGGTGACGAAGAAGACGGACACACCACGGGACTTCGCGTACCGGGCCAGTTGCAGGGAGGGCTGGAGGGCCGGGGTGGGCAGCTGGTACCAGGGGTGGAAGTCGGTCTCCAGCGTGGTGTTGTCGATGTCGAAGACGATCGCGAGCTTCTGCCCGGCCGCGTTCGCGGTGCGCTGCCGGACACACGGCAGCGCCCGGTCGATGACCGCCTTCACATCCGCCTGCCAGGTGGCGTAGTCGACCCCCGAGGCCTGTACGGCGGCCACGCTGACGGTGGTCCCGGCCGGAGCGGCGACCGCGGTCTGCGCCGCGGTGACCGTGCCGCCGATGCCCAGCGCCACAACCGCCGAGACCGCGCCGATCCGATGCCCCACACCACGTCCTGTCATGCCCGTCCCTTCCTTCGTGTCCCTGCACGTCAATGCGGCGACGATTCCCCGACCGTCGCCGCGTTCGACATGTTCACGTCCAAGGGTGGACGAGAGGCGACCGAAAAGTTACCTGCCGGTAGACAGTTACTCGCGAGTAGGTCTCGGTCCGTCCGCGAGCGGAGACTCCCCGTGGGGGCGACGCACGCACCGGCCCCCGTGGGGGCGACGCACGCACCGGCGTGCTGCCGCGAAGTCCCTCGACCGCGCCAACGGCAGGACGCTGGGCGCGTGTTGGTGAACGCGGCGCCCCGGACGCACGTATGGAGGGAGGGCGCTCGACGACGACAGTGCCCGCGGTGGTGACGCCGTGCCGTTCGGGGTTCGGAGCCATGGATGAGGCATGCACGACGACGGATCGTCCGGCGGGGGGCACGCGCGGCGGCCCTCGGCGGGCTGCTCCTGGGAGGCCTGATGGTCACCCAGGCCCTGGCGAGCGAACCGTCCGGCGCGCAGGCTCCCGGCGGCGCGTCCACGCAGAGCGCTCCCCGGGCGGGTGCCGCGCTCGTGGCACGGCTCGGCACCGCGCGCACCGCGGGCACCTGGATCGCCGACGACGGCACCTCCGTCGTCGCCGTGACGGACAGCGCGGCGGCTGTCGAGGTGACGGCGGCCGGGGCGCGGCCCAAGATGGTGCGTCACAGCATGGACCAACTCAAGTCGGCTACAGGCTCCCTGAGTTCGGCCCCGAAAGTGGCGGGCACGGCCTGGGCCCTGGACTACCGCACCAACGAGGTGGTGGTGGAGGCCGACAGCAGCGTCTCCGCCTCGGACTGGTCGCGGATGACGCGACTGGCCGACGGCATCGGGGACTTCGTCCGCATGCAGCGCACGCAGGGGAGGTTCACCACCCGGGTGAACGGCGCCCAGCCTCTCTTCTCCACCGCCGGCCGCTGTTCGGCGGGCTACAACGTGACGAACGGCCAGACCGAGTTCCTCCTCACCGCCGGCCACTGCGGGCCCGGCGGCACGCTCTGGTTCTCGGACAACACGGGCCGGACACTGCTGGGCCGGACGGTGGCGTCGGAGTTCCCCGGCAACGGCGACTTCTCGCTCATCCGGTACGAGGACGGACAGCAGACCCCCGGTGACAACATCGTGGCGATCGGTGGCGGGCGCGGGGTGCGCATCACGGCGGCCGGGGACCCGGTCGTCGGGGAGAGGGTCTTCCGCAGCGGCAGCACCAGTGGTCTGCACGACGGCGAGGTCACCGCGCTGGGCGCGACGGTGAACTACCCGGAGGGCACGGTCACCGGCCTGATCCAGACCACGGTCTGCGCGGAACCGGGCGACAGCGGCGGCCCGCTGTTCTCCGAGGGCATCGCACTCGGGGTGACGTCGGGCGGCAGCGGCGACTGCCAGAGGGGCGGTACGACGTTCTTCCAGCCGCTGACGAACGCGATGACGACGCTCGGGGTCCGGCTCACCGGGCAGGCGCAGGCGGGTACGTCCGCCGCGCCCGCTCCGTCCGCCTCGGCCCCCCAGGGCGCGGCCATCGCGCCCGGGTCGGCGGCACCCGGGTCCGCGGCACCCGGCGCGGTTCAGCGGACGGGGGCCACCGACAGCGCCGACGGCCTGCTCTCCCGGCTGACCGACCCGCGGAACATCGGGCCCGGCCTGCTCGTCATCGCGGGCAGCCTGGTCGCCCTGGTCGCCACGCGGTACATCCGCACCGAGCAGGAGCGCAACGCCTATCGCCGGGCCTACTCCGGAACCTGGGGCTGACGGAACCGGGGGCGGCCGGCCGGGCCAGGGGAAGAGGAGGCGGCGGTGGAGATCCGGAAGGCCGGCGCCGGACGGCCTGCCCCGCGGGCCGGCCGGGCGGTCACGCCGCTCTCGTGGAGTGCGGGGAGGAAGCCGCCGCCCATTCCAGGACGAGCAGTTGGTACACCTGCCGCTCCTCCATCGTCAGCGTCCCCCCGCTCCGGAACCACAGGGCCCGGATCTCCTCGTTGACCTCGTCGGCGGAACGTTCCGCTGTGGTTTCGGGAGTGGTGGACATGTCGTGAAGCATACGAGGCCGGACGTGAAGACGTTGTGAGCAATCAGGCGCCTTCCGGCATTCCGGACCGTGAAGCTGATCACTTCCCGCCGGTCCCGCCGTCACCCTCGGCGGTTCCGAGCACCAGCACCTGAATCGCCAGGACCGCCGCGCCACGGGCCCAGTCGTGAAAATCGGAGACCTTGGTCTCCAGGCCGACCGGGGCGGCCAGCGGATGGCGGTGGGCGCGGATGGCCTCCCAGGCCGTCCTCCCGGCCACGTCCATCAGACCTACGCCCTCCCCGGCCAGCAGGATCTTCTGGGGCATCGCGAAGTTGGCGATCTGCGCGACCAGCGTGCCGAGGGCACGCGCCGCCTCGTCGATGACCCGGGAGCACAGGGGCTCGCCCGCGACGGCGAGGCCGAGGATCTCCTCGTAGGCCAGGTCGCGGCCGGTGGCGGCCCGGATCTGGTAGCGGATGCTGGGGATGGCCAGCAGTGAGACCGCGCTGCCGCGTTCCCCGGTCGGGGTGAGCGGGCCGCAGGGGTCGATGATCCAGTGGCGCCCGAACCCGCGGTCCTCCTCGGCGTACGGCACCCGCTTGCCACCGAGGACCAGTCCGTAACCGATGCCCGCGCCGATGGTGAGGACGGCGAAACGGTCGAGACCACGACCGGCTCCGAACCAGGTCTCGGCCTCGACGAGGGCCGCGACGTCGTTCTCGACGACCACGGGCAGCCCGGTGCGCCGCTCCACCAGGGTCGCGAGCGGGACGTCGCGCCACAGCAGGAAGGGCGACTCCCCGACCACCGCCCGGTCCTGGACCCGGCCGCCCACTCCGATCCCGATGCCCGCGAGCCTGGGGGCGACGGTGGCGAGCGCCGTGGTCATCTCGGCCAGGAGGTCCGCGACGTCATCGGGATCACGGCTGGTGAGCGGCCGGTCGAGCCTGGCCGTGACCTCGCTTCTGAGCGTGGTGACGACGCCGTAGACCCGCTCCTCGGTGACCTTGAAGCCGGCGAAGGCACGGGACTCGGCGACGACGTCGAGGGGCTGGGAGGGGCGTCCCTGACGCGACTGCGTCGCGCCGCCCGCGTCAGGGACCTCCACCAGCAGTCCCGACTCGATCAGCGGCTTGGTGAGCCGGGTGAGGCTGCCGGCCGACAGATGCAGCCGGCGCGCGAGTTCCGTGCGCGAGAGCGGGCCGTGGACCAGCACCTCGATCGCCACGGCGCGCTCGCCGGGACTCAGCGGCAGCCAGCTGGCGGCATGTGTGGTCATGGACTACTCCCGCCGGTTTCTTTTCGTCATGGAATCAACAGGTGCACTCTACGGTGAGATCAAGGCGGAGATGGGGATGTGGGCACGCGTCTTGACGAGAGATTGTTTCACGGCGAAAGTAAGTTACCGACTGATGCTCCGCCAGGCAGGACACCCCCAGGGAAGGGCACCCGTTTCATGACGTTCTCGCTCGGTATCGTCGGCGCCGGCCAGTTCTCCGGCCAGTTCGCCGCCCTGTTCCAGGCCCACCCCGGCGTCGGCGACGTCTACGTCACCGACCTGCTGCCCGAACGGGCCGAGCGGCTCGCCGCCGCGCAGGGGCTGGCCGGCACTTTCCCGTCGTACGAGGCCATGCTGGAGTCGAAGGCGATCGACGCCGTGGCGATCTTCACCCAGCGCTGGACGCACGGGCCACTGGTGCTCCAGGGACTGGACGCCGGCAAGCACGTGTACTCCGCCGTCCCCATGGCGATCACCGAGGAGGAGATCGCGGCCGTCATCGACGCGGTGAAGGCGACCGGGCTGACCTACATAATGGGCGAGACCAGCCAGTACAACCCGGCGACGGTGCACGCGCGCAACCAGATCGCCGAGGGTGCCTTCGGACGGCTCTTCTACGCCGAGGGCGACTACCTCCACGACATGGACCTGGGGTTCTACGACGCCTACCGGTACAGCGGCGGCGAGATGTGGAAGGCGACCGCCAGCTACCCCCCGCTGCTCTACCCGACCCATTCGGTGGGCGGTGTGCTCGGCGCCTGGGGCACCCACGCGGTGAGCGTGTCCGCGATCGGCGTGCGCGACGAGCGCGGGGACGGGGTCTTCGACAAGCGGATCAGCCAGTTCGACAACGACTTCTCCAACGCGACGGCGCTGTTCGAGGTGGCGGGCGGCGGCTCCTTCCGGACGAATGAGTTCCGCCGGGTCGGCTATCCCTCGCACATCCGGGAGTCGCGCTTCCGGTTCTTCGGCACCGAGGCGAGCATGGAGCAGCTCGCCACGGTGGCCCTGTGGCAGGACAAGACCGGAGTCGAGGACATCACGGATCTGCTGGAGCCCAAGCCGACCATGGCTCCTGACGACCCGTCACTCCAGCACATCGCGCCGGAGCTACGGGCCGCCTTCACCTCCGGTTCCGCCCCGGTGCACGACCGGTCGCGGCTGCCCCGGGCGTTCGACCAGCTGCACAACGGTCACGAAGGAAGCCACCACTTCCTGGTCGACGACTTCGTGACCGCGGTCAACACCCGCACCCTGCCGTCCGTGAACGCCTGGGTGGCGGCCCGCTACACCCTGCCCGGGATCATCGCGCACGCGTCGGCGCTCAGGGACGGTGTCCGACTGGAGATCCCCGACTTCGGCGACGCGCCCGAGGCGTGATGGCCCTGCCGCCGGCCGGGTGCCTCAGGTGCCCGGCTTGCGGCCGTAGACGAACACGTCGTCGCCGTTCTTCAGCAGCGACCAGTACTTCTTGGCGTCGGTCGTGGTCATGTTGACGCAGCCGTGCGATCCCGGCGGGTTCCACATGGAGAGGCCCACCGAGTGGAAGGCCTGCCCGCCGTCGAAGAACTGGCTGTAGGGCATGGGCACGTGGTAGACGCTCGACACGTGGTTGATGTCGCGCCAGTAGATCTTCTTCAGACCGGTGCGGGTCTCGTAGCCGTTGCGGCCCGTGCGGACCGGCACCGGGCCGTAGACGAGACGGTCGCCGTCCTGGATCCAGCTGAGCTGGAGCGAGAGGTTGACGCAGGCGATGCGGCCCTTGTCGACAGGGCACTTCCCGTCCTTGTTGGGCTTGTTCCCGACGGCCTTCTGCTTGTTCATGAGATCCATCGCGCCCCAGGTCACCGGGCCCGCGTAGCCGACGGCGGGAGTGATGCCGTGCTTGTTCTGGAAGGCCTGGATCGCCTTGCAGTCGGCGGTCGACTGCCTGCCGTCGACCGGCCGTCCGAGGAACTTCTCGACCTGCTTCTGGTACGGCCCTGCCTGTGTGGTGCAGCTCGCCGCCTGCGCGGGCGCCGTGCCGAGCGCGAGCGTGAGCGGCGCCACCAGTCCCGTGATGCCGAGCACCACGGCTCCCCTTCTGCGTATCTCCCTCATGACCGGCCTCCCCTTTCGCGTGTCCTGCGGCCTTCGTCAACTAGACCGGCGGGCGGGGGTGTCGGTTGTGGGAATGGTCACTCTGTGACGAAACGGTGAACTTGCCCGGTCGGCCCCGGCGGTCGTTGCCGCACGCCGACCGCCCATGGTAGGCGACCGGCGGCCCCCGGCCAGAGGCCGGGGGTCGGGGGGCGGGGGGCGGTGCCGCCCCGACCGCGGCGGCCGGCGGCCTCAGCCGCCGCCCTCGCTCGTGACACCGGGCAGTCCGATCTCCATCCGGTAGGCGTCATCGGCCTCCGTGATGGCCGCGAGCGGCGTCCACGCCATGGCGGGCGCCGCGCCGCCCACCGTCCGTCCCAGGGGCGGCCGGTCGTCGCGCTGCCGCGGGCGCGTCGGACCGGCGAGGGCATCGCCGGTCATCTCCTTCTCACAGACCGGTGGCCGGCACCCGTACGACGATGCGGGCGCCGGGGGCGTTGTCCTCGATGTCGACGCGGCCGTGGTGGGCGGCGACGATGTCGTGCACGATCGCCAGGCCGAGCCCGCTGCCCCCGGTGCCCCGGGCACGGGCCCCGTCCAGGCGGGTGAAGCGGTCGAAGACGCGGCTGCGGTCGGCCTCCGGGATACCCGGTCCGTCGTCGGCGACGACCAGGCAGGCGATGTCGTCACGGACGCGCAGGCTCACGTCGATCCGGTCGACGGCGTACCGGATGGCGTTGTCCAGAAGATTGCGCACGACGCGGGCGAGGGCGTCCCCGTCGCCGTACACCCGGGCCGCGCCGACGGCGTGCCGGTCGATGAAAAGGTGGGTGTGCAGCCGGGCGTGCCGGACCTCCTGGAAGACGATCTCGTCCAGGTCGACGGGGCGTTTGCGCAGCTGGGGCTGGGCGTCGAGGCGCGCCAGCCGCAGCAGGTCGTCGACGAGCCGGGACAGCCGCTCGCTCTCCTCGATCAGGGCGGGGCCGCGGGTCTCCCAGGCGGCCGAGCCGGGGTGCCGCACCGCCACTTCCAGTTGTGTGTGCAGGCTGCTGAGGGGGCTGCGCAGTTCGTGCGCGGCGTCCGTGACGAACTGCCGCTGGTGCCGGGTGGCGACGTCGAGCCGGGCCAGCAGGTCGTTGAGGGTGCGGGCCAGCCGGCCGAGGGCGTCGTCGGCCGGCGGCACGTCCAGGCGGCGGCCGAGGTCGCAGGCGGTGATATCGGCGGTCTGGCCGCGCAGGGAGTCCACGGGCCGCAGCGCCCGACCGGTCAGCAGCCAGACGACGCCGGTGAGCAGGGCGACGGCCGGCGGCACACCGATGGCCAGCCCGGCGGTGAGGGTGGCCAGGTTGTGGTCCACGGCCGCGGTCGGGACGGCGACGTACACGGTCAGCGGATCGCTGTCGGTGCCGGCGGGGAGGGCCACCGCGTGCCAGGTCTCGGCCCCCCTGAGGGGCAGGTGGTGCACGATGTGGATGTGGGGGGTCTCGGAGGTGGTCGGGGCGAAGTGGAACAGCGGCGGATCGCCCGCCAGATTCCTCGAGCTGGACCGGACGCCGCCCGCGTCGTCGACGACCTGGACGGCGGTGTCGCCGTTGCCGGACAACGGCGGCAGCGTCCGGGGCAGGCTGCCGTCCTCCTGGTTCGCGGCGATCACCTGGGCCTGCTGGACCGCGGTCTGGTCGAGTCCGCTGATCAGGCTCGTGCGCAGCCAGACGACCAGCAGGGATGCCGCACCGACGAGGGCCGCCGCGATCATCAGGGCCGCCGCGGCGGTCAGCTTGAGACGCAGGGAGCGGCGGGCCCACCACTGGGGGACAGGGACGCGCACGGGTTCATCTCCCGGTGCCGTGCAGCCGGTAGCCCGCCCCGCGGACGGTCTCGATCGACCGACGGCCGAACGGGGCGTCCATCTTGCGGCGCAGATAGCCGATGTAGACCTCGACGACATTGGTGTCGCCGTCGAAGTTCTCCTCCCACACGTGGTCGAGGATGTCGGTCTTGCTGACCACCTCGTCGGGGTGCCGGAGCAGGAATTCCA
This sequence comes from Streptomyces sp. NPDC002513, assembly GCF_053595355.1. Lineage (NCBI taxonomy): Bacteria > Bacillati > Actinomycetota > Actinomycetes > Kitasatosporales > Streptomycetaceae > Streptomyces > Streptomyces sp. NPDC002513. Next base: position 131,385 of record NZ_JBSFXK010000005.1, on the reverse strand, counting down.
GGAGGGTGAACTCACGCGCCGTGAGCGTGATCTCCCGGCCCGCGCGATGGCAGCGCCGCCGCGCGGGGTCCAGGGCCAGGTCGCCGGCCGTGAGGACCGCGGGCCGGGCGGGGGCGCCGCGGCGCAGCAGCGCCCGCAGATGGGCGACCAGCACCACGTAGGAGAACGGCTTGCTCAGGTAGTCGTCCGCGCCGAGGTCGAGGGCATCGGCCTCGTCGTACTCGCCGTCCTTCGCGGTGAGGATGAGCACGGGCGTCCACACCCGGGCCGCGCGCACACGCTTGAGGACCTCGTAGCCGGACAGGCCGGGCAGCATGAGGTCGAGCACGATCGCGTCATACGGCTCGTGCACGGCCCGCCAGAGCCCGTCCACGCCGTCGTACACGGCATCGGCGACGAAGCCCTCCTCGGCGAGCCCGTGGGCGATCGCCGTGGCGAGCCCTCGTTCGTCCTCGATCACCAGCACTCGCATCGCCGACCTCGTCTCCACCCTACGAAGGCAGGGCCGCGGCTGCGCGTCGAGCGCCCGGCGACACGGTGCGGGGCCGCCTCGGGGCGGGCCGGACCGGCAGCGACGTCCCGGTCCGGTTTTTATCGTGTTCGCGCCATTCATGGGACCTGCGGCGGGTACGGGCACCCGCGCCCACCGCAGGCCATGTGTGTCAGGCGGCCCTGCGCGCGCGTCCCCGATGGGCGCGCACGATCTCCGCGTACCGGTGTCCGGTGCCCTTGATGGTGCGGGCCTGGCTGCGGTAGTCCACGTGGACGAGCCCGAAGCGCTTGTCGTAGCCGTAGGCCCACTCGAAGTTGTCGAGCAGCGACCAGGCGAAGTAGCCGGCGAGCGGGGCGCCCTTGCGGGCGGCCGAGGCGCAGGCGGCGAGGTGCCGCACCAGGTAGTCCTGGCGCTCGGGGTCGTCCACGGTGCCGTCGGGGTGTACGACGTCAGGGAAGGCGGAGCCGTTCTCGGTGACGTACAGCCGGCGGGCGCCGTAGTCGTGGGTGAGGCGCAGCAGCAGCGTCTCGATGCCGCTCGCGTCGATCTCCCAGTCCATTCCGGTGCGCGGGACGCCCAGGCGGCGTACGGCACGGGCGCGGGGGGCGGGGCCGACCGGGTCGTCGGCGACGGTGGCCGGGAAGTAGTAGTTCAGCCCGAGCCAGTCCAACGGCGCGGCGATCGTCTCCAGGTCGCCGGGGTGCTCGGGGAGTTCCACTCCGTAGACCTCGCGCATGTCGGCAGGGAAGCCCCGGCCGTGGATCGGGTCCAGCCACCAGCGGTTGACGTGGCCGTCGTGGCGGCGGGCCGCGGCCACGTCCTCGGGGCGCTCGCTCGCGGCGAAGACGGTGGAGAGGTTGTTGACGATGCCGATCTCGGCACGCGGTGCCGCGGCGCGGATCGCCTGGACGGCGCGGCCGTGACCGAGGAGCAGGTGGTAGGAGGCGCGGACCGCGGCGGTCAGATCGGTGGCACCGGGAGCCATCTTCCCCTCGAGATGGCCGATCCAGGCCGAGCACAGGGGTTCGTTGAGCGTGGTCCAGTGGGTGACGCGGTCACCGAGGCGTTCGGCGACGGCCGACGCGTACGCGGCGAAGTGCTCGGCCGTGTCCCGTTCGGGCCAGCCGCCGCGGTCCTGGAGCACCTGCGGAAGGTCCCAGTGGTAGAGGGTGACCGACGGGGTGATGCCCGCCTCCAGCAGCCCGTCGACCAGCGCGTCGTAGAACGCGAGGCCCTTGGGGTTCACCGGCCCGTCACCGCCCGGGATCACCCGGGGCCAGGCGATGGACAGCCGGTAGGCGTTGGTGCCGAGCTGCTTCATCAACCCGATGTCCTCGCGCCAGCGGTGGTAGTGGTCGCAGGCGACATCGCCGTTGTCGTTGTTGTCGATCTTTCCGGGGGTGTGGGAGAAGGTGTCCCAGATCGACGGTGAGCGGCCGTCCTCGTCGACGGCTCCCTCGATCTGGTACGCCGATGTGGCCGTACCCCACAGGAAGTCGTGCGGGAGCGCGGCGAGGTCGATACGTTCGGACACAGAAGTCCTTTCAGGAATGGGGGGGTTGGTCACTTCACGGCTCCGGCGGTGAGCCCGGTGACGAGATAGCGCTGGAGCAGCAGGAAGCCCGCGACGACGGGAACGCTGACGACCAGCGAGGCGGCCATGATCTGGTTCCAGTACACGTTGTTGAGCGTGGAGTAGCCCTGGAGCCCGACGGCGAGGGTACGGGTGGTGTCGTTGGTCATCACGGAGGCGAAGAGCACCTCGCCCCACGCGGTCATGAAGGCGTAGACGGCGACGGCGACGATGCCGGGGACGGCCGCGGGCACCACGATCCTGAGCAGCGCGCCGAGCGGGCCGCAGCCGTCCACCAGCGCCGCCTCGTCGAGGTCCCGCGGCACCGAGTCGAAGTAGCCGATGAGCATCCAGATGGAGAACGGCAGCGAGAAGGTGAGGTACGTCAGGATCAGCCCGCCGCGGGACCCGAACAGGGCGATGCCGGTGGCGTTGCCGATGTTGACGTAGAGGAGGAACAGGGGGAGCAGGAAGAGGATGCCGGGGAACATCTGCGTGGACAGCACGGTGACCGTGAACACACGCTTGCCGCGGAAGTCGTAGCGGCTCACCGCGTAGGCCGCGAAGATCGCGATCACCACCGAGCAGACCGTCGCCGCGCCCGCCACGACGAGCGAGTTGACGAAGTACTGCGCGAGCGGGATCGTCGACCAGATGTCGATGTAGGGGCGGATCGTCAGACCGCTGGGCAGCCAGCGGAACTGCCCCGAGACATCCGCGAGCGGCTTCAGGGAGCTGGAGACCATGACGTAGACCGGCACCAGGACGAAGCCGGTGAGCAGGGTCAGGAAGATGCGCCGGGACCACAGGAAGGAGCGCGGCGGGGCCATCGGGGAGCTAGACATCGGCGGCCCTCCGTCCGCGCGAGGTGACGGCGAGGTAGACGCCCGTCACGACCAGCAGGAAGAGCAGCAGCAGCACGGACATGGCGGAACCGGTGCCGAAGTTCCAGGTGACGAAGGACGCCTGGTAGATGTGGACCGAGATGAGGTCCGCGGCCTGCGGGGCCGCCTTGCCGAACAGCACGTACGGCGTGTTGAAGTCGTTGAACGTCCACAGGAACAGCACCAGGATCAGCACCTGGTTGACGGGCCGCAGCGACGGCAGGGTGATCCGCCGGATCTGCTGCCACAGGCCGGCGCCGTCGAGCGCGGCCGCCTCGTACAGCTCGCGGGGGATGTTCTGCAGTCCGGCCATGACGATGAGGAAGGCGAACGGCCAGCCCTTCCACACGGACACGGTGAGCAGGGCGACGAAGCTGTTGTCGCCGATCAGCCAGAAGGAGGGCTTGTCGGTGAGGTGGAGCTGGTCGTGCAGGACGTGGTTCACCAGGCCGTTGTCGTGCTGGAACATGAACACCCAGGTGATGACGGCCGCGTAGACGGGCAGCGCGTACGGCACCAGGAACAGCGCGCGCAGCAGGCCCCGGCCGCGGAAGGTGTCCTGCATGAAGACGGCGGCCGCCGTGCCGATGAGCCAGCACAGCCCGACCGACAGCAGGGTGAAGCCGACGGTGACGAGGAAGGAGTGGAGCAGCGCGTTCCCGACGGGGGCGCTGAAGTCCACCGAGACGCGGTAGTTGTCGAGGCCGGACCAGGGGGCGGTGCCCCAGTCGCGGATGTAGAACTGGGTGAGCTCCTTGAAGCTCATCACGATGCCGATCACCATCGGCACCAGATGGACCAGGAGTTCGAGGAGCAGGGCGGGCAGAAGCAGCAGGTAGGGCAGTCCGATGCGCCGGATCCGCCCGGTGCGGCGCGAAGTCCGCGCCGCACCGGGGGAGTTCTTGGGCACGGTCCGTCCGTCGGCCGCTGCGGTGGCAGTGGTCGTCATGACGGGGTCCGTGCTCACTTCGTCGGCATCTGCTGCTGGGCCTTCTGCAGCTTCGCCTTCACCGACTCGGTGGTGACCGCGCGTCCGGCCGCGGCGTCGGCGAACAACTCCTTGACGGCGGTGCCGACCGTGGTCTCGAACTGGGACTCGTCCGCGACCTGCGGCAGCGCGACGGCGCTCTTGGCGAGGGTGTCCTTCAGGACGGCGTTCGCCGGGGTGTTGAAGGCGGGGTCCGTCTGGGCGGAGCCGACCGGCGGGATGGTGGAGTACTCCTTGTTGAGGATCTTCTGCTCCTCGTCGCTGGTCATGAACTTCACGAACTTCGTGGCGCCGTCCAGGTTGTGGGTGTTCTTGAAGACGGCCAGGTTGATGCCGGCCACCATGGAGTCGACCTGGGCGCCCGTTCCGGGGGTGCCGGACTGCACGGGCACCGGCGCGATGCCGTACTGGTCCTCGCTCATGCCCTGCGCCTTCAGGTTGGCGGGCGCGGACTGCCACAGCAGCATCGCCGTCTTGCCCTTGGCGAAGTCGCTCACGGACTGGTTCTGCGCGTACTCGGCGTTGCCGGCCGGGATGACCTTGTCCTTGGCCATCAGGTCGACGTACTGCTTGACCCCGGCGACCACACCGTCGTTGGTGAAGTCGGGCTTGCCGTCGGCGGTGAAGAAGTCGGCGCCGTGCTGCTTGCCGAAGACGAAGACGTGGTGGATGTTCTCCGCCCCGTTGGCGCCCTCGGCGCCGAGGCCCTGCCCGCCCTTCTGCTGGATCTTCTTGCCGTCGGCGACCAACTCGTCCCAGGTGGCGGGCGGCTGGGCGATACCGGCGTCAGCGAAGATCTTCTTGTTGTAGTAGAGCGCGTAGGCCATCGAGTAGAGCGGCACGGCGGCCGGGTCCTTGCCCTGGGCACCGGTGGAGCCGAGCGCGGAGTCGACGAAGCGGGCCTTGCCCCCGATCTTGTCGAAGTTCTTGGCGTCCCACGGCAGCAGCGCACCGGTGGCCTGCAGGGAGGCGCTCCAGGTGTTGCCTATGTTCAGCACGTCGGGGCCCTGGCCGGACGTGGTCGCGGTGAGGATCCGGTTCAGCAGGTCCGACCAGGGGACGACCTCCAGTTTCACCTTGATGCCGGTCTGCTTCTCGAACTTGTCGAGCTCCGGCTGGAGGACCTGCTTGTCGACCTCGATGCTGGCGCCCTGGTTCGATGCCCAGTACGTGAGCGTCTTCGGCGAGTCGTTCGACCCGCCGCCCGACGTCGAACCGCCTCCGCAGGCCGAGGCGGCAAGGGCGAGTGACATGGTGACGGCGCCTACGGCCGCGGCTCGGATGCTGCGCATGGCTCCTGGTGTCCCTTTCCGGGAGTCGAGAACGCCGGGGAGGGCTTCGGCAGCGCCCGTGCGGCTCCCGACGTCTCTCATGGCTTAATTTAGGACGTGAGTTAAACCTCAAGAGAGGGATGCGTCAAGGGTTTCGGCGCCACTGCGGCACATCGATCGCAACTCTTGATGCATCGGATCAGAAAAATGAAGCATTCACCGGCGAGAGAGCGCTCTCCGCACCCCACAGCGTTCACTTCCTGAACTCGGGGAGCCGCCCCTGCCACCTGATTCCCGCCGACTCCCCGGCACGGAGCCGTCCCGCGCCGTCCGGCGGCCGCACGTCCCGGGCTGCCTCGGCCCCGCCGGACCCCGGACGCCGCCGGGGTGACGCTCACCGCTCCAGGAGGTCGAAGAGCTGCTCCCACCGGCGGACGACCGCCTCCGGGGCGAAGCGCCGCACGTTCCGCCGTGCCCGCTCTCCCATCGTGTCGCGCAGGTTCTCGTCGGCCATCAGCCGTACCAGGTGGCGGGCGAGTTCGGAGGTGTTGCCGTGCCGGGCCAGCAGGCCGTCCTCACCGTCCCGGATGATCTCGCGCACCCCTGGGGAGGAGTCGAACGCGGCACACGGCACACCGCAGGCCATCGCTTCCAGGAGGACCAGCGGAAAGCCCTCGCCCCGGGAGGACTGCACGAGCACGGACGACCGGCCGAGCGCCCCCGTCACATCGTCGGTCTGTCCCGCCCACTCCACCGAGTCGTCCAGGCCGAGTTCCGTGCACTGCCGTCGCAGGGCGGGCTCGTGGTCGCCCGCGCCGTAAATGCGCAGGATCCAGCCGGGTTGCCGGGGCGCCGCCTCGGCCCAGACGTCGAGCAGCAGGTCAACGCCCTTGGCATGGCTGAGCCGCCCGATGCTCACCACCGCCTTCTCCGTGCGCGGCGAGGGGGCGGCCGGCAGCACCGGCAGCGGGTTCGGCAGGAACCCGACGTTGTTGAGGCCCTGCCCCACCCACAGGTCGGCGTCCTCCTGGGTGAGGACCAGCAGCCGGTCCACGTCCCTGTAGTACCGCCGTACGCGCGCGAAGCGCGAGGAGCGCCGGGACGCCTCGAAGGACTCATGACTCATGCCGATGACCGGATGCCCGGCGGTGTCCGCGAGCGTCACCCACTCCATCGCCCACACCTGGGTCACGATGATCATGGCACCGGGCCCCGCGGCGCGGAACGCGCGCGACAGGCGCTGGGCTGCGGCCCGCCTGGCCGCCCCGCCCGCTCGGACGGCCGGGGCGATGCGGCCGAGCGGAATCCGCGGCCCGCGGCGGACCGGCGGGCGGCGGTCGTACAGGGTCATGGTCTCGAACGGCGGATGCGTGCCGAGGTCCATCGGCACCTCGGGCGGGGCGATACCGATGATCCGGACGCGGTGGCCGCGCTCCGCGAACAGCCGGGCCATCTGGGCCTGCCAGCGGCCCACGCCCCCGAGCTCGTTGACCTCGTTGGCGACGAAGAAGATCTCACGCTGTGTCATCGGGCCTCTCCCGCGGGTCCGAAGAAACGGTCCACGATGCGAGCCGCCGCGTCCCCGCGGTCGTACTCGCCGTACTTGTCCACGAACTCCTTCAGCCGGGCCTCGTACTGGGCGCCCACGGCCGGCAGGTCGGCCACCGCGGCGAGGAGTTCGTCCTCCGTGCGGGCGACCGGGCCCGGGGCCTCCTCGAGCAGGTCGAAATAGGTGCCGCGCGTGTTTCGGGAGTACTCCTGCCAGTCGTAGGCGTAGAAGACGAGCGGCCGGCGCAGCAGGGCGTAGTCGAACATCACGGAGGAGTAGTCGGTGATGAGGGCGTCGGCCAGCAGCAGGAGCGGGGTGATGTCCGGCTCGTCCGACACGTCGAGCACGCGGCCCGCGACCGGCGGGGGAAGGGTGACCCGGTTCAGGTAGTGGGAGCGGACCAGGAGCGTGTACCGGTCCCCGAAGCGCTCGGCGAAGCGCTCCGCGTCGAAGGGGAGTCCGAAGTCCCGTACGCCGCCGCCGGGACGGGGCCGGAAGGTGGGCGCGTACAGCACCACGCGGCGCTCCCGGGGGATGCCGAGCCGTTCGGCGAGCCGGCGGGCTGCGGGGACGGGCGATCGGGGGTCGCGGGCGGCCCGTACCAGGGCGTCATTGCGCGGATAGCCGGTGCGCAGCAGCTTCGCCTCGGGGATGCGGTAGGCCCGGGCGAGGGTGCGCACATCGTGCTCGCTGCGGATGACGAAGTGGTCGAAGCGGTCCAGCGCTTCCTGGTAGACGCGCTGTTCCTGCTCGGACATCACCCGGTGATGGGGCTCGTCGAAGCCCATCTTCTTCAGGGCCGAGCCGTGCCATGTCTGGATGTAGGTGGTCTCCGGGCGTTTGGCCAGCCTGAGGGGGAACCCCTGGTTGTCGATCCAGAACTCGGCCTGGGCCAGCGCCCTGAGGTAGCGCCAGGACCACCGGCGGACGAGTTCGGCGTCCTCGGGGAACCCCACCGGCCGCTCCCCCGCGTAGGACCAGATGGCGGTGACGGGCAGCCGGCGGCGGCGCAGCTCTTCGTAGAGGGCCCGCGGGCTGTCGCTGTACTGCTTGCCGAGGTGGCTCTCGAAGACGACGGTGCCCCGGCGGACCGGAAGCATGCGCAGCATCTGGTGGTAGATCTGGACCTTGCGCGCACCGGAGGCCAGGTCCCGCCGGGCGGCCCGGAGCGTGCGGTAGCCGCCCTTGAGGGTCCTCGCGGCGGAGCCGTGCAGATGGCGGTCCACCAGGGCGCGGCCGCGCCGGGCCGCCGCGCCGTGCTGGACGAGCCGGAAGGCCAGATGCCCCCGGGCGGAGACCTGTGGTTCGAGCCGGTCGGCCAGGAGCCGGGTGAGGCGGGGGCGTACGGGGATGGGGGCGGCGCTCTCCAGATCGATGCGGCCGGCGGTGATCCGGCTCGTGGTGCGTCTGCCGTCCGCCCGCAGATGCAGCCGGACGTCCCACACCTCGTCGATGACGCCCAGCGGCCGGAAGCGGCCGGACAGCGGGACGGACGCCTGCCAGACGAGGGTGTCGCCCTCGTGGCGGACCGTCCGCACCGGGAAGCGGAACGTCTGCAGACTGCGGCGGCGGGCGCGGAACTCCAGCTCGGCGGTGAGACGGGCGTCCGGGGGGACGGTGTGGAGCGGGTTGACCACCGCGCCGTCGAGGAGCACCAGGTCACCGCGGACCGTGTATCCGGTCAGCAGGTTGCGCAGGAACATCCGCTCCAGGGGTCTGCCGTGGTGGCCGAGGCCGGTGACGTCCATGATCTCGCGGGCCCTGGGGTCGTCGAGGTACCGGTCGCACCAGTAGACGCGGCCGTCACGCTCGGCGAGCGGCTCGGAGATCTTGCCCGGGTTGATCAGGGTGTCGACGGCCGGCATCAGATGGTCCCAGTCCTCCCGCGTCAGCAGATAGGCGCAGATGGCGTGCACCGGGTCCAGCCGGGCGTACGCCGCCTCCGGGAAGTCCTGGAGGTAGCCGCGGGCCAGTTCGGCGAAGCGGTGCCGGTAGTCGTCGTCGAGAAAGGGCAGCTCGCGCAGGTAGAGGACGAGGTCGTGCTTGAGGAACTTGATGTCCTTGTGCAGTTTCAGCCCGTCGAGGCCGCGCCGGCGCAGCACGGCGTCGATCCGGCGGTGGATCTCCAGCCGGTCGGCGAAGTTGTTGATCTCGTGGCGCCGGTTGCTGATCGACTTGGCCGTGGACTTCTGCGTCACGCTCCAGTAGTAGACCGTGTGGGGGATCAGGGTGATCCGCCCGGCCGCGAGGTAGGCCTGCGCCGTGAACAGCAGATCCTCGTAGTGGATGCCCTGCGGAAACGCGAGCCCGTTCTCGACGAGGAAGTCCCGCCGGTAGCACTTGTTGGTCGACAGGGTGTCGAAGACGAAGAGGTCGGGCAGTTCGGCGATGGACTCGACGGTGCGCGTGGACCGGTACAGCCAGGGGTACCACGGCACCCGCTTGCCGTGTCTGCTGTCGGTGTACACCCGGACGCAGAGTCCCGAGACCAAATCGGCGCCGGTGCGCTCGGCCGCTTCCAGCAGATTGCGGCAGGCGTTGGGTTCGAGGGTGTCGTCGCTGTCCAGGAACATGACATAACGGCCGCGGGCCACGGCCAGGCCCTGGTTGCGGGGCGCTCCGCAGCCGCCGCTGTTCTCCGACAGCCGCAGTGCCCGTACCCGCCCGGGGTGGGCGGCGGCCAGCGACCGCGCCACCTCGTAGGACCCGTCGGTGGAGCAGTCGTCGGCGATGACCACTTCCACCTTGCGCAGCGTCTGGCCGAGCACGGAGCGTACGGCGGTCGTCAGGCGCGGGGCGTCGTTGTAGACGATGACGACGACGCTGATGTCCGGGTCCACCCCGCCCGACTCGGGTGTATCGATCGACACGGCCACCTCTCGTCTCGGATCGCGGCTCTCCGGGCGGCCGACCCGTCGCCGCCGCGGCTCGGCGGCGCCCGCGGAGTCGTCCCGCGGACAGGGTGGGCCCGGTCCGGCACCGGGTCCGCGGCCTTGCGAGTCGCAGGGCCGCGGCGCTCGACTGATGGCGGCGGGGGCCGGTGCCCCCTGCGCCCTCCCCACGCTACGTGACGGCCCGCCGTGAGGCCCGCGACCACCGTCCGCCGGGCGTGTGGCGGACGCGGCACGCCCGGCATGGTCCTGTGTCCGCCCGGTCCCGGGCGGGCCGGCTCCCGTGCCCGAGGTCCGGTCACGGAGGCCGTGCCCCGGTGCGGCCGATGCCGACAGGGCACCCGTTCGGGCGGTTTCTCTGGTGAACCGGCGTCTGGTGGCCGGAGCGGGAACCGACCGCCGGACCGTGGGCGTTCATCGGGCATGGCGATCATCCACCACACCACCATGGTGCCCACCAAGCTGGAACTCCTGACGCCCTGGCTGCCCGACCAGCCCTGGTATCGCGGCTCGGGCGGCGAGCCGGTGCTGTCCAGGACCGGCGGGTTCCGGCTGGACGACCCTGAGGGCGAGGTCGGGATCGAGTTCATGGTGGCCACCGACGAGTCCGGCGACCGTCCCGTCTCGTACCATGTGCCGCTCAGTTACCGGGCCGCGCCCCTGGAGGGTGCCGACCAGGGGCTCATCGGGACGTCCGAGCACGGCGTGCTGGGGCGGCGGTGGATCTACGACGGGACCCATGACCCGGTGCTGGTGGGCGAGTTGCTGGCGCTGCTCCAGGGGCGTGCCCAACCCCAGGCGCAGAGCGTGAGCCACACGCCCGACCCGTCCGTCACCGTCCGCTTCGACGGTGCCGCCCTCGCCACGGCAGTCGCCTCCACGACGGTGACCAGCGGTCCCCACGACACCCGTCTGAGCGTGGAGACCACCGGGTCCCCGTCCACCCGGCAGCGGGCCATCCGGGTCATACGCGTCCTGGAGCCGGGCGGCGCCTGCCCGGCCGGCGCGGCGGGGCATGTCACGGCGGGCTGGCGCACCCGCGACGCCGACGAGCCCCGCGCCGTGTTCGCGGCGCTGTTCGACACCGGTTCCTGAGCCGGGCGGCGGTCGGGCCACCGGGCGTGCCCTCCACGGAGCGGGCACGCCCGGCCTGCGCGCCGTCCGGGTAGGACCCTGGTGAGTGGGTTCTTACCGAGGTCCTGTACACCTCGGGCAACGGGAAGCGCGCATGACTCCCTCTTCGTGGTCGCCGGTCCGCTCACACGCGGTAGGGACCGGACCGGCGCGACGGTGAAGAGATCCGCGGGAGTCCTGGAAGGCCCATCCATGCTCAGCCCCCATTCCGAGCCGACCATGCCCGGAACCGAGCCCCCCACCCCGGGCACGGCGGCCACGACCGCCGAGACCCGCACCCACGACGGGGCGCGGCCTCCCCGGTGCAGGTCGAGAACGCCCCGGCCACGGTACGAAGTCCCGGTCCTGTTGTCCCTCCTGGCGCTCGCTGCCGTGCTCGACACCTGGGGCATCAACCGCAGCGTGTACCACGTGTTCTACGCCAGCGCCGTGCGCAGCATGACCGACAGCCCGACCGCCTTCTTCTTCGGCTCGTTCGACCCGGGCAACTCCATCACCCTCGACAAGCTGCCCGGGTTCCTGTGGCCCCAGGCCGCGTCGGCGATGGTCTTCGGCTTCCACCCGTGGGCGCTGGTACTGCCCCAGGCGATCGAGGGCGTGGCCTGCGTACTGCTGCTCCATCTGCTGGTACGCCGCTGGGCCGGTGTGACGGCGGGGCTGCTGGCCGCGGCGTTCCTGACGCTCACGCCGGTGACGGTGGGGCTCGGCCGGTCGATAGTGGAGGACGCGCCGTTCGTCCTGCTGCTGCTCCTGGCCGCCGAGGCCACCTGGCGGGCCGTCGAGCGGGCGCGGCTGCGCACCCTGCTGCTCGCCGGGGTCTGGGTGGGGGTGGCGTTCCAGTGCAAGATGCTGGAGGCCTGGGCGGTGCTGCCGGCCCTGGCCGTCACCTATCTGGTGGCGGCGCCCACGACCTGGCGGCGCAGGGTCGGACATATCGCCCTGGCCGGCGTGGTGACCGTGGCCGTGTCGCTGTCCTGGATGGCCGTCGCGACGGTCGTGCCCGCGCAGTTCCGCCCCTACATAGACGGGACGACGGACAACTCCGCCTACAGCATGGTCGTGGGCTACAACTTCCTGAGCCGGTTCCACTCGGTCGGGGTCGACGCGGCCGGTCTGGGCAGTGTCGACACCGCCCAGACCGCGCACCAGGCCGGTACGGGCCCCGGCATGGGCAACAGCGTGCTGAAGATGTTCAGTCCGGGACTGGCGACGCAGACGGGGTGGCTGTACCCGCTGGCCGCGCTCGGCCTCGTGTGGGGGCTCGCGGTGGTGTGGCGCCGCCGTCCCGCCCGCACCGACCGGGCGGTGACCGGCTATCTGCTGTGGGGAGTGTGGCTGGCCACCTTCTTCGCCGCGTTCAGTTTCGGCAGCGTCACCGGTCACACCTACTACATGGGCGTCGTCGCCGTGGCCCTGTCGGCGCTGAGCGGCGCCGGGCTGGTCCGGGCCTGGCGGGCCTGGCAGGAGGGCCGCCGACGTGCCTGGGTACTGCCCGTGGTGACCGCCGTGAACGTGCTGTGGTGTGCGGTCCTGACGCTGTGCTACCGGCACTTCATCGGCTGGCAGGGCCCCGCCGCCGTCGCCGTCGGCGTGGTGTCCCTCGGGCTGCTCGGCCTCGGCAGGAGGCACCTCGGCCACCGGCGGATCGCCGTGGCCGGGCTCGCCACCGGGCTCGCCGCGGTTCTGCTCATACCGGCCGTGTGGTCGGCCTCGGCGCTGTCCCCGCACTACAACCAGCCCGGCGGCATGGCCCGGGTCGGCCCCGCCAGCCGCCCCGGGGGCGGCGGTCCGTCGCGGCTGACGCCGGCCCGGGAACGGTTCCTGGCCTACCTCGAGGCGCACCGGAACGGCGCGAAGTACCTTGCGGCGGTGCCCGACTGGAGCGACGCCTCGGCCTACATACTCGCGGCGAACGCCTCCATGCTGCCGATGGGCGGGTTCAGCGGGCAGGTGCCCTACCCCACCCCGCAGGCGCTGCAGCGGCTGATCGGCTCCGGCGAACTGCGCTACGTAGCCCTGCGCCACCCGCAGAAGGCCGGCCGGCACCAGACCCCCCTCTCAGCCGACGCCGCCGCCGTCGCGCACTGGGTCACCAGGCACTGCGTGAAGGTGCCGTCGTCGGTGTACGGCTCGGGCGCCCATCTCCCGCTGCTCTACCGCTGCGACGCCCGGCCGTCACCGCGACAGAGGTGACCGCTTGGGCGTGGCTCACGGGCGCGGTCGTACCGCCTGCCGGAATCCTGTGTTCACGGCGAGCGGACCGCCGTCGACGCACAGCGTCGTGCCCGTGATCCACGCGGCGTCGGGGGGAGGCCGGGAGGCGACGGCCGCCGCGATGTCCTCCGGCTCGCCGGCCCGGCCCGGCGGGTACAGCTCGCCGAGGGCGGCGAGGTCGGCTTCGCGGCCCTCCCCCGCGGTGGTCCCGACCGTGCCCGGGACGACCAGGTCGACGCGGACCCCGCGGGGGCCGTGTGTCCGACGCGTGTCGCCGGTCCGTGTCAAACGCGACGGCCCCCTGGCGGACCCCGCCGCCGGCGGGCGGAGGGCGGGGTCAGGCGCCGGTGCCGGCCTGGAAGACCGTCAGGAACACGGTGGAGGAGTTGCCGGACACGGGTACCGGGCCGCCCTGCCACGCCACCTTCAGGGAGTCCCGCTCGTCCGGCGGGGTGATCAGGATCGCCGTGGGCGTGGCCGACGCGGCTCCGCTCACCTGGGGGTTGGAGAACGACAGGCCCGCCCAGGCGCTCCGGCCCGGCGCGAGTGTGATCCGCGCGGGGCCGCCCGCGCTGCGCTGGGGATCGGGGCCGAGCTGCTTGCCCGAGGCGCCGAGGAAAGCGGCACCCGGGTAGCCGTCGACCGTGCAGGTCCGCCCGGAGCGGTTGGTCAGGACGAGTGGGAAGTTCTCCTGCCCGGCCCCCGGGTTGTTGGCGCCGACGGACGCGCGCAGTTCGGAGGTGTGGCAGCGGCTGCTCGTGGTGCCGCTGCTCGTGGTGCCGCTGCCGGTGGAGGCCGCCGAGGCCGTGGAACCTGAGCTGCTCGATCCGGTGGAGGCGGCGGCGGTGGTGCCGCCGCTCGTGCCCGTCGGCGCGGTGTTGCCGGCCGACTGGTCGCCGGAGGCCGGCTGGGCTTGCCCGGGGAGCTTTTCCGGGGTGGTGGACGTGCCGTGCTGGCCTCCGCAGGCGGTGAGCAGGCTCAGCGCGGCGACCGCGCCCAGCGCCGACACCACGTGTCGCGCCGTCAGGAAGGGGGCTGTGCTGTCGTGGTCCGGGCCCGTCGTGTCACGCCGGAAGGTCACCATGTCCATGCTCCTCGAAACTCGCCGCCCGGGAGGGGCGGGTGGCGACGGTGCCGCGTGCCCCGTCATCTTCTGTCCGATGCGCGCTCGCGGGGAAAGGTTCGCGGGTGCTGTGTGTGCTCTGCCGCACGATGGCCTGTCGCGTGCTGTGTCGTGTGTGTGACGGCCGGCCCGTGGTGTGTCGTGGCCGGCGGCCCTGCCTCGCGGGCGGTCAGCCGGTGACCCGCAGCGAGTCCAGGATCCGGTCGGTGCGGTCGCTGCCGCCGTCCTCGCGCACCTGTACGTACACCTGGGTTCCGCCGGTGCCGTCGGCCGGGGCGAGCGCCGTCTCCGCGATGAGGCCCTGGCCGCCGCCGCAGTCGGTCCAGGTGCGTATACGCCCCTGCCAGGCCGTGCCGTGGTAGTCACGGCTGCCCTCGTAGTGACAGCCGGTGTGGACGAGTGCGCGCACCTTGGCGGCGAGGTCCCCGTGCGCGCTCAGGCCGATGAACGCGCCGTCGGTATGGCTGCCGAGGACCTGCCAGTCGGAGAGGTCGTCGGCGACGGCGAGGGCGGGCTCCTGTCCGGCCGGCAGGCCCAGCGTCCTCGGGTTCCAGCCGGCGTCCCGCAGCTGGCGGCCCCAGGCCGCGGGCACGGTGGCCTGGATCCGTCCGGTGGCGTCCTTGACCGTGATGTCCGCCGGCGCGGTCCGGTCGAGCAGCAGCGTGGTGGTGAGCGCGGCGCCGCCGGCGACAGCCACCGCGGCCAGCGCGAGGAGCAGGGTCCCCCGGCGACGGCGGGGCCCTTTGGCGGCGGGGGCCGAGGGCGCGCGGGTGGGCTGCCCGACGTCGTCGGCGAGCCGGTCGAGGGCGTCGGCGAAGGCCTCCGCGGTCGGCCAGCGCCGCTCCCGGTCGGGTTCCATGGCCCGCAGCAACGCCCGCCGGGCCTCGGGCGGCAGATCGGGGCGGAGCCGGTCCGGGGGCTGGACCCGGCCGGGCGGTGCGGGGACCGTACCGGTTGTGAGGTGGTAGCCGAGGGCGCCGAGGCTGTAGACATCGGCGCGGGCGTCGATGCCCATACCGGGTTCGGTCTGCTCGGGCGGCGCGTACCCGGCGGAACCCGCGGCCATGGTCAGTCCGGAGGCCTGCGCCAGGCTCTTGGCCAGGCCGAGGTCCGCGAGCAGCAGCCGGGTGGAGCCGTCGGGCGCCGTCCGCAGCAGGATGTTGGACGGCTTGATGTCCCGGTGCACGATGCCGGCGTTGTGCAGGGCGGCCGCGGCGCGGGCGGCGGAGGCGGTCAGGCGCAGGGCCTCGGCGACGGGGAGCGGACCGTCGGTGAGGCGGTCGGCGAGCGTTCCGCCGTCGGCGTACTCCATGACGAAATAGGGTCTGCCATCGGGGAGTTCACCAATGTCGTACACCTGGACGACCCGGCTGGAGCCGGCTCGGCGCAGCAGGCGTGCCTCGGAGAGGAAGCGCTCCCGGACATCCAGCCGGTGGGCCCAGTTCTCGGCGAGGACCTTGACCGCGACGAGCGCGTCGAGGTCGTCGTCGTGGGCGAGCCAGACGGTGCCGAAGGCGCCGCCGCCCAGGCGGCGTTCGAGGCGGTAGCGGTCGATCCGCTCCAGGGAGTGCATAGGACTATCATGCCTGGTCGGACATCAACTTCGAGGGGAGCTCCCAGTGGGGGATGCCGCGGACTCCGAGGAGCTCGCTCAGCGCGCGGCGGCGGGTGACGGAGTGGCCCTGGACACGCTGCTCCACGAGATCCGGCCGGAGGTGCTGCGACGCTGCGGGCGGTTCCTGCCGTGCCGGGAGGATGCCGAGGAGGCGGCCCAGGACGTGCTGTTGCAGGTGGCGCGGAAGATCACCACGTTCCAGGGCCGCAGTCGCTTCAGCACGTGGCTGTACACGGTGGTCGCCAACTGCTCGCGGCAGAAGTACCGGGAGCTCAAGCGCCGGGCCGTCGAGCAGCCCGGCGCCATCGACGCGACCCAGCACGTGGATCCGCGGAGCACCAGCGTGATCGCCGGGTCCCGCATCGACCTGCTGGAGGCCCTGGAGCGGCTGGAGCGCGAGCATCCGCAACTGGTGGCGCCGCTGGTCTACCGGGACATCTGCCAGTTGGAGTACGCGGAGGTCGCCGAACGGCTCGGGGTCCCGCTGGGCACGCTGAAGTCCCGTCTGCACGAGGCGCGCAGACAGGTCAGGCCCTGGCTGTCCGGCACCGTGTGAGGCCCGGTCAGCGGTATCCCGTCGGGTCCGCCGGCTTGCCCGCGTCCTGGACCTCGACGATGTAGCGCCAGGCGTCCGGGCGGCTGCCGTCGCGGTCCGTGAAGCCGTACACCCCGGCGAGCTGCCCGCTGGAGAGGGAGGCGCCGTTCCAGCGGGTCACCCCGGGGTCGGCGGCCAGCGCGGCGACCGCCCGGCCGACGTAGGAGGGGCTCTCGGAGATACCGAAGTGCGGCTCGCGCTCCAGGGCGTCGCGCCAGTTCTCCTCCGTCACCCCGTACCCGTCGAGCATGATTTCCGAGCGCAGCCAGCCCGGGGTGAGGGCGACCGCGGTGGCGCCGCGGGGCCCCAGCTCGTGGGCGAGGGCGAACGCCATGCGCAGCACCGCCGCCTTGGCGATGTCGTAGAAGAACGAGACCCGGTAGGTGTCGCGGTTGTACTCGGCGGTTCCGTCGGTCATCTCGACGACCAGGCCGCCGGGGTGACGCAGCATCAAGGGCAGCGCGTAATGGCTGGTGATGGCGTGCGTGTCGATGGCGAGCCGCAGTAGATGCAGTCCCTTGTCGAGGTCGTGCTGCCAGACGGGGCTGTCCCACTCGAAGAGTTTCTCGGCGCCCCAGATGTCGTTCACGAGGATGTCCAGGCGCCCCTGCTCGTCCGCGATGCGCTCCACGAGGGCGCGCACCTCGGCGGGGACCAGATGGTCGGTGGGTACGGCGATGCCGTGCCCACCCGCCGCCGTCACCAGCTCGGCGGTGTCCTCGATGGTTTCGGGCCGGTCGTACGCGGAGCGTCGCGCGCGGGTGCTGCGGCCGGTGGCGTAGACCGTGGCGCCGGCCGCGCCCAGCTCCACGGCGATTCCCCGCCCCGCGCCCCGCGTCGCTCCTGCGACCAGTGCGACCTTGCCTTCGAGTGGCCTTGCCATGTCCGACCTCCGCGTCGTGAAGTGGTGTGCGTCGATCGTTTCGCGGAAGCCGGACATCTTCTGTCGCCTTTTCGCGCCCGTGTTCCGGCGCGACGTCGGGTCAGTGGCCGCGCGCGATCCACTCGTCGAGGTGGGGTGCCTCGGCGCCGATGGTCGTCGACTCGCCGTGTCCTGTGCGGACCACCGTGTCGGGCGGGAGGGTCAGCAGGCGGTCGCGGATCGACGCGATGATCGTCGGGAAGTGGGAGAACGAGCGTCCGGTGGCCCCGGGGCCGCCCTGGAAGAGGGTGTCGCCGGTGAAGACCGTGCCGAGGCCCGGGTCGTAGAGGCAGACCGCGCCGGGGGCGTGCCCCGGGGTGTGCAGCACGGTCAGATCGGTGCCGGCCGTCTCGATCACCTGGCCGTCGTCCAGCCAACGGTCGGGGAGGCGGTCCGGGTGGGTCATCCTCCACAGCGGCAGATCGTCCGGGTGGAGCCAGATCATCGCGCCGGTGCGCTCGGCGAGGGCGGGGGCGGCGTCGATGTGGTCGTTGTGGGCGTGTGTGCACACGATGGCGCGCAACCGCCGGTCGCCGACGGCCTCGGCGATGGCGTCGGCGTCGTGGGCGGCGTCGACGACGATGGCCTCGTGGTCGTCACCGACGATCCAGACGTTGTTGTCGACCTCCCACGTCCCGCCGTCGAGGGAGAAGGCGCCGGAGGTGACCAGGTGGTCGATGCGGGTGGTCATCACAGCACCACCACCGAGCGCAGCACGTCACCGCGGTGCATCCGCTCGAAGGCCTTCTCGACCTCGTCGAGGGCGATGGTCTCGGTCACGAACTTGTCGAGCGGGAGGCGCCCTTGCAGGTGCAGGTCGATCAGCATGGGGAAGTCGCGGGAGGGCAGGCAGTCCCCGTACCAGGACGACTTGAGCGCCCCGCCGCGTCCGAAGACGTCGAGGAGCGGCAGTTCCAGCTTCATCTCCGGGGTGGGAACGCCTACGAGGACGAGGATGCCGGCGAGGTCACGGGCGTAGAAGGCCTGCTCGTAGGTCTCCGGGCGGCCGACCGCCTCGATGACGACGTCGGCGCCGAAGCCGCCGGTCAGCTCGCGGATCGCCGCGACGGGGTCGGTCTGCCGCGAGTTGACGGTGTGGGTCGCGCCCAGTTCCCGCGCGGTGGTGAGCTTGCGGTCGTCGATGTCCACCGCGATGATCTTCGCCGCGCCCGCGAGATACGACCCGGCGATGGCCGCGTCGCCCACGCCGCCGCAGCCGATGACGGCCACGGAGTCGCCGCGTCCGACGTTCCCGGTGTTGATGGCGGCGCCGATGCCGGCCATCACACCGCAGCCCAGCAGGCCCGCCACGGCCGGGGAGACGGACGGGTCGACCTTGGTGCACTGTCCGGCCGCGACCAGCGTCTTCTCCGCGAAGGCGCCGATACCGAGGGCCGGGGAGAGTTCCTGGCCGGTGGCGGCGAGGGTCATCTTCTGCGTGGCGTTGTGCGTGTCGAAGCAGTACCAGGGGCGGCCGCGCCGACAGGCACGGCACACGCCGCACACCGCCCGCCAGTTGAGGATCACGAAGTCGCCGGGGGCGACGTCGGTGACGCCCTCGCCGACCGACTCGACGACGCCGGCCGCCTCGTGGCCGAGCAGGAACGGGAAGTCGTCGCTGATGCCGCCCTGTTTGTAGTGCAGGTCGGTGTGGCAGACACCGCACGCCTGGATGCGCACCACCGCCTCACCGGGACCCGGATCCGGCACGACGATCATCTCGACCCGCACCGGCTCGTTCTTGCCAGGGGCGATCACGCCGCGTACTTCCTGCGCCATGGTGCTGCTGCCTTCCGTCGGTGGTGCGGGCGCGATGCGCCCGGAGCGGGCCACGGCGGCCCACACCCATGATCATTGCGTGGTGGGAACCCCTTGTGCACGTATTCCGCGCGAGGGATACGGGATCGGCTCGACGCGGGGTCCGCGCGCACCGTGCACGGCCGACCGGCGCACGCGCGGGGCGGGGCTCGGGGGGCGGGGTCAGGATGCGGGGCGTGCGGTGGTGCGGATCTCCTGAGCGGGCTCGTCATCGGCGGAGTGCGCGAGGAAATCGTCGACCATGCGGTGGAAGAGGGTGGCGAGCTGCCGAAGTTCCTCGGGCGACCACGCGGAGAGGGCCGCCTGCATGCCACGGACGCCGGTCTCGCGGATGCGGTCGATGGCCTCCCGCCCCAGGGCGGTGAGCTCGATGCGCTGGGCGCGGCGGTCGTCCGGGTCCGGCACCCGACTGACATGGCCCGACTTCTCCAACTGCTGCACCTGCCGGGTGACGTGCGAGGCCTCGACTCCGAGCCGGTTGGCCAGCTCGCCCGGGCGCAGCGGCTCGGAGTCGGCGATCTGCCGCAGCAGGGCGACGGCGGCACGGTCCAGCGGCACACCCGCCAGCGCCATCAGACGGTCGTGCTGCCGGGCGCGCGTGCTCAGGTAAGTGATGCGACTGAGCGCTCGCTCGATATCGATCACTTCCGGTGAGGCGGGGGCGGAACGCGGCTGTGAGGTGGGCATATCCGGGAGTTTACCATATCGTTGCCTAACTCAAGTAAATTGGGCGCCTCCCCACGCCGCCTCCCCACGCCGCCGCGCTACGCCGCCGTCCTACGCCGTAGAAGCCACCGGCAGGCGGGGCCATCCATGATCGGCCAACCGCCCGACCTCGTATCCGCGCTGCTCGCAGGTGTCGAGGACCAGCGGCAGCGCGCCCAGTGCCGACCGCCAGGCGCCGGGCGCGGAGGTGCAGTCGGAGTCGTGCAGCAGGATGGTCCCGCCGCCGTCGAGGTCGGCCGTCACCGTGCGGTGCACGGATCGCGGTGTGGCGCGGGCGGTCCAGTCCTCGCCCCAGCAGGTCCACAGCACCGGGGTGAGGTCGAGGCGGCGGGCGGCCAGATGCGCGGCGGCCGACATGACGCCGTAGGGAGGCCGGAAGAGCCGCGGCTGCCGGCCCGTGATGGCGCCGACGGTGTCCCGGGCGCGGGCGAAGTCGTCGTAGGTGGCGCGTGGGCCGCGCAGCAGCAGCGGACGGTGCAGCCAGCCGTGGATGCCGATCTCGTGGCCCGCCGCGGCGATGTCGCGGACCAGGCCGGGTGAGCGGTGCGCCTGGTTGCCGAGCAGGAAGAAGGTGGCGTACACACCGCGGTCGGCGAGCAGCCTCAGGAACAGCGGGGTGGAGACGGGATCGGGGCCGTCGTCGAAGGTGAGGGCGACATGGCCGGCCCGGCCACGGCCGGACAGCCGGGGCATGACGCGGTTGCGCAGGGGTCCGAAGGTGGAGACGACGGGCGCGACATGGGCGGCGGCGAGGGCGGGCAGCGCGGCGCGGGCGGCCACGCGCATCAGGCGTGCGGCGGTCACCGGTCGAGTCCCTCCGGTCGGGGCTGTGCGGCGGTCACGAGTCGAGTCCCTCCGGTCGGAGTCGTGCGGCGGTCACGAGTGGTGTCCCCCCGGACGGGGGTCGTGGCCCGGTGCGAGGTCGTCCAGGTCCAGGCCGTGTCCGATGGCGTACCTGAGGCCGGGGCCGCCGTACGTCGTCATGACGCCCGTGCCGACGGCGCAGGCCCCTACGGCACACGCCGCGGCGGTGGTGACGGCGAGCCGGCGGATGCCGTGGCGCGTCCGCCGGCCCGCGCGGACCGGACCCCAGGATGACAGCCCTGGGCGGTGGACCCGCGTAATCTCGGCGGCGGGGCCGCCATCCGGGTCGGCGGCGAAGAGCGCGAGGCCCGCCGCACGCTGGCGCGGCCCGAGCGGTCCGTCGATCAGATCGGTGAGCACGGGCTTGAGTTCGGCCGGGTCGCGGATCCAGACGGCGACGCCCGCCGCGTCCAGGGCCGCGGCGTTGGTCAGCCCATGGCCGGGTATGCAGCGATAGCTCGCGACGGGCAGGCCCGTGGCGAACGCCTCCAGGGAGGTCAGGCCCCCGGCGTTCTGGACGAGGACATCGGCGGCGTGCATCAGCCCGGGCATGTCGTCGACCCAGCCGTAGGCGTGAATGCCGTCCGCGCGCAGTCGCCCGGCCAGGGCCTCGTTGCGGCCGCAGACGACGACCGGTACGGCCGCTCCGCAGTCGCGCAGTTCCAGGGCCACCTGCCGGACGGGGCCGACGCCCCAGGAACCGGCGACCAGCAGCGCCAGGGGCGCGCGCGCCGGCAGTCCGAACCGCTCGCGCGCCCGGCTGCGCTCCCCCACGCCACCGGGCCGGAACCGCGGATCGGCCACCGGCCCGCACACCCGGACGTCCGAGGCGCCGGCGGCCCGGGCCTGCGCGGCGGGCACCGCATGGGCCGCGAGATGGATGTCCACGCCGTCCGCCACCCACAGCGGGTGCACCGAGAAGTCGGTCAGGTACGTGAGCACGGGCGCGGTCAGCCGGCCGTCGAGACGCAGCTTGCCCAGCACCCGGCTGGCGCCCGGATACGTGGAGACGACCGCGCCGGTGCCCTGAGGCAGGGCGCGCAGCACCCGCTCCTCGGCGGCACGCAGGAGGGCGCGCGCCATCGGGCCGCCGCCCCCGGCGCGCTCGGTGCTGGCGTAGATCCGCTGGTAGGCCCAGGGGGCGCGGACGAGCATCCGGTGATAGCCGTCCTTCACGGCCCGGCCGAGCCGGGCGGGCAGCAGGTCCAGCAGGTCGTACCGGTCGACGTCGAATCCGGCCGCCCCCAGGCGGCGGGCCAGTTCGGCGGCGGCGCCGTCGTGACCGGCTCCGACGCTCGCGGAGACGATGGTGACCCGCCCCGGGGGCGTCGTCACGGCTCGGGAGCGCCCGGCGGCGCCCGCGAGCGCGGGCATCGGGGCCGTTCGTCGGGCAGGGCCGAACAGCGCAGACTGGGGCATGGGGTTGTCCTCCGCACAGAAGGGAGCGGCAGAACTCTACAACATGTAGTAGTTCGCGTTTCGAAGCCCGAAGCATACTTCCTACATGCAGTAGTAGTACCGCCGGGTAGTCTGAGGAGCCGAGCGGCGAAGGGTGCGGTGAACGGTGCACGACCGGAGGAACGACGAGGCCGGCGGGGCATCCGGCAGGCGGGCCCGCGGCGAACTGGAGAGCGGGGTGCTCGCCGCCCTCTGGGCGGCCGACGGACCGCTCACCGCGCGGCAGGTCCGGGGGCGACTGCCGGGGGACCTGGCGTACACCACCGTCCTGACGATCCTCACCCGGCTGCACGACAAGGGCCTGCTGGTCCGGCACCGCGAGGGCCGCGGCTACGCGTACGAGCCGACCCGCGACGAGGCGTCCCACACCGCCGAGCGGATGCACACACTGCTGGAGCACGGCTCCGACCGTGAGGCGGTGCTGACCCGGTTCGTCTCCGAACTGTCGCAGGAGGACGAGCAGTTGCTGCAGCGGCTGCTGTCGGGGCACGACGGGCGCGAGGGCGGCGGACACCTCGACGAGAGGCGCTGAGCCGGTGCTGATCAGCGTCTACATACCGTTCCTGGTCACCGCCGTCCTCACGGTGCTCGCCCCCCGGCCGGTCCGGAGGCTGGCCCCGCGCCCCGCCGCATGGGCCCTGGCCTGCGCGGCGCTGGTGACGGCGGCCGGCTGGACGGGCTCGCTCGCCCTGCTGGCGTTCACGGGGTTCGCCCAGATACCGGAGGTCGCCGAGGAGGGCGGCTGGTCGGTGTCCGCCCTGCGCGCCGCCGACCCGGTGTATCCGGCGGCCGCACTGGCGGCGACCCTCACCCTGGCGGCGTCCTGCGGGGGACTGGCCGTCGCCGCCGTGCGCCAGGCCCGGCATGTCGCGTGGGCCCGCCGGGAGTGCGCCCGGCTGCCCGGCGACACGGAACTGGCCGTGCTCGACGACGACGCGCCACGGGCGTTCGCGCTGCCGGGCGTGCCGGGGCGGATCGTGGTGTCCCGGGGCATGCTGCGCTGCCTCAGCGACGGCGAGCGCGAGGCCCTGCTGGCGCACGAGCGAGCCCATCTGCGGGGCAGGCACTCCGTGTTCCAGGCCGTCTGGCGGCTCGCGGCAGCCGTGAATCCGCTCCTACGGCCCCTTGTGACGACGGGCGCCTTCGTCCTGGAGCGCTGGGCCGACGAGGAGGCCGCTGCGCGGATCGGCAGCCGTACGGTCGTGGCCCGCGCGGTCGGACGAGCCGCCCTCGCAACCGCCGCCGACGCGTCCCGCCCCATGGCACTGGCCGCGACCGGCGGAGCGGTGCCGCAGCGCGTACGTGCGCTGCTCGCTCCCCCGCCGCCCAGGCGGACCCTGCCGTTCGTCGCGGGCGCCCTGCTGCTGGCCCTGTGCTGCACCAGCCTGGCCAACGCCGCGTCCGACAGCGAGCAGATGGTGAAGAGCGCGCAGCGCGCCGAGTGCGCGGCGCACGCGAGGACACCCGCCACCCCACGGAGCGGCTCCACCCCGGAGCATCACGGCGTCTGCCGCCTCGACCACCTGTGCGGAGGGCACGAGCGGCACGACGAGTAGGACGGCCACCGCGCCACGCACCAGTACGGGCCTGGTCGGCGGTGGAATCGCCCTCCGGCGGCCGGTCCCGCGAGCGGCCGGAGGTCCTCGGCCGGGGTGGCGAGGTCCACGGGCGGAAGCCTACGCAACGGCGGCACCCCGACGATCCGCCGGTCGGCACGGGCGCGGGCGGCTGCCCGGGGCGTGCCCACCCCCGCCCGCGCCGCGGTCTCCGCGCGGGCGGCCCGGTCCTCGCCGCCGGAAGCCCCCTCCACTCAGAAGGGGTAGTGCGCGTGCCGGCCCGCGAGGGTGACCCAGCGAGTGTTGGAGAAGGCCTCGATGCCCCACCGGCCGCCGAAGCGGCCGTAGCCGGATGCCTTCACCCCGCCGAAGGGCGCGTGCGGTTCGTCGGCCACCGACTGGTCGTTGATGTGCACGATGCCGGTACGCACCCGGCGGGCGACGGCCAGGCCGTGGGTGGCGTTCTCGGTGATGATCCCACAGGTCAGGCCGTTGTCGGTGTCGTTGGCGAGGGACACCGCGGTGTCGTCGTCGGGGAAGGTGTCGATCACACAGACCGGGCCGAAGGCCTCGCCGTAGTACAGGTCGGCGTCCTTGGGCACGTCGGTGAGCACGGTGGCCGGGTACATCGCGCCCTCGGGCTCGCCGCCGATGAGAAGCTGGGCTCCCTTGGCCACCGCGTCCTTCACCAGCCCGGCCACCCGCTGCGCGGCCGCCATGTTGACCAGCGGCCCCACCACGGTCCCGGGATGCGTCGGGTCACCCGCCCGCAGCGAGGCGGCCTTCTCGGCGAACTTCCGGGTGAACTCTTCCGCGAGCGACTCGTGGACGAGGATCCGGTCACCGGACATGCAGATCTGCCCGGCGTTCATGAACACGCTGAAGCAGGCCGCGTCGACGGCGTAGTCCACGTCGGCGTCGTCCAGCACGATCACCGCGTTCTTGCCGCCCAACTCCAGGACCGCGGGCTTGATATGACGGGCCGCGTGCTCGCCGATGATCCGCCCCACGTTGGTCGAGCCGGTGAAGTTCACCGCCCTGACCCGCGGGTCGGCGATCAGCGCCTCGGCGACCCCGGCGGCCTCCTCCCGCGCGTTGGTGACCACGTTCAGCACGCCGTCCGGCAGCCCGGCCTCGCGCAGTACGTCCGCGATCAGCAGCCCGCAGGCGATCGGCGCGTCCTCGCTCGGCTTGACGACGACCGTGTTGCCCGCCGCGAGGGGCGCCGCGACCGCCCGTACGCCGAGGATCACCGGCGCGTTCCAGGGGGCGAACGCGGCCACGACGCCCAGCGGTTCACGGACCGCGAGACCGAGCGCGCCCTCCTCCTGGGCGCTGAGCACCTCACCACGCGGCGCGGTGACCGCGGCCGCCGCCTCGCGCAGGATGTTCGCGGCGAGGGAGACATTGAACAATGCCCACGGCCGGGTGGCGCCCGCCTCGTGCGCCATGATCTCGGCCACCTGCTCGCCGCGGGACTGAAGCAGGTCGGCCGCCTTGAGGAAGATGGCGCGGCGGGCGAAGGGCGCGAGTGCTGCCCACTCGGCGAAGGCCGCGTCCGCGGCGTCCACCGCCCGCGTGACGTCTTCCGGCCCCGCAGCGGCGACGGTCGCGTAGGTCTCGCCGGTGTAGGGGTTGACGTCGGCGGTGGTACGGCCGGACGCGGCGGGCACGTCCTTGCCGCCGATGACGAGTTCACGGGTGACGGGCATGGGCGGCTTCCTTCGGTACGTAGCTACGGCAGTACGTCTGTGGACCACGGCATGAGAAGTCCACTGCGGCCACGATTTGTTCGCCCAGTGAAAACTCATTCACCGATCTCACTCGCGATGCTCCGGCCGACCTCCCGGAATGTCAAGCGCTACACGTGCGCCTCTCCTTCGGACCGTCTCGGCACCGGCGAAATCGAGCCAGGGGCGAACTCCGTTGCCGCACGGCCCGGGGGAAACGGACACAGGCGGGGCTCGTACCGCTCCGTGGGCCGTCCGAGCCGGCCCGTCACGCACTCCTTCGCCTCACTTGCCCGTCCATTCGCCTCTCGTTCGAATTTGTCGCGCACGGAGTCTTGTGAAGAGGGCCACCCCTCCTTACTTTCCAGTAAGTCATCCTCCGCGCAGCCGTATTCACCATCGCCGAGTCGCACCGCCCGGCCCCGCCGGGCACCGCACCGCCGCCACATTGTCATGCCCGCACCAGGATTCACGGCCTTCACCGCACCCCATCGACGACAGGACCCCCACCATGCCTGCCTTCAGACCCCGGTACCTGCTCGCCCTGTCCGCCGCCCTCGCCCTGACCGCCGGCGGGACGGCGACGGCGGCCTCCGCTCAGGACTCCTCGGCCGCGCTGCGCGAGGTGATGTTCGTGGGCAACAACTGGGACGGCACCGCCGACGTCATCCGGTCGAGCGGCGACTTCGCGAGGATCGGCCGTGTCAACGTGATCCCCGACAAGGCCGAGCGACTGGCGGAGATCAACGCCGATCCCATCAAGTGGATCTATTTCATGGCCATCCGCAACAGCGTCGGCGAGGGGCACGACCAGTTCGTCGACGACATGTACTCCACGCCGGACGGCCGGTCGATGGTCGTCTCCCGGCCGAGCTTCGCTGACGTCGTGTCCATCGACCTGACCACCGGAAGGATCAACTGGCGCTTTCCGGTGGCCGGTTACCGCGCTGACCACATGGCGGTCTCCCCCGACGGCACCCGGGTCGCGGTCTCCGCCTCCACCGCCAACAAGGTGCAGGTCCTCGACATCGAAACGGGCAGGGAACTGGGTGAGTTCGCCACCGGCGACAAGCCGCACGAGAACATCTTCACCAAGGACGGCAAGTACCTCTGGAACATGGCCATCGGCGACGTCAACACCTCGCTCGACGACCCGGCGTGGGACTGACCAAGGGCGACCGTCACCTCACGGTCGTGGACGCCGGCACCTTCAAGCAGGTCAAGGTCATCGACATGCGCAGCCGGCTGGACGCCATCGGCCTCAAGGACTTCTCCGACGCCGTACGTCCCGCCGTCTTCACTCCCGACGAGTCCAAGCTCTACTTCCAGGTGTCGTTCTTCAACGGCTTCCTGGAGTACGACGTGGCCGCCGACAAGATCACCCGGGTGAAGACCCTGCCGAAGAACCCGGCGACCAGCAGGACCGCACCACGTGGGTCAACGACTCACGCCACCACGGCATTTCGATGAACCCGTCCGGCACCAAGCTGTGCGTCGCGGGCACGATGGACGACTACGCGACCGTCGTCGACCGCGCGACCCTCCAGGAGGGCCCGCTCGTCACCGCCGCCAAACCCTACTGGGCGACCGTGAGCGGGGACGGCAAGGACTGCGTCATCTCCGAGAGCGGCGCCGACCAGGTCACCGCGATCGACTTCTCGACCGGCGAGAAGGTCGCCTCGGTCCCGGTCGGCGACCACCCGCAGCGGGTGCGCCTGGCCCATGTCCCGGCGGACTGGACGAGTCCCTCCGCTCGCTGATCGCCTACGCCGCCCACGCCGACGGCTCCGTCCGCCCCGCGCTCAGCACGGACGCGGACGGAGCCGTCGCACCGCTCGTGACCAGCGCGTACTCCACGGCCGCGGTGCCGGAGGCGGTCAGCGCAAGCCGCCCGCCCGCTCGCTGCTCCGGGGAACCGCGGGCCGACGAGGACGGGAGGGCGGCCCGCACCGGCCGGCCCCGCGGCGGATCCGCCGAGCGCGCCGCCACCCCGGATCAGGGCCCGGCGCTGTGCGTCAACCTGTCGGCGTGTGCTCCAGGAAGAGGTCCGCCCACACCTGCTTGCCACCGCTCACCGGGAGCGTCCCCCACGCCCCCGCCAGGGCCTCGACGAGCAGGATGCCGCGGCCACCCGTGGCCTCCCAGCCGATGCTCGTCGGCTTGACCGGCGTACGCGGCGAGGCGTCCGCGACCGCGACGCGCAGCCGGCGGTTGAGCAGGGTGAGGTCGAGGCGGACCGGGCCGTCGGTGTGCACGAGGGCGTTGGTGACCAGTTCGGAGGTGACGAGAAGCACGGTGTCGAGGTCCTCCTGCGCCACGCCCCAGGTACGCAGGGCGCGCCTGGTGAAGCGGCGGGCGTGCCGGACCGCCTCGGGCACGCGCCACACCGACCAGGTCTCGCGCAGCGGGCGCACCGCCATCCCGTCGTAGCGGATGAGGAGGAGGGCGACGTCATCGCTGCGGTTGGCCTCGGCGAGCAGCGCGTCCGCGACGAGCCCGAGGTGCCCGGGATCGGCGGCGGACAGTTCCCGGGCCAGCCGGGTGAGGCCGTTCTCGAGGCTGGTCTCGGCGGTCTCCACCAGCCCGTCCGTGGTGAGGGCGACGACCGCGCCGGGCTGCAGCCGTAGCGGGGTCATCGGGAAGTCCGCCTGGCTGACGACGCCGAGCGGCGGTCCGCCCTCCACCTCGATGATCTCCGTTCTGCCGTCCGGATGGCGCAGCACCGGCGGGATGTGTCCGGCGCGGACGCACCAGGCGGTGCCCTCCTCCATGTCGACGTCGATGTAGCAGCAGGTGGCGAAGAGGTCGGACTCCATATCCAGGAGAAGCCGGTTGGCGTGCGAGACGACGACGTCAGGGGGGTGGCCCTCGGCGGCGTACGCGCGCAGGGCCGTGCGCATCTGGCCCATCAGGGCGGCGGCTGAGGCGTTGTGGCCCTGTACGTCGCCGATGACGAGGGCGGCGTGGTTGTCGGGCAGCGGGATCACGTCGTACCAGTCGCCGCCGAGTTCCAGGCCCGCGGTGGGGGGCAGATAGCGGGCCACGGCGTCGGCGCCGGGCAGCCGGGGCAGGCGACGCGGAAGCAGGGCCCGCTGGAGCATGCCGATGAGTTCGTGTTCGGCGTCGAAGGCGTGGGCGCGCACGAGCGCCTGTCCGGCGAGGCCGGCGGCGGCGGTGAGCAGGGCGCGTTCGTCGGGGGTGAAGTCGTGCGGGCTGTCCCAGCCGATGAGGCAGGCGCCGGCCGTCTGTCCGCCCGCGGGCAGCGGCAGCACGACCAGGCCGCCGGGCCCCACGTCGGCGAGCGCGGGCTCCAGGTCCGTGCCGGCGGGCCAGATCGCCGCCCGGCCCTCCCGCAGCGCGGCGGCGAGGGTCGGCATGGCGCGTACGGGAGCGTCGGGCCACTCGGTGCGCCATTCGGTACGCCACAGTTCGGGCCAGGCCTCCGGTGCGGGCGGGTCGAGGACGGTGACGACGAGCCGGTCGGACTCCAGCTCGGCCAGGGCGATACGGTCCGCCCCCAGGGGTGTGCGCAGGGCGGCGACCACGGCTGCGCTGACGTCGCGGACGGTACCGGCCGTGGCGAGGGCCGCGGCGAGCCGTTGGATGCGGGTGACGTCGCTGACGGCCGGGCGCAGCTTCGAGGCCTCGGCCACCGCACCGACGAGCCGGGTCGGCCGGTCCCCCTCCCCGGGCAGCAGCCGCCCGCGCAGCCGCAGCCATTTCGGCTCGCCGGAGGGCTGGAGGATCCGGAACTCCAGTTCCCGGTCGCCGACGGACAGACGGTCGGGTTCGACGACGGACATCAGGCCCGGCACGTCCTCCGGCACGGTCCGGGCGAGCAGGGTATCGACCCTGCCGTCGAACTCGTCCGGATCGATGCCGAAGAGGTCCAGCATCTGGCCGTCGACCTCGACCCGGCCGCTGTCCAAGGCGAGGCTGAACGAGCTGCCGACCCGTCTGCCCGGACCGGCGGGGGCCGGCCCGGGGCCCGCGACGGCCTCGGCGACGAGTTGGAGGCACTCGCGGTCCTCGGCGTCGAAGCCGTCCGGATGATCGGTGACGGCGGCCAGGCAGCCACCGTCGCGCAGGGGCAGCACCCCCATCCAGAAGTCCGGGTCCGGCAGATGGCCCGCGTCGGCGCAGCGGCCGAGGTCCTCGGGGGCGAGCCACCGGGGCTCACCGCAGCGGTGGGCGTCCGCCAGGGGAGACCCCGCGGGAAGAGGGTGGACGTCGCGCAGCCCGTACAGGGCCCTCGGCACACCGACCGACTCGGTCAGCCGCAGCCCCTCACCGTCCTCGTGCGGGGCGTAGACGGCGGCGAGGGTCGCCCCCGTGAAGGCGAGGGCCTGTTCGAGGACCCGGCGCAGCCGCTCGCGCGGTTCGAGGTCCGCGGTGAGCGTCTTGAGGGCAAGTTCCGCACGCCGCGTTCTCGTTCTGCGTCCCGCAGCGCTCTCACTGCCCACACTGCAATTACAGCGCTTCCGCGACTTTGGCGCAGCCCCCTTGCGTGTGTCGGCGCAGCTCCTTGTGCGTGTCGTTATCACAGGGCGGCGGGAGGCGGGGCGCCGACGAGGGGTGACCGGTCCGGACACCGCCCCGGCCGGGGGGACTTCGCGGCCTCGAACGTCCGGGGGCGTGCTCGGCCGATGCCGAGCGGTCCGGCCCTCCCCCCGGAGGGCCGGACCGGCACACAGACATACTGAACTACCGAATCTGCGACCCAGTAACTCCGTTGCTTTACAGCTCCGTTGCTCTGCGGCTCAGTGACTCAGTGGCTCGTCAGCGAGGATCCGTCGGCCGCGCCGCCCGCCTGCTGACCGGACCCGCTCTGGTCGCCGGGGCTCGCGCTCTGCTGACCGGACCCGCTCTGGTCGCCCGAGCCCGCCGCGCCGCCCGCGGCGAGCGTGGCGCCGGTCGCCTTGAGCGCCGCGGTCACCGGCTGGAAGAAGGTCTCGCCGCCCGCGGTGCAGTCGCCGCTGCCGCCCGAGGTGAGGCCGACCGCGCTGCCGTCCTGGGTGAACAGGGAGCCGCCGCTGTCACCGGTCTCGGCGCAGACGTCGGTCTGGATGAGGCCGGTGACGGTGTCGACGCCGGCCGGGTCGGTCTCGCTCTGGAAGTTGACGGTGGCGTCGAGTCCGGTGACGGTTCCGTCGTGCAGACCGGTGGTGCTGCCCATCCGGAAGACCCGCTGGCCCACCACCGCGTCCGCGGCCTGGGTGATCTGGACCGTCTGCCCGTTGCCGGCGTTGACCTCGCTCGGGGCCTGGGTGTTGGGATCGTCGTACGTGACGAGCGAGAAGTCGCCGTTGCCGGGGAAGGTGGCCTGGTCGACGGTGGCGATCGGCCGGCCGTTCTGGGAGTCGGACCACTGCTTGGCCGCGACTCCGCAGTGACCGGCCGTCAGGAAGGCCGGGCTGCCGTCACTCGTGGTGACGTTGAAGCCGAGGGAACAGCGGACGCCGCCGCCGTTGGCCTGGGCGAAGATGGCGTCACCGCCCGACAGCAGCGTCTTGAACGTGCCGCCGGACTTCTTGAGGGTCGCCGTGCCCGTGCCGAGGCTCTTGACCGTCGACTCCAGCGTGTCCCACCGGGCGCCGGTGACCGTGCTGTCGGCGGTGACCCGGATCTTGTTGGTCCTGGGGTCCACGGTCCACGCGGTGCCGGGGATCGTGGCCTTCGCCTTGAGCGTCTTGGCGGCGGCCTGGAGCGCGACGGTGCTGTTGTGCACCTGGTTGGGGATCGCGCCGGCCTTTCTGATGGTGTTGACGACGTTGCTGTTGTCGCCGACCACGTTGATGACGATCTGCTGCTTGCCGGCGTCGTAGTACGAGCCCGCGAAGGCACCGCCGAGCTGAGCGGCGATCTGCGAGGCGAGGTCCGAGGCGTCGTTCGCCTTGAACGTCTTCGGAGCGGCGTTTGACGAATCCGTCTGGGACGCGTTGGCGTTGGGCAGAAGGAGGGCCGCTGCTCCGAGCGCCGCCACGCTTCCCGCCGCGATCACGGCCTTGCGCTTGGGTATGCGTTTGTGACTCAACTCTCGACCTCCTGGGGACGGGGGTGCGTTGCCGCCGTCCGGCAGCTGACTGGGGCGCCTGGATGCCTGTTGATACGTACGTGTCATGTGGGGCGTTCAGCCGCTCCTGCACCGACGGCAGGTTCCGCAAGCAACCGGCCGCACCAAGTTCCGTACACACACGTTCCGTTGCCGCTTGGTGACGTTCGGTTCAACACGGGGAGCCGAATCCCGGCTTCAGGGAATCTGCACATCGATTGCGCAACCGAGCCACCGTGCACGACGGATCTGCACACGTGCGCGCCGGGGCTCGCGCCATTGGACCAGGAGTGTCCCATTCGGCTTCCGGGCGGCAAGAGACCGAGCGTTCCGATGCGGCGCGGCATGTGAAGAAGTCGCCGACGCACCGTGCGCGCGCCTGCACGGATCACCGCGCCGGGACACCAAGTGCCCTGGTGAGGGCGCTGGTTGATTGGAAGAGCCGCGCTCCGACGTGCTTTGATCCGTTGCACCGCGGGGGCCGCCCCCATGGGGCCCGGCGACGGATCCCGGCACCTGCGGACGCGGCCGACCATCTGTCCCCAGAGGGGGGCCGCTCTCCCCTTGTGAATATCCATATGAAGGGAAGTTCCATCATGAACTCCACCCCCCAGGTTGAGACCGCCGAGATCTCGGACGCCGAGCTGGACGCCGTTTCGGGTGGCCTGCAGATCAACGCCGTTGGCACCGTCACCGGCGTGGTCGACAGCGTTGCCCCGGTTTCCGGCCTGGTCGGCACGGCCATCGGCACCGTCGAGGGTGTCACCGGCCTGAACGTCGCCCCGGTCACCGGCCTGGTCGCCGGCCTCTGATCGCAGCTTGTGCCGTTGAGTCCCGGAACCGTCTCCCGGTTCCGGGACTCTCGGATGCCGTAAATCGCTCCGAACAGGTGAGGGAAAGTTCCGTGCAGTTCCGCCAACAGGCCCTCGCCAAGCTGCAGTCGCCGGAGGAGCTGGACCTTCCGGTCCGCTTCGCCCGCCCCCAGGGCTGGCTCGTGCTCGGCGTGACGGTGGTCGCCATGGCCGCCGCGTCGGTGTGGGCCGTCACCGGCTCGGTGGCCTCCACGGTCAGCGCGTCGGCCATCCTCACGCACGGGGAGGGCAGTTATCTGCTGCAGAGCCCCGTCGCCGGACAGGTCATAGCGGTTCTCGCCAAGGAGGGCGAACAGCTCCCCGCGGACGCGCCCGTGGTGAAGGTGCGGACGAGCCAGGGCGACTCCGTGGTCCGTACGGTCGCCGCGGGTCGCGTCACCGCGCTGGGCGCCACCATCGGCCAGATCATCCAGACCGGGACGAACGTCGCCGCGGTGGAGAAGGTCGCGCACGCCTCCGACCCGCTGTACGCGACGGTGTACGTGCCCGCCGAGAACGCCGCCGCCGTTCCCGCGAACGCCTCCGTCGACCTCACCGTCCAGTCCGTGCCGACCCAGCAGTACGGAGTGCTGCGCGGTCATGTGAAGTCCGTGGACCGCATGCCCCAGTCGGCGCAGCAGATCGCCGCGTTCCTCGGCGACAGCCAGCTCGGTGAGCAGTTCACCAAGAAGGGCCGCCCGGTGGCCGTCCTGGTGCGGCTCGACACGTCCTCCGGCACGAAGAGCGGTTACCGGTGGTCGTCCGTGGACGGCCCCCCGTTCGCCCTCACCTCCATGACCCTGGCCTCCGGTTCGATCCGCCTGGCCGATCAGCGTCCCGTCGATTGGCTCCTGCCGTGACCGCTCCCTCGGACACCCTGCCCCCGGTACGGGGCAGACGCCGCTCCGTGCCGCCCAAGCGCCCCGCGCCCAAAGGCCGGACGAAGTCCGTCCGCACGCCCACCGTGCTGCAGATGGAGGCCGTGGAGTGCGGCGCCGCCTCCCTGGCCATGGTGCTCGGGCACTACGGCCGGCACATCCCGCTGGAGGAGCTGCGCATCGCCTGCGGTGTCTCCCGCGACGGCTCGCGCGCCAGCAACCTCCTGAAGGCGGCCCGCAGTTACGGCCTGACGGCCAAGGGCATGCAGATGGACACGGCCGCGCTCGCCGAGGTGCGGGCGCCGGCCATCCTGTTCTGGGAGTTCAACCACTACGTCGTCTACGACGGCATGGGGCGCCGCTTCGGCCGCCGGGGCGTGTACGTCAACGACCCCGGCAAGGGCCGCCGTTTCGTGCCGATGGAGGACTTCGACACCAGCTTCACCGGGGTCGCGCTGGTGATGGAGCCGGGCGAGGATTTCACCCGGGGCGGCCGCAGGCCGGGCATCCTGGGCGCCATGCCCGCCCGGCTGCGCGGCACCTCGGGCACGATGCCCGCCGCGATCCTCGCGAGCCTGCTCCTGGTGGCGGTGGGCGCCGCGATGCCCGCGCTCAGCCGGACCTACATCGACCTGTTCCTCATCGGCGGGCAGACCTCGCTGCTGGGCGTGCTGTTCACGTCGATGGCCGCGTGCGTGCTGCTCACGATCGTGCTGACCTGGTTGCAGCAGGCGAACCTGCTGCGCGGCCGGATCATCTCCTCCACGCTCTCCAGCGCCCGCTTCCTGCGCCATCTGCTGCGCCTGCCGGTGACGTTCTTCGCCCAGCGCAGCCCGGCCGACCTGGTGCAGCGCCTGCAGTCCAACGACGCGGTCGCCGAGACCCTGGCCCGCGACCTCGCGGCGGCGGGCGTGGACGCGGTCGTCGTCGTGCTCTACGCGGTGCTGCTGTACACGTACGACCCGCAGCTGACGTTCGTCGGCATCGGTGTGGCGCTGCTCAACGTGGTGGCGATGCGGGTGGTCGTACGGCTGCGGGCGACGCGCACCGCGAAACTGCGGGCGGACAGCGCCCGGCTCACCAACACCGCCTACACCGGGCTGCAGTTGATCGAGACGATGAAGGCGACCGGCGGCGAGGACGGCTACTTCCGCAAGTGGGCGGGGCAGCACGCCACCACGCTGGAGGAACAGCAGCGGCTCGGTGTGCCGGGCGCCTGGCTGGGTGTGGTCGCGCCGACGCTCGCCACGCTCAACAGCGCGCTGATCCTGTGGATCGGCGGACTGCGGGCGGTCGAGGGGCATATCTCGGTCGGTCTGCTGGTCGCCTTCCAGGCCCTGGTGACCCGGTTCACCGCGCCGATCACCCGGCTCAACGGGGTCGCGGGCCGTATCCAGGACTTCGCTGCGGACGTGGCCCGGCTGAAGGACGTGGAGAACTTCCAGGCCGACCCGCTCTACGGCCGCGCCAGTCACGGCGAGTCGACCCGCCGGCTGCACGGCCATGTCGAACTGGAGCAGATCACGTTCGGCTACAGCCCCCTGGACAAGCCGCTGCTGAACGGCTTCAGCCTGACCGTCGGCCCGGGTCAGCAGGTGGCGCTGGTCGGCGGTTCGGGCAGCGGGAAGTCGACGGTGTCCCGGCTGATCTCGGGCCTGTACGCCCCGTGGGAGGGCGAGATCCGCATCGACGGGCGGCGCCTGGAGGACATTCCGCGCGGCGCGCTCGCCGCCTCGGTGTCCTTCGTCGACCAGGACGTCTTCCTCTTCGAGGGCACGGTCCGCGACAACGTGGCGCTGTGGGATCCCTCGATCCCGGACGACGCGGTGGTCTCGGCGCTGAAGGACGCGGCCCTGTACGACGTGGTGATGCGCCGCCCGGGCGGCATCCGCAGCCGGGTCGAGCAGGACGGACGGAACTTCTCCGGGGGGCAGCGCCAACGCCTGGAGATCGCCCGGGCGCTGGTGCGCGACCCCAGCATCCTGGTCCTCGACGAGGTGACCAGCGCCCTGGACGCGGAGACCGAGCAGACCGTGATCGACAACCTGCGCAAGCGGGGCTGCGCCTGCGTGGTGATCGCGCACCGGCTCAGCACCGTGCGCGACAGCGACGAGATCGTGGTGCTCCAGCACGGCACGATCGTGGAACGCGGGCGGCACGACGCCCTGGTGGCGGCCGGCGGGGCGTATGCCGAGCTGGTCAGGGAGCGATGAGATGACGGCGGTTCACGAGGGCGACCTCGTTCTCGGGGCTCTGGGCGGGATGGGGTCCCCGGTCGACTGCTCCGGCCTGAGCCGGCTCGACCTGGAGGGTCCTCAGGTGCTGTGGCTGGTCGCGGCCGGCGCGCTGGACCTGTTCGCGGTGGACGCCGCCGCGCAGGGCCATTGGCACCACCTCGGCCGCCTCGAGGCGGGCTCGCTGCTGCTCGGCCCGGTCGCGGGACCCCAGCACACGCTGGTCGCCCGCCCGGTGCGGGACTGCGTGGTGCGCCGGATCCAGTTGCGCGAGCTGTACCAGCAGGTCGACACCCAGACCTGGTCGTACGACGCGTACGGCAACCCGCAGTACGTACCGCCGACGACGAGCCCACTGGAGTACGCGCTCGCCCTGGGCGTCGGCCGGGGCCTGTCGATCCTCTTCCAGGCGCCGATGGCGAGCGAACGGGCCGCCGAGATCACCGACGACGACGTGTTCTGGATGCAGGTGCCGCCGGGCAGCGTCCAGTACGGCTCCCTCTACGGGGCGGAGGCGGCGGCCGATCTGCTGATGGATCCCGCGGTCTGGCAGGGGATGGTCGACCAGCAGTACCGGCTCCTCGCCGCCCTCGACCGGTGGATCGAGCAGGTGGAGCGCGGCCACGAGAGCCGTACCGCGGCCGGCATCAAGGCGGGCGAGGCCGTCCGCGCCGAGGCCGACCGCACCCTGCTCGCCTCGATCGGCAGGCCGTCGGCCCGACGCACGACGGCGGCCGACGCCGACGCCACCTACGCGGCGTGCAGGCTGGTGGCGCGCGCGGCCGGGATCACGCTGGCCGACCCCGCGGGGAGCGGCACCGAGAGCGACCGCCTCGATCCGGTCGAGCGCATCGCCCTCGCCTCCCGGGTCCGCACCCGGGCCGTACGACTGGACGGTCGCTGGTGGCGCGACGACGTCGGGCCGCTGGTGGGCCACCGGGCGCTGTCGGGAGCGCCGGTCGCGCTGCTGTGGCGGCGCGGCGGCTACGTCGCCGTCCAGCCGTCGTCGGGCCGCGAGACCCCCGTCGAGAAGGCGAACGCGGCGGAGTTCGAGCAGCGAGCCGTGATGTTCTACCGTCCGCTGCCCGAGCAGCGGCTCGGCCCGCTGCGGCTGTTGCGCTTCAGCGTGCACGGCACCCGAGGCGATCTACTGGGCCTGCTGCTCAGCGGTCTGGTGACGGTCGCCATCGGCGCGCTGGTGCCCATCGCCACCGGCAAGGTGCTCGGCGAGTTCGTGCCGAAGGCACAGGAGGGGCTGATCGTCCAGGTCTGCCTCGCCCTGATGGTGACCGGCGTGGTGGCGGCGGCGTTCATGCTGCTGGAGAACCTGAGCATCCTGCGCCTGGAGGGGCGGATCGAGGCGACGCTCCAGCCGGCGATCTGGGACCGCCTGCTGAGGCTGCCGACGAAGTTCTTCGCGGAGCGCTCCACCGGTGAGCTGGCGAGCGCGGCGATGGGCATCAGCGCCATTCGCCGGCTGCTCGCCGGAGTCGGTCCGGTGGTCGCCCAGTCGGTGACGGTCGGTGTGATGAACCTGGGGCTGCTGCTGTGGTACAGCGTGCCCATGGCGCTGGCCGCGATCGCGATGCTCGTCGTCATCGCCGCCGTCTTCCTGGGGCTCGGGCTGTGGCAGGTGCGCTGGCAGCGGCGGCTGGTGCGGCTCGGCAACAAGCTGAACAACCAGGCGTTCCAGACTCTGCGCGGGCTGCCCAAGCTGCGGGTCGCGGCGGCCGAGAACTACGCCTATGCCGCCTGGGCCGGCGAGTTCGCGCGCAGCCGTGAACTCCAGCAGAAGGTGGGCCGGATCAAGAACCTCACCACGGTGCTGGGCTCGGTGTATCTGCCGCTGTGCTCGCTGCTGCTGTTCATCCTGCTCGCGGGCCCGGCCAGAGGCGCCCTGTCGGCCGCCGACTTCCTCACCTTCAACACCTCGGTGACCATGCTGCTGACCTCGGTCACCCAGCTCACCGGCGCGTTCGTCTCGGCGGTGGCGGCGCTGCCGCTGTTCGAGGAGATCAGGCCGGTCCTGGACACGATGCCGGAGGTGCGTACGGCGAGCACCCGGCCGGGCGTGCTGTCCGGCGCGATCGAGGCACGCCGGCTGTCGTTCCGCTACAGCGACGACGGCCCCCTGATCCTCGACGATGTGTCCTTCGAGGTGAAGCCGGGCGAGTTCGTGGCGATCGTGGGCCCGAGCGGCTCCGGGAAGTCGACGCTGCTGCGCCTGCTGATCGGCTTCGACAAGCCGGTCTCGGGCAGCGTCCTGTACGACGGCCAGGACCTCGCGGCGCTCGACCAGTCGGCGGTGCGCCGGCAGTGCGGGGTGGTGCTCCAGCACGCCCAGCCGTTCACCGGTTCGATCCTGGACGTCATCTGCGGCACCGAGCCGTACACGCCGGAGGAGGCGATGGCGGCGGCGGAGATGGCGGGGCTGGCCGAGGACATCAAGCGGATGCCGATGGGCCTGCACACCATCGTCCAGGGCAGCGGCGCGATCTCCGGCGGACAGCGCCAGCGGCTGATGATCGCGCAGGCGCTGATCCGCCGCCCGCGCATCCTGTTCTTCGACGAGGCGACGAGCGCGCTGGACAACGAGACCCAGCGCACGGTCATCGAGTCCACCCGTGCCCTGAACGCCACCCGGATCGTGATCGCCCACCGGCTGTCCACGGTGCTCGACGCGGACCGGGTCATCGTGATGGAGGACGGGAAGGTAGCCCAGCAGGGCCCGCCGGCGGAGCTGCTCGCGGACACCGGCGGGCGGCTGCACGAACTGGTGCGGCGTCAGATGGCGTGAGCGGTCAGACGTCGGTGCCGGGAACGGGCGCGCCCGAGGGGATCCCGGCCTGGACGTACCGCTCGTAGTACTCCTTCCAGGGGGCGGTGAGCCCGGCATGCGGGCCTTCGAAGCGCTCGCCGCGGGCCCGGGCGTCCAGGGCCGCGAGGCAGACCTCCCAGCCCGCGCCGTTGCGGGCCGCGGTGTTCCGCTCCCCGAGGACGTTGGTGAGGGTGAAGCGGGTCCGTCCGCCCGCCAACTCCTCCAGCTCGAAGCGCAGTTCGTCGCCACCCCAGGTGAAGGAGAGGTGCCGGGGCGCGTCGACAGCCAGGACCGTGCCCGTGGGCTCCGGCATATGGGGGTCCCCGCTGAAGTGGACGGTGCCGCCGGGGCGCAGCTCGAACTCGGCGCGGGAGGGGAACCACCGGACGAGTTCGTCAGGGTCGGTGACCAGCCGCCAGACATGGTCGGCCGGGTGGTCGTAGACCCGGCTGAAGCGGACGGCGGGGCGGCCGTCGTCGAGGGTGAGGTAGGTGCCGGTGAGATCGGCGGCCATGCTGATCAGTCCTTCGTGGGGGGTTCGTCGGGGTCGTCCGAGGTCTCGTCGAGGCGCCGTCCCAGCGCGTCGAGGCTGCTGTTCCACAGCCTGCGGTAGGGGGCGAGCCAGGCGTCGAGTGCGGCGATCGGGGCCGGGTCGAGCGCGTACACCCGGCGCTGCGCGTCCTGTCGTACGCGCACCAGGCCCGCGTCGCGCAGCACCTTCAGATGCTTCGACGTGCTCGGCTGGCTGAGACCGCACGCCTCGACGATCTCACCGACGGGCCGCGGCCGCTCCAGGAGCAGCGCGACGATGGCCCGTCGGTGGGGGTCCCCGAGAGCGGACCACAAGGAGGCATCGGACACAGCCTCAATATGCCCTGATGGTTATATTCCCGTCAAGGAATGAAAGAACGCGGACCTTGGACGCGCCGACCCCATCGAAACGTTGCCGTTTCGCGAGAAACGGTCTAGCGTTGCGATGCGTACGAAACAGTTTCGTTTATGAGGCTGTCCTCCGAACGACTTTCCCTGGAGTGGTTCCGCCATGTCCCAGACGGTGAAGAACGGCATCCCGACGGACGCCGTGGAGGCACCGCCCACGGCCGCGCCGAAGCGGTGGTGGATCCTCGCGGTCGTCGCGACCGCGCAGCTGATGGTGGTGCTGGACGCCACCATCGTGAACATCGCCCTCCCGTCCGCCCAGGCGGACCTGGGCTTCTCCGACGCCAACCGGCAGTGGATCGTCACCGCGTACGCGCTGGCGTTCGCGTCCCTGCTGCTGCTCGGCGGGCGGATCGCGGACCTGTTCGGCCGCAAGCCCGCGTTCCTCGTCGGGGTCGTCGGCTTCGCGGCGGCCTCCGCGCTCGGCGGCGCCGCCACCGGCTTCGGCATGCTGGTCACCGCCCGCGCCCTGCAGGGCGTCTTCGGCGCGCTGCTGGCACCGGCCGCGCTGTCGCTGCTCAACACCACGTTCACCGATGCCCGGGAGCGGGCGCGGGCCTTCAGCGTGTACGGCGCGATCGCGGGCGCGGGCGGCGCGGTCGGCCTGCTGCTGGGCGGGCTGCTGACCGACGCGCTCGACTGGCGCTGGACGCTCTATGTGAACGTGGCCATCGCCGTCGTCGCCTTCGCGGGCGGCTGGATCCTGCTCGGCAACCACCGGGACGCGGCGAACTCCAAGCTCGACGTGCCGGGCACGGTCCTGGTCGCCGGCGGTCTCTTCTCCCTCGTCTACGGCTTCTCGAACGCCGAGACCCACCACTGGGGTTCGCCGCAGACCTGGGGCTTCCTGGTCGCGGGCGGTCTGCTGCTCTCGGCCTTCTCCTGGTGGCAGACCCGGGCCGCGCACCCGCTGCTGCCGCTGCGCGTCCTGCTGGACCGCGACCGCGCGGCCTCCTATCTCGCGGTGCTGATCTCCGGCGCGGGCATGTTCGGCGTCTTCCTCTTCCTCACCTACTACCTCCAGCTGAACCTCGGTTTCAGCCCGACGAAGACCGGTGTGGCGTTCCTGCCGATGGTCGGGGCGCTGATGGTGACGGCGCAGCTCGGCACCACGGTGCTGCTGCCGCGGATCGGTCCGAGGACCGTGATCCCGCTCGGCTTCGCCGTCGCCACGGCCGGCATGGCCTGGCTCACCGGCATCGGGCTCGGCTCGCACTACCTGAGCGCGGTGCTGCCGCAGCTCGTCGTGATGGGCGTGGGTCTCGGCCTGGTGATGCCGCCTGCCATGCAGCTCGCCACCGGCGGGGTCGCGGCGGGGGACGCGGGGGTCGCCTCCGCGACGGTCAACGCGATGCAGCAGGTGGGCGGTTCCATCGGCACGGCGCTGCTGAACACTCTGGCCGCGAGCGCCGCGACCGACTATCTGGCCGGCAAGGACGCGACCAGCAAGTTGGTCCAGGCGCAGGCGACCATCGAGAGCTACACCACCGCCTTCGGCTGGTCGGCGGGCTTCTTCGCCGTGGGCGCGGTCATCGCGTTCCTGCTCTATCGCCGCGGCACCCGGCAGCCCGCCGCCGAGGGTGCCCCCGTCGTCCACATGTGATCAGGTCTCCGCAGCCGAGGGGCCGCCGCCCGCAGGGAGACGGCCCCTCCCCCCATTCCCGGCACCGGACGACGACAGCGGCGAGCCGTGCCTGCTGGACGATCTCGCCTTCCGGTACGGCGGGCCGGTGGGCGACGAGCACCCGGTTCCGGCCCCGGAGTCCCAGCCCGGACACTGGGGAACAAGTAACCCGCCAGTAGGTTCCGGGGCTCGTTTCTCCGCCGTTTCCCGTGACAGGACGCCTCGTAGGGCTGTCCGGGTGAATGCCCGGAGGGCTGACGACAAGGGGCGGGTGTGCGACAGCAGTGGTCGCCGAGGCTTGACTTCTGCCTGATGCTGAAGTTCTTCGAGATCGAGGCCCGGTTCCCGGAGTTCATCGAGGAGTTCCCGCCGCCCGCCGTGGAGTACGTCGCCGGTCTGGTGAAGGTGCCGGCTGCGGAGCTTACGAAGTACGACCTGGCGGGCGCGAAGCGTCACCGGAAGCAGATCCGCGAGGCCCTGGGGTTCCGGCCGGCGACGCTGGAGGACGAGGAACAGCTCACCGCGTGGCTGGCCATGGAGGTGGGCCCGGTCGAGTTGGTGGTGGACCGGCAGCGGGAGGCCCTGCTGGTCGAGTGCCGGGCGCGGAGTATCGAGCCGCCGGGCCGGACCCGGATTGAGAAGGTGCTGGTCGCGGCCCGCAACCGGTGGGAGCGGGCGTTCTGCGCGCGGGCCATCGAGCGTCTGAGTGAGGTCGGGGTGGCCCGGCTGCTGGCGCTGCTCAAGCGTGACCCGGGTGCGGTCGGCCTGGACTCCCTGCTGACCGAGGTCAACAAGCTGAACGACGTGCGCAGACTCGGGCTGCCCGAGGGGCTGTTGGCGGACTGCTCGGAGAAGCTGGTGGCCGCGTGGCGGGCGCGGGCGATCAAGATGTACCCCAGCCGGGCAGGAGGAGGGGCGATGAGCGTCACCGAGGACGCCGCCGCGGCCTTGGAGACCGCGATGGACCGGCTCCTGGCCGACGAGCCGATCCGGAGCGACGGCAGCCTCACCGTCGCATCCCTCGCCCGGGAAGCCGGGGGTGAGCCGCGCAACCGCCTACCGGGCCGGCGAGGTCGTCGAACGGTTCCGGCAGAAGGTCGAGGAGCGGACCAGCGGTCCGGATGTCCCAGCAACGTTGCGCGAGCGGATCCGCGAGCTGCAGGGAGAACTGCGCGAAGCCAAGCGGGCTCGCCACGAGGAGATCCAGAGCCTTCGCCGGTCGGTGGACATCCTTGCTCAGCAGGTCCAGGCGCTGGCCCTCGACAACCATGTCCTGCGCGAGACACTTTCACGGAGCGGAGTCGTGACCGCCATCGCGCGTCAGCATTCCAGTGAGCCTTAGTCCCAGTCCTGCAGCTGCTGGAGCAGGTCGGCGTCGCCCTCCATCCGCAGCGAGCCGGCCGGGATGCGCATGTACATGAGCAGGGCCATCTCGCTCGCCGTGCCGTAGATGGCGGCGGTGGGCTTGCTCTCGGCGGCCTCCGCCGCGGTGAGGCGGGTGAAGCGGGAACCGGCGGCGTCCACCGTCTGGCGCCAGGAGCCAGCCTCGGCTGCGTGGTAGTCCATGGTGGCGGGCTCGCCCGGCCACGGGACCGTGACGGTGCAGACGGTGGCGAGGAACTCCTCGATGGCGTCGACCGCCTCGGTCGTCGGCAGCTCCTGCGGGGTACCGGAGGCCAGCTGGGCGTCGTAGGTGTGGATCAGCGACTCCGGGACGCGGCGGCGGGCCACGGCGGCCACCGTGTGCGGCGAGGCCAGCGGCTCCCACCAGGCCCAGCAGCCCCGGTCCGGGCCGGCCTCACGCAGAGCAGTAAGCAGCTGCTCCGTCGAGTCGGCCAGCCAGGTTATGAGGGCCTCGCGCTCCCTGGGCGCCGCCAGCCCGTCCTTGCTCGGCCGCTCGTCGCCCGGCGCGGTGTTCAGCACGATGTAGCCCCAGAAGCGGTCCCCCTCACTGAGGTGGTTCGCCAGGTCGTACAGCGTCCAGCCCGGGCAGGACGGGACGTCGGCGTCGAGGCTGGGGGCCGCGGCGACGGCGGCGCGGAACGCAGCGGACCGCTCGTCAATCATCCGCAGCAGGGTGGGGAAGTAGAGATGCTCAGTCACGCAGACCTTGTATCACCCGGACCGGGACTCCCGCACTCGATTAAGACCGATCGGCAAAGCTCGTGAGGTTGCTCGATCGAGTGAGTTCGCCGGTTGACCGATCGCAACGATCTGCGCTGGTGAGACAGGCGTCTGCCCGGATAGCCGTGTCGAGGACGACCACGGACGGGTCCGCGAGCGCGGCCGCCGCCCACTCCTGCAGTCCGGCGACCTCCCGTCGCCTCCCGCTCCGCTTCCGCCGCTTCCTGGGCACGCCGGGCAGCTTCGGCCCGCTCCCGCGCGTCGCGTTACATCGACACGTCCACTATGGAGGGAGGGCCATGTTCGGCATGCTCAGCGTGCTCGCTGAGCTCCAGCGCGAGCTGATCGTGGCGAACACCAACGACGGGCTCGCCTGCGCGCGGGCCCGCGGCCGGGTCGTCGGGAGCCGGCCCAAGCTCACCGAGGACCGGGCCACGCTCGCCCAACGGCTCTACGACGAGCGGGAGAAGACCGTCCAGCAGATCGCCGACATGTTCGGCGTCCGGCGGTCCACGGTGTACGGGCACCTCGACAAGGCCATGACCGTGCCTCGCCAGCCGAAGAAAACCGCGGTCACGAGGCCCTGAAAGCACTACCGGCTGGTTACTTGTTCCCTGGTGTCCGGGCTAGGACTCCGGGGCCGTTCCGCCCGGGACGCTACTCGCCCGCGTACACCTTCTCCAGAGCCGCGATGTCCAGTTTGGACATCGTCATCATCACCTGGGTGGTGCGGGCCGCCTTCGCCGCGTCCGGGTCGCTGATCAGCTCGATCAGCCGGGCCGGTACGACCTGCCAGGACAGGCCGTACCGGTCCTTGAGCCAGCCGCACGGGCCGGCCTCGCCGCCGCCCTCGGTGAGCTGGCTCCAGTAGTGGTCCACCTCCTCCTGGTCGTCGCAGAGGATCTGGAAGGACACGGCCTCGCTGAAGGTGAACTGCGGGCCGCCGTTCAGGGCGACGAACTTCTGGCCATTGGCCTCGAACTCGACGACCATGACGGAGCCGGCCGGACCGGGGCCGGCGTCGGTGGTGCGGCCTACGCGGCCGAGCCGGGAGTTCTTGAAGACGGACACATAGAATTCGGCCGCTTCCTCGGCCTGGCCGTCGAACCACAGACACGTGGTGAATCCGTCGGTGGGCATGGGTACCTCCTCGGATGGGATGTCCTCACCCCGGTAGACCGATCCTCGGCCTCCCACTCATCGGTGGCGAGCGGGTCACTTTCCCGGCCGCCTCATCGGGGTGCGGTCCCCCGGCGGCCGGGCTACGATCCGCCGCTGTGACCGTCTCCCAGAACGCAGCGTCCCTGAAGCCGTTCCGCATCGACTTCCCGCAGAGCGACCTCGACGACCTGCACGACCGCCTCGACCGCACCCGCTGGCCCGACGCACTGCCGGACGTGGGCTGGGCGTACGGGGTTCCCCGCGACTATCTGCGCGAACTCGTACGGTACTGGCGCCACGACTACGACTGGCGTGCCGCCGAGGCGCGGTTGAACAAGTGGCCGCAGTTCACCACCACGATCGACCGGGCGAACGTTCACTTCGCCCACATCCGCTCCCCCGAGCCGGATGCCACCCCGCTGGTCATCACCCACGGATGGCCGGGATCCATCGTCGAGTTCCTCG
The DNA here is from genome assembly GCF_053595355.1 of Streptomyces sp. NPDC002513. NCBI lineage: Bacteria > Bacillati > Actinomycetota > Actinomycetes > Kitasatosporales > Streptomycetaceae > Streptomyces > Streptomyces sp. NPDC002513. The sequence continues at coordinate 86,835 of NZ_JBSFXK010000005.1, read as the reverse complement.
ACGTGGTGGGACCGCTGACCGACCCGGCCGCGCACGGCGGCGACCCGGCCGACGCGTTCCACGTCGTGGTACCGAGCATTCCCGGATTCGGACTCTCCGGGCCCGCCCGGGACCAGGGCTGGGAGGCGGGCCGGGTCGCCGACGCCTGGGCCGAGCTGATGCGACGGCTCGGATACGAGCGGTTCGGCGCGCAGGGCGGCGACTGGGGCTCGGTGATCTCCCGTGAGCTGGGCCGCGCCCACCCCGACCGGGTGATCGGCGTCCACCTCAATCTGCTGCCGGGAGCGCAGCAGCTCACCGAGCCGACCGACGAGGAACTCGCCGCGCTCGACGCCGGGGAGCGGGAGCGCACCCTCACCTCCTGGCGACGCTGGGACGCGTGGCAGCGCGAGGGCGCGGGGTACGCGGCCCTGCAGTCGACCCGCCCGGAGACCCTCGCCTACGCGCTCACGGACTCTCCGGTCGGCCAACTGGCCTGGATCGTGGAGAAGTTCCGCGAGTGGACGGACTCCGAGGAACTGCCGGAGGAGGCCGTCGACCGGGACCTGCTGCTCACCAACGTGATGCTGTACTGGCTGACCGGGACCGCCGGTTCGTCCGCCCGGATCTACTACGAGCGGGCCCACGCCTCGGGCCGGGCGGCCGCCCCCGCCGAGCCGTCGGAGGCGCCCACCGGGCTCGCCGTGTTCCCGGCCGAGAACCAGGTCCCGCTGCGGCACCGGGCGGAGCGGACCGAGAACATCGTGCGCTGGACGGAGTTCGACCGGGGCGGCCACTTCGCGGCGATGGAGGAGCCGGACCTGCTGGTGGACGACGTCCGGGCCTTCTTCCGGCAGTTGCGCGAGCAGGGCTGAGCCCGTTTCTCTGCCCGCGGCGAATCTGCCGCGGGCAGAGAAACGGTATCCGTCCGTCGCCGGGGGCCGACAGTGGAGTCGACGGCATCCGTGCCACGACAAGGAGACCCGATGACTCCACTTTCCACGCTCTCCCCCCGGGCGGAGGAGGGCGACACCCCGCCCAGCCGGTTCGACGACCACCTCGCCGCACAACTGCTCGCCCAGCGCATCGTCTTCCTGGGCACACAGGTCGACGAGGTGTCCGCCAACCGGGTGTGCGCGCAGTTGCTCCTGCTGTCGGCGGAGGACCCGCGCACCGACATCGGCCTGTACATCAACAGCCCCGGCGGGTCCGTCACCGCCGGGCTCGCCATCCACGACACCATGCGGCTCATCCCCAACGACGTGTCGACGCTGGCGATGGGCTTCGCGGCCAGCATGGGCCAGTTCCTGCTCACCGTGGGGACGCGCGGCAAGCGGTATGCCCTGCCGAACGCGCGGATCATGATGCACCAGCCGTCGGCGGGCATCGGCGGCACCACGGCGGACATCGAGATCCAGGCGGAGAACCTGGAGTTCACCAAGAAGGCCATCGAGCGGATCACCGCCGAGCACACCGGGCAGAGCGAGCAGACCATCGCGCGGGACGGCGACCGCGACCGCTGGTTCACGGCCGAGCAGGCCCGGCAGTACGGGATGGTGGACCGGGTCGTGGAGTCGCTCGCCGACGTCCGCCCGGCCTCCGCCACCCGCCGACGGATGGGGCTGTGACATGGGGTCGTACACGGTTCCCTACGTCGTGGAGCGGACCGCGCAGGGCGAGCGGTCCTACGACGTCTTCAGCCGGCTGCTCGCGGAGCGGATCGTCTTCCTCGGCACCGAGATCGACGACGGCGTCGCCAACGTCGTCATCGCGCAGCTCCTCCATCTGGAGTCCGCGAACCCGGAGCACGAGATCTCCGTCTACATCAACTCACCGGGCGGATCGTTCACCTCACTGATGGCGATCTACGACACGATGACGTTCGTGCGGGCCCCCGTCTCGACCTTCTGCGTCGGGCAGGCGGCCTCGACGGCGGCGGTGCTGCTGGCCGGCGGCGACCCCGGCCGGCGGTTCGTGCTCCGGCACGCCCGGGTGCTGCTCGGCCAGCCCGCGACCGGCGGAGAGCGGGGAACGGTCGCGGACCTGAGCCTCAAGGCCAAGGAAATGGTGCGCATCCGCTCCCAGGTGGAGGAGGTCCTCGCCCGGCACACGCACCACGAGGTGGCGACCCTGCGCGCCGACATGGACCGGGACAAGGTCTTCACCGCGGAGGAGGCCGTCGCCTACGGGCTCGCCGACGAAGTGCTCAGCCGGCGGGGCGCGTTCGGGTGACCCGGGCGGGCCGGGAGCCGGACGTCCGCGAGACGGTCAGGCGACGAGGCACAACCCGTCGTACCGACCGCCGAACCGTGCCGTCGGCGACGTACGGCCCCGGCCCGGCCGGCTCCGGGCCCCCCGCGCCAACTCGTCCTGGGCGAGGGAGAGCAGATCGGTCAGGCCGAGCCCGAGGGCCCGGGCCGCGGCCGCGAGGACCTCGGAGGACGCCTCCTTGCGGCCGCGCTCCAGCTCGGACAGATAGGGCATCGAGATGCGGGCCGCCTCCGCGACGTCCTTGAGCGTACGTTCCTGGGCGAGTCGCTCGCGCCGCAGGATCTCCCCGACGAGGTCGCGCCACAGGGGCTCCTTGGGCGCGGCCGTCCGCGGCGCCGGCCCCGGCTGCCGAGGAGTGCCGGGCGCTGTGCCCGTGCGAGACCGCGTGCCGGGCGCTGTGCCCGTGCGGGGCGGCGCGTCCTGCGGGCGGAGCGGGATGACGCGGGCATCGTTCGGCGGCTGAGGGCTCACCCGCTCAGCCTAGTGCTGCGACCGGAAAGGTTCACCGGGCGCGGCGGGAAGGGGGCGGTGTTCCGCTCTGGGTGAACCCCCGGCCGCCGAAGGGCGGAAGACCGTCGCGTCTCCCACGGGCGCCGCCGCGCGACCGATGTCACGTCATCAGGGCGACAACACTCACATGAGATGCCAACTCCGGGGTAGGCGCGCCCACACACGCATGGACAACGCCCAAGAGGCCGACGTCGCAGGGGCGCAAGAGTGAGTTTCGCGGGAGAGGCAGAGGTAATGGACACCGCCATGAGCTGGTCGACGGTCACCGACGACAGCGTCCGTACGCGGACTGGTGAGGGGCCCTTGCCGACCGTCACGAATCCGCAGGCCGTGGCTCCCCGTGACGCGCGGGAGCTGTCCCGGCAGTTCTTCCAGCGCCTGACCACGCTGGACGAGGGCACACACGCGTACCAGTACACGCGCAACACCCTCATCGAGATGAACATGTCACTGGTGCGGTTCGCGGCCGGACGGTTCCGGGGCCGCGGCGACGACATGGAGGACATCGTCCAGGTCGGCATGGTCGGCCTCATCAAGGCCATCGACCGGTTCGAGATCGCGCGGGAGGTGGAGTTCACCACCTTCGCGGTGCCCTACATCGTCGGTGAGATCAAGCGGTTCTTCCGCGACACCACATGGGCCGTCCATGTGCCGCGCCGTCTCCAGGAGTTGCGGGTGGAGCTGGCGAAGGCGCGCGAGGAGCTGTCCACCCGCCTGGACCGGGAGCCGGCCGTCACCGAGCTGGCCGCGCTGATGAACCTGTCCGAGGACGAGGTCATGGAGGCACGGATCGCGGCCAACGGCTACACCTCGTCGTCCCTGGACGCCACGCTGACCGGGAACGACCAGGACGGGGAGACGGTGCTCGCCGACTTCATCGGCGAGGAGGACGAGGGTCTGCGCCTCGTCGAGGACTTCCACACGCTCGCTCCCCTGGTGGCGAAGCTCAGCGAACGGGACCGCACGATCATCCATCTGCGCTTCGTGGAGGAGGCGACCCAGGCCGACATCGGCGCGCGGCTCGGCTGCTCGCAGATGCATGTCTCACGCCTCATCAAGGGCATCATCGAGCAGTTGCGCAGCGGCATGGTGGACGATGTGAACCGGGTCGACGCCGTCTGAGCGGCGGCCGCTCGGCGTCCGAGACGGTCCCGACACCCCATCAGAACCGGAATGCCCTTTGCGCCCGGAAGGCTCGTTCAGGTGCGTGCGCGGCGCCTCAGCGCGTCAGCCGCACGACCGCCCGTACGCGCTTGCCCACCGGCACCCGCTCGGCCGTGACCTGGGCCGCCAGCGCATGGACGATCTCCAGGCCGTGCCCGCCGACGCGCCCCGGGTCCTTGGGCCAGCGGTAGGGCAGTGCCGCACTGCTGTCGTAGACGGCCACCGTGACGGCGGTGTCGGTGCCCTCCAGCTCCAGGATGTACGGGCCGCGACTGTGCCGCTGCGCGTTGGTGACCAGCTCGCTGACCACCAGGAGCACGTCCCCGGCGGCGCGCCGGTCGACCGGGGCGCACCACTCGGACCTGAGCTGGTCGACGAACAGCTCTCCGAAGGCCCTGGCCTCGGCGATGGACCGCGGCTCCCCGGTGTAGTGCGCCGCCCGCCGCAGCGGCTCAACGGGCATGTCGAAGTCAGGAGGTATCACCGCTCCGTCCAGGTGCTCCATCATGCGGTTCTCTCTCGGAAAGCCTGATGCGTACGGCGCGGCGTCCCTGTCGGAGGAACACCGCACCAGTGCTGGTACCCAGCGATCCGTTCTCCAGTCCCCCCGGCGAACGGGTCCGAGGCACGGTGACGGACTGCGGGCGGTCCGTGACGGCGGGACCCTCACCAGGGACCCGTCACGGCGAGGTCGGCCTCCCTGCCGGGCGCGACACCGTACCGGTCGTGGCGACGGTACGCCGACAACCGACGGAACGCCGTCAGCCCCCGGCTCGGGGACCACGCGCTCGCGGTACGGGCGGACCTTAGTGCTGCGACCGGAAAGGTTCACCGGCTCGCGACGCTCCCCCAGCCTGGCGGCTGGGAGGTGCCCCCAGGCACGGCACCTCGCCGCGTTGTCGCATCACCCGAGTACATCCAGTACGCGGGCGATGCTCCGCCTTGCGATGCTCCCCCACTGCCTGAAAGGCGTGGGGGCACCCCCAGCACCGGACGCCGCGAGCTTCCGGCGAACCTTTCCGGCCACAGCACTAGCGAGGCCGACCCCGGTCGGCAGGCGGAGCGGGCCGGCGCTGCCTACCGTGGCAGCGTGAGCGCTCCGACCTCGTCCGACCGGCCCGCCGTCCGCACCGACGGCCCGCCGGTCGCCCCCCACGGCTGGTTCCAGGCCGCCTGGACGGTGCTGGCCGGACTCGTCGTCATGGGTGGGCTCGCCGCCCTCGGGTTGTGGGCGGCGGGCGGTACCGGCATCCCCGACAACGGCTTCCCCCGGGCGGTCGTGGCCGTGGTCGTCGTCGCGGTCGGCGGCAGCGTGCGGCTGGCGGGTGACGCGGGCCCGCTCGCCGGCACCCGGGCGGGGCTCACGGTGATGCCGCTGTCGGTGACGCTCGCGGGGGCGCTGGTGATCGCCGCGGGCTTTCTGCGTCCGCTGCGGCACCGGGCCGTCGCCGGGGCGCCCGAACTCGCGGGCTGGGCGGCCCGGATCGCGGCGCTGTGGCTGCCGGCACTGATCGGCCTGGCGCTGGCGGCCCGCCAGACCTTCCCGGTCCCGCTCGGCGGCGGGACGATCGGTGACATCGGGCAGTTGTTCGGCGTCTCTCCCCGGATCGGTTACACGACGGACGTGCCGCAGACCGCGGTGTTCGGACTCCTGTGGCTGGCGGGGGTGTTGGCCATCGCCCTGCTGGTCTCGCGCGGGGTCCCGCTCCCGGCCCGGTTGCTGCGCCGTCAGGAGTCGGTACGTCCCGCCGCGTACGCCGTGGTGGCCCTGCTCCTCGCGTACGTCGCCCTGGGCGTCGTCATCGCGCTGGTGGTGGCGGCGACGCGCGGGCACCCCGCGCAGACGCTCGCGGTGCTTCTGCTGGGTCTGCCCAATCTGGTGTGGCCGGTGCTCACCATCGGACTGGGCGCCACCTGGCACGGGCGGGTGGACGGACCGTTCGGGCTGCCCGTGCCGCACCTGCTCGACGAGGTGTTGCGCACGCCGGACGTCTCGACGCTCAATCTGCGCACGCTCGCCCAGCACGACGGCCGGGTGTGGTGGCTCGTGGTCGTGGACGCCGTGCTGATCCTCGCCGCCGCGTGCCTGATGGCGGCGCGCTCACCGGCGGGGACACCGCCGTGGCGGCACGCGGTGCGCATGGCCGTCGCGCTGGTGTCGGCGGTGCTGATGATCTGCCTGGTGTGCCGGGTCCGGGCCCACTACGGGCTGTCGCTCCTCGGCGTCGGCGATCTGGGCGGCGGCCTGTCCGGTGTGCTGTTCCTGACACCGCAGTGGTGGACGGCCCTGGGCCTGGCCGCGCTGTGGGGTCTCGCCGCCGGTTTCGTCGCCGGTTTCGTCGCCGGTCCGGCGGCCGGGCGTCTGCGCCGGCGGGCCGGCCGGCGGGGGGAGGCAGCCGGGCCGGTGCCGCGACGGAGCGCGGGTGCGCCGCCGGACAGCGGCTCCGCCGGCCCTCGGGACGACTGAGACCGGGGAGCGACTTTGGCCGTCCACCCCGGGGGGCGACCCATCGGCGCCGGGCCGTACCGGAGGCGGGCCGTGCCGGGCCGTCAGGCCGCCGGGGTGGAGAGCGCGGGGACGAGACGTTGCATCCGCAGGGCGTCCACGGACTCGGCGAGCAGTTCGTACTCGGTGGTGTCGTCGCTGATGGCGACGCGGACCAGCCGTCCGGCGGCCAGCTCGTCGGCGACCCGCTCCTGCTGACGGGTGTCGCCGCACCAGGCGCGCAGGACGCTCGGCACGTCGGGGACCGTGTCGGCGACGGGTGCGATGGAGTTCGGCGGGAAGCTGGGGTTGTCCGGATCCGGGTCGAGCCGCTCGGCGATCCAGGAGGCCCGGTCGCGCATCCACCACAGCGCGAGGGCGAGCGTGGGCGCACGATAGGTTCCCAGGGGCACACCGACCCGACGGCCGCCGCAGATACCGTATGCCGTGACATGGCACAGGAATTCGTCGTGCACGATCGTCCCCCAGTGCGGTGCTCGGTGCCGGGCTGGCCCGTGGTGCCTTGCATGCGCGCGCTGTGCACGGGGATGACGCGGCCGCGGCACATCCTCCGCTCCGGGATGGGGACCGCATCACCCTGTCACTCGAGTATCGCCACTCCTGACACTCTGTCACCATGCCATTTCAGCCAGTCTCCTGGCATATGCGCGGCTGCCGTTGGCCGAAAGGATGCGCCTCGGCCCACCGGGGAGAGGCACCCGCGTCGCCGAACCGCGCCCAGGGCGCCCTTACCCGAGAGGTAATCGACCCCGGCCGGGCACCCCGGCATGGTGGTGGTGTCGGCTTCACGACGGGGCATGGCGCCCCGGGGCCGGCGTCCGACCAGCACTGACGACCTCGATGGAGGCTGATCCGCCATGTCCGCAGACACCCACCGACACGAGTCCGCCGTCGCCCGCTACCTCGAGGCGTGGAACGCCCGGGACCCCCAGGCGCGGGCCAAGGCGGTCGCCGCCGCCTGGGGCCCGGACGGCACCTACGCCGATCCGCTGACCGATGTCAGCGGGCACGAGCAGATCGCGGCCGCGATCGCTGGAGCGCACGCGCAGTTCCCGGGGTTCTCCTTCCGGCTCCTCGGCACGGTCGACGGGCACCACGACATCGCCCGCTTCGCCTGGGAACTGGTGAGCGACGCGGACGGCTCGGCGCCCGTCGCCGGCTTCGACGTGATCGCCCTGGCCGACGACGGACGCATCCGCACGGTCCACGGGTTCCTCGACCGCGTCCCGGCGGGCGCGGCCTAGGAGAGCGGACCGGGCCGGCTCGGAGGCTGCTCACCGGCGCCCTCCGAGCCGGCCGGCGGCTCCCCGCCGGGCTCGGCCGGCGTGGCCTTCGCCTCCCCGGCCTTCGCCTTGAGACTCAGGACCAGTTCGTCCTCCGCGACATCGGCGACGACCGTGTCGCCCGGGTTGAGCGTGCCGTCGAGCAGCATGTTCGACAGCCGGTTGTCGAGTTCCGTCTGGAGGGTGCGGCGCAGGGGCCGGGCCCCGAACTCCGGCTGGTAGCCACGGTGAGCCAGCCACTCCTTGGCCGCGTCGCGGACTTCCAGTCGAACGCCCTGCGCGTGCAGCCGGCGCCGCGTGCCTTCGAGAAGCAGGTCGACGATCTGCACCAGGTCCTCGCGGCCCAGCGCGTGGAAAATGATCACTTCGTCGATCCGGTTGAGGAACTCCGGGCGGAAGTGCGCCTTGAGCTCCGCCATCAGATCGTCCCTGATCTCCTCGACGTCGCCCTGGTGGTCGAGGATGTGCTTGGAGGCGATGTTGCTGGTCATGATGACGACGGTGTTGCGGAAGTCGACCGTGCGCCCCTGGGCGTCGGTCAGCCGTCCGTCGTCGAGGACCTGCAGCAGCAGGTTGAAGATGTCCGGGTGGGCCTTCTCCACCTCGTCGAACAGCACGACGCTGTACGGTTTGCGGCGCACCGCCTCGGTGAGCTGACCGGCCTCCTCGTAGCCGACATAGCCGGGCGGGGAGCCGACGAGCCGGGAGACGGTGTGCTTCTCCTGGAACTCGCTCATGTCGAAGCGGACCATCCGGTCGGGGTCGCCGAAGAGCAGTTCCGCGAGCGCCTTGGCCAGCTCCGTCTTGCCGACGCCGGTGGGACCGAGGAAGAGGAAGCTGCCGGTGGGCCGGTCGGGGTCGCCCATACCGGCCCGGCCGCGCCGCACGGCCTGGGCCACGGCGGTGACCGCCTGGTCCTGGCCGATGACCCGCTCGTGCAGCAGCTCCTCCAGCTTCATGAGCCGCTCGCGCTCCGTCTCGGTCAGCTGGGAGACCGGTATGCCGGTGCGTGCGGAGAGCACCTCGGCGATGTCGTCGACGGTGACGAGGGGTGTCGTCGCCACGCCGCCGTCGCCGGCCTCCGAGAGCTGCTGTTCCAACTCGGCGATCCGGCGCTTGACTTCACTCGCGCGTTCGAAGTCCTCGGTGCTGACCGCCTCGTCCTTCTCCCGCCGCAGCCGGCCGAGGCGCTCCTCCAGCTCGGTGGTCTCGGTGGGGCCGCCCATGGAGCGCAGCTGGACCCTGGCTCCGGCCTGGTCCATGAGGTCGATGGCCTTGTCGGGCAGGAACCGGTCGCTGATGTAGCGGTCGGAGAGGGAGGCTGCGGCGTCCAACGCCTCGTCCATGTAGCGGACTTGGTGGTGGGCCTCGTAGGAGTCGCGCAGCCCGCGCAGGATCTCGATCGTCTCCTCGACCGTGGGTTCGGGCACCATCACCGGCTGGAAGCGACGTTCGAGCGCCGCGTCCTTCTCGATGCGCTTGCGGTACTCGTCGAGGGTCGTGGCCCCGACGACGCTCAGATCGCCGCGCGCCAGTGCCGGCTTGAGGATGTTGCCCGCGTCCATGGAGCCCTCGCCGGTGGCGCCCGCGCCGACGACCTGGTGCAGTTCGTCGATGAAGAGGATGATCCCCTTCTTGGCGCCGGTGACCTCGTCGATGACCTTCTTCAGCCGCTCCTCGAACTGGCCCCGGTACTGGGTGCCGGCGACGAGACCGGCCATGTCGAGGGCCACCACCCGGCGGTCCTTCAGCACCTTCGGCACCTCTCCGGCGACGATGCGCTGGGCCAGCCCCTCGACGATCGCCGTCTTGCCGACGCCCGGATCGCCGATGAGGACGGGGTTGTTCTTGGTGCGCCGGGAGAGGACCTCGATCGTCTGCTCGATCTCGACGGCCCGGCCGACCACGGGGTCGAGGCGGCCGCTGCGCGCCTCGTCGGTGAGGTCACGCCCGTACTCGTCCAGCGTCGGGGTGTCGGGGTGGCCGCCCGCGGCGCGCCTTTCCCGGGTGGCGCCGCTCAGCGCGCCCGGCGAGGCGCCCTCGGCCCTGAGGGTCTGCGCGAGCGGGGAGCGCGGGTCGTCCAGGAGCGCGCCGAGGATGTGCTCCGGGCCGATGTAGGAGGCGTCGGTCGCCTGGGACCGGGCGTGGGCCGCGAGCAGGGCGCGCTTGGCCGCCGGAGTGAGGGCGGGCTCCCCGTTGCCGGTCCCTGAGGGCAGTGACGCCTGGAGATCGGCGGCGAGCCGGTCCGGATCCACGCCCGCCTGCTGAAGGACCTGACGTGCGGACGGCACCTGGGTGGCGGCCCACAGCAGATGGACGGCGTCGAGATCGGACCTGTCCTGCGCCGCCCGGCCGCCGGCGGCGGCCAGCAGCTCGTGCGCGGACTCGCTGAGGAGGCGTCCGATGGGGACGCGTTGCACGGCAGGCGGAGAGGTCGACGGGCTCGTGCCGAAGAAGCGGTTGAAAAGATCGGAGAAGGGGTCGCCTGACCCGAAGGGTGAGATCGTCACGGTTGACCACCCGTCCGGCGGCGACACAGTCGTATCGCACGCCGTAGTCGAATTTGCCCTTACTCGCCCAGTCTTGGCCAGGTCACGCCGCGCCACAACCGAAGGACTGCCCGGCACACCGCGGTGGTTGGAGAGGGAGTGCGGGGGTATTCGGCCCTCGGGAAGGAGACCGGCGACACGGTGACCGTGCGGCTGCCGGAACGGCTGACCGCGCAGGCGCGCGGGTCAGGTAGCGTTCGGGCGCCACCCCCACGGTGCGTCTGAAGGCGTTGCTGGAGGCGCTCTGCGAGGTGTAGCCGACGGACCCGTGCTGGTCGCGGCCGACGGGGCGCGGGTGGTCGCGGTGTCCTCCCGGGGCATCTGCCTCTCCCCCGTCGCCTTCGAGGACCTGCACTTCGAGCACCGGCCCCATGAGCCCTTCGCCGCCTACGGTCAGTCGCGGACCACGAACGCCCTGTTCGCGGTCGAGCCGGACCGGCGCGGCCGGGCGGAGGGGTGCGGACCTTCGCCGTGCACCCCGGCGCCATCATCGACACCGGGCTCGCCGAGCACCTCGCCGACGACGTGATCCGGGCGGCCGGAGCCACGAACGACGAGGGCCGCCCCGTACGGGACCCCGCCCGGCAGCTCAAGCCCCTCGCGCAGGGGGCGGCCACCAGCGTCTGGTGCCCGACGGGCCCGCAGCTCGACGGCCTGGGCGGGGTCGCCTGCGAGAACTGCGACATCAGCCCGCTGGTGACCGAGGCGGACGAGGCCGCCTGGCGTGCCGAGGGGAGCTCCCCGGCGTGCTCCCCTACGCGGTCGCCCCGCAGGCGGCCGCCCGGCTCTGGGACGTCAGCGAGCGCCTTATCGCTTGATCACCTCGTCGATCCGCGCCAGCTCCTCCGCGTCGAAGTCCAGGTTGCGGATCGCCGCGACGCTGTCCTCCAGTTGCCGCGGGCTGCTCGCACCGACCAGGGCCGAGGTCACCCGGCCGCCGCGCAGCACCCAGGCCAGGGCCATCTGGGCCAGCGACTGGCCGCGGGACGTGGCGATGTCGTCGAGCGCGCGCAGCCGCCGCACCAGGTCCTCGGTGACCTCGTCGGCCTTGAGGAACGGGCTGTCGCTCGCGGCCCGGGAGTCCTCCGGGATCCCGTCGAGATAGCGGGCGGTCAGCAGACCCTGCTCCAGCGGCGAGTAGGCGATGGAGCCGGCCTGGAGTTCGTCGAGGGTGTCCAGGAGCCCGTCCTCGGGGCGGCGGTCGAGCATCGAGTAGCGCGGCTGGTGGATCAGCAGCGGGGTGCCCAGTTCGCGCAGGATGCGGGCGGCCTCGCGGGTCTGCTCCGGCGAGTAGTTGGAGACGCCGACGTAGAGCGCCTTGCCCTGCCGCACCGCCGTGTGCAGGGCGCCCATCGTCTCCTCGAGCGGGGTCTCGGGGTCGAAGCGGTGCGAGTAGAAGATGTCGACGTGGTCCAGGCCCATCCGCTCGAGGCTCTGGTCGAGCGAGGACAGCAGGTACTTGCGCGAGCCCCATTCGCCGTACGGCCCCGGCCACATGAGGTAGCCGGCCTTGGTGGAGATGACCAGCTCGTCGCGGTACGGGCCGAAGTCCGCCCGCAGGGCGTCGCCGAGAGCGGACTCGGCGGCACCGGGCGGGGGTCCGTAGTTGTTGGCCAGGTCGAAGTGCGTGATGCCGAGGTCGAAGGCCCGGCGCAGGATCTGCCGCTGGGTCTCCACCGGGCGGCCGGGGCCGAAGTTGTGCCACAGGCCGAGGGACAGCGCGGGCAGCTTCAGGCCGCTGCGTCCGGTGCGGCGGTAGGGCATGGCCTCGTAGCGGGAGGGATCTGCCGTGTACAACGTGCACTCCAGAGGGGCGTTAACTGACGACGCGGACCACTCTCGCCCGGCCACCCGGCAGCGGTCCAACAGAGGAATCGGATGGCATTCAGCGTCTACGCTTCTCAATCATGGAATTGCGCCATCTCCAGCACTTCGTCGCGGTCGCCGAGGACCGGCACTTCACGCGGGCAGCGGAACGGCTGATGGTGTCCCAGTCGGGGCTGTCGGCCTCGGTCCGCGCCCTGGAGCGCGAGTTGCAGGCCCCGCTGTTCGTGCGCACCACCCGCAGCGTCACCCTCACGGAGGCGGGCCGTGCCCTGTTGGCCGAGGCGGAGCGGATCCTGACGCAGGTGCGCGCGGCCCGCGAGGCGGTGGCGGCCGTGCAGGGCGTGCTGCGCGGCACGCTCTCGCTGGGCACCGAGCAGTGCATCGCCGGAGTGGACGTCGCCCGGCTGCTCGCCGCGTTCCGGCGACGCCACCCCGATGTGGAGATCCGGCTGCGGCAGGCGGGGTCGGGCGCCCTGGCCGAGGAGGTCGCGGCGGGCCGGCTGGACCTGGCGTTCGCGGTGCGCACCCAGGCGGACACCGATCAGCTGCGGTCCGTCCCGCTGACCAGTGAGCCGATGACCGTGCTGTGCCATCCCTCGCATCCGCTGGCGGAGGGCGGCCCGGTGACCCCCAAGGACCTGGGGGGCGAGGCGTTCGTCGACTTCCATCCCGACTGGGGACCGCGTCGCACCACGGACGCGGTGTTCGCGGAGGCGGGGGTCCAGCGGACCGTGACGCTGGAGGTCAACGACGTGCACAGTCTGCTGGAGCTGGTCCACGAGGGGCTCGGCGTCGCCGTCGTCCCGCGCCACTTCGGGCACAAGCGCGAGGCGTCCACCCTGGTCTCGCTCCCTGTCCGGGGCACCGCCCTGTACGAGACGGTCGCGATGCTGCCCGCGCACGACGCCAGCAGCCCGGCGGCCCGGGCGCTGATGAGCCTGCTCGCGGCGGACGCGTCGGAACCGTCTCCGGCCGCCTGACCGGCGCCCTGTGCGGGTTCGCCGCACGCCCGCGGGCTGGATGCGCGAAAGTGGACCCATGCATGCGAAGGACATCCTCATCGACGCGTACGGCCGCATCCGGGAAGAGGTCCATGCGGCCGTCGACGGTCTGGGCCCGGACGACCTCAACACCCGGCCCACGGCGGAGACCAACTCCATCGCCTGGCTGATCTGGCACCTCACCCGAGTCCAGGACGACCACGTGGCCGACGCCTTCGGCCTCGACCAGGTATGGCTGTCACAGGGCTGGGAGAAGCGCTTCGGGCTCGATCTGCCGCGCCGCGACACCGGATACGGCCACAGCCCGGCGAAGGTCGCCAAGGTCCGGGTCGACTCGAGCGACCTGCTGACCGGGTACTACGACGCCGTGCACGAGCAGACCCGCACGGCCCTGCGGCAACTGGCCGCCACGGACCTGGAGCGCATCGTGGACGAGCGCTGGGATCCGCCGGTCAGCCTGGGCGTACGGCTGGTCAGCGTCCTGTCCGACGATCTGCAGCACGTCGGACAGGCCGCCTACGTGGCAGGGCTGCTTCAGAGCGCGGCCTCGTAGCCGGGCAGGACCACATCCCGGATGAGGGCATTGCGCTCGTCGAACGGGATGAACGCGCTCTTGAGGGCGTTCACCGTGACCGCGCGCAGGTCCTCGACGCCCCAGCCCGCCTCCTCGACCAGCAGGGACATCTCGCGGGTCATCGACGTACCCGAGACCAGACGGTTGTCGGTGTTGAGGGTGACCCGGAAGCCCAGGTCCTTCAGAGCGGTGATCGGGTGCTCGGCGATCGAGGTGGCGGCGCCGGTCTGCAGATTGGACGTCGGGCACATCTCCAGCGCGACACGGCGGTCCCGCACCCAGCTCGCGAGGCGGCCGAGCTTGCCGTCGACGATGTCCTCGGTGATGCGCACGCCGTGGCCGATGCGCTGGGCGCCGCACACCTGGAGGGCCTGGTGGATGCTGGGCAGACCGTACGCCTCACCGGCGTGGATGGTGAACGGGACACTCTCGCCGCGCAGATACTCGAACGCGGCCAGGTGATCGGCGGGCGGGAAACCGTCCTCGGCACCGGCGATGTCGAACCCGACGACTCCGGCGTCACGGAAGGCCACCGCGAGCTCGGCGATCTCCCGGGTGCGGTCGAACATGCGCATGCCGCACAGCAGGGTGCCGACCCGTACCGGGGTGCCCGCGGCCGCGGCTTTCGCCATGCCCACGGCGAGCCCTTCCTGCACGGTCTCGACGACCTCGGACAGGGTGAGGCCGCCCTTGAGCATCAGCTCGGGGGCGTAGCGCACCTCGCCGTAGACGACGCCGTCCTCGGCGAGGTCGAGCACATACTCCTCGGCGGTGCGCAGCAGGCCCTCGCGGGTCTGCATCACGGCGAGGGTGTGCTCGAAGGTGGCTATGTAGCGCACCAGGTCACCGGAGTTGGCGGCCTCGACGTACCAGTCGGCGAGGGCCGCCGGGTCGGTGGTGGGCAGGGTGTGGCCGACCGTCTCCGCGAGTTCCACGAGCGTGGCCGGGCGCAGACCGCCGTCGAGGTGGTCGTGCAGCACGGCCTTGGGGAGGCGGCGAAGGGTGGCGGCGTCGATGCGCGGGGCGGTCATGTGCGGTGGTTCCTCGGCAGGTTGTTCGCGGAATCAGGGGGTCACTCGGCGGGCTGGAGCAGGTCCCAGCGGTTGCCGTACAGATCCTGGAAGACGGCGACCGCGCCATACGGTTCGTGCCGCGGCTCCTCCAGGAAGGTCACGCCGGCGGCGGTCATCCGGGCGTGGTCGCGGGCGAAGTCGTCCGTGTGCAGGAAGAAGCCCACGCGCCCGCCGGTCTGGTCGCCGACCCGGCCGCGCTGCGCGTCGTCCTTGGCCCGGGCGAGGAGCAGGCCGGTGCCGTGGTCCGCGGCGCCGGGCTCGACGACGACCCACCGGGAGCCGTCGGGCCGCGGCTCGTCGGCCGCGAGGTGGAACCCCAGGGCCTCGGTGTAGAAACGGATCGCCTCGTCGTAGTCGTCGACGACAAGGGTGACCAGGGCAACGCGTCTCATCGGGCCTTCCGGAGGGGTGCGACGTTATACGTAACACGTAGCGTACGGCATCCCGTCAAGTGGCTTGGCGCGGGCAACGGGCCGATCACCGGTCGCACCCGCGCCCTCGGACCGAAGGGGGACGGCGGGGCGCGATGCCGGTGCCCCGCTCCCGGCGGGACCGGAACGCTCGGCGGCCGGGGGCCACGGGAGAGGGCGGGCGCGTCCCGCCGGGGCGGGAGGCTCCCCGCCCCGGCGGGTCAGCGCTCTTCGCCCTGGGCGACCTCGACCTCGTGATGGAAGCCGACGATCCCGGCCGCCGAGGCGCAGGCGGAGACGGTGGCGCAGGCGATGAGGAGGGCGGCGATCCAGCGGGCGGTCCGGTGCGGTGCCCGCGGGGCCGCCAGCAGCGCGGCGACACGCTGCGGCACGGGCCCGGCGGTCGCCGCGGGGGCGAAGGACGGCCGCTCGCCGGGGGCGGCCCGGGCGGCGAGCGCGGCCCGGCCGATCGCCTGGGCGGTCAGCCGCCGGTTCCCGACCACCGCGGCGGCGGCCTCGTCGGCCGCGCGTTCGGCGGCGAGCCGGATGACCGCGCCCATGGGCCGCAGCCCCGGATGACAGAGCGCGGCGAGTTCGGCGGCGGCGAGGAAGTAGTGGTGTCCGGCCGCGTTGTGGGCCCGCTCGTGGGCGAAGAGCACCTCCCGCTCGTCCGCGCTGAGACTGCGCAGCATCCCGGTGGTGACGACGACGCGGTGCGGACGTCCGGGCAGGGCGTACGCGTCCGGGCGCGGGGAGTCGATGACGCACAGGTCGCCGGCGGTGGAACGGCGGTCCGCCTCGGTGGTGGCGGCACGGAAGGCCCGGGCCTGCCGCGCCAGGGTGCGGCACACGGTCCACAGACTCACGGCGAGCGCGCCCACGGAGAACGCGGCCGCCGGCACGACGAGCAGGTTCGACGGGGTGGGCAGTGGGCGGACCAGTTCCCCGAACACGGCGAACAGCGGCAGCTTGAGCAGGCCGGTGAGGACGAAGGCGCCCAGCGCGGTCAGGGAGCAGCACGCGAGGACGACCGCGGAGCCGGTCACCAGCCGCAGCGCGGTCGCGGGCGCGAGCCGCTGGAGGGCACGCCGGGCGAGCGGGCCCGTCACGAACGGCAGCACGAGTGGGAGGAGCAGCAGGAAGGTCACGGCTCACCGGATTCCAGCAGATCCCGCAGGATGCGTTCGTCGTCCTCGCCGAGCTGGGCGACGAAGCGGGCCAGCACGGTGTGCCGGTCGCTGTCCCGGTCCAGTTCGGTGTGCATCCGCCGGGCGGTCAGGCCGTGGGCGTCCTGGACGGGGAAGTAGGCGTAGCCGCGGCCCTGGCGCCTGCGGTCGACGACGCCCTTCTCATGCAGCCGGGACAGGATCGTCGTCACCGTCGTACGGGCGAGACCGGTACCCAGGCTCACCTGTACCTCCCCGGGGGTCCGGGGAGCGTCCGCGGCCCACAGGGCGGCCATGACACTGGCTTCCAGTTCGCCCGCCGGGCGACGCTCGTCCCTCGCTTCGGACATGGAACCTTCCTCACCCCGCAGTCGTCTACATTTCTGTAGACCGTCTACAGAATTGTAGTCTTCGCGGGTCCGGTGCCGGGGCCGTCCCGCACACCCATTATGAAAGGGGGCCATGAGCATGCGTACAGCATCGCGCACCGCCCCGCCGCGCGCGCTCGATGTCCTGCGGGCAGCGCCGTGAAGCGGGCGGACACCGCGGACCTCGCCGGTTCGGTGGCGGTGGGCTCCCTCGCGGCGTTCGTGCTGCTGGCGCTGGCCGTGACCGGGCGGGATGGCTCCCCGCTGTTCGGCGACGCGGATCTGCTGGCGTGGTCGGTGGGCCACCGCCCGGATGCGGCGGTCGCGGTGGCGCGGGCCGTGACGTTCACGGGCACGGGAGTCGTCCCGTATCTGCTCGCCGCCCTGGCCGGCCTGCTGGCGGGACGCACCCGGCGCCGGCGGCTGGTGGCCCTGGCCGCCGCGATCCTGTGCCTGGCCGCGGGCCAGGCGGTGCGGTACGGGGTGATGGCACTGGTGGCGCGCCCTCGCCCGGCCACGCGGGACTGGGCCACCCAGGCGTCGGGCTGGTCGTTCCCCTCGGGGCACACGACGACGGCCGCGATCACGGCGGGGCTGCTGGCCTTCGCGATTCTGGCCCGCGCCCCACGGGCCAGAGCGGCACTCCTGGCGACCGTCCTCACGTGGGGCGTACTCGTCGGCCTCACCCGGGTGTACCTGGGTGTCCACTGGTTCTCCGACGTCCTGGGCGGCTGGCTGTTCGCGGTGTGCTGGCTGAGCCTGTCCGCCTACGCCGCCGCCCGGCTCACCCCGCACCCCCTCGCCGGCACAACGGATCCGGCGTCGTCCTCGACGTCCTGATCCGGATGTCCCCGGCGGTGGCCACGGGTCCGCCCCGTCCGGTGGCGCTCCGGAGTGGGTGTGGCTCCCGGCACCGGGAGCCACACCCACTCACCCCCGTCGGCGCAGCGCGTCGAGGCGGGTGAGGTCGTCGTCCGTCAGCCGCAGTGCGCCTGCCGCCACGTTCTCCTCGAGGTGGTTCGGGTCACCGGTGCCCGGGATGGCCAGGACATGGGGGCCCTGGCGGAGCGTCCAGGCCAGCCGGACCTGGGCGGGCGTGGCACCGTGCGCCCGCGCGACGGCGCGGACCTCGTCGTCCTCGTCGTGGGCCGGTCCGTGCGCGCCGCCGTTCCCGGCGACCGCGTAGAACGGCACGAACGCGATGCCCTGCGCACCGCAGAGCCGCAGAAGTTCATCCGCGTCCGGGTCCGGTGCGTGGAGCCCGTACTGGTTCTGTACGCACACCACCGGCGCGATCTGCTGTGCCTCCGCGAGGTGGCGGGGCTCGACGCCCGAGATGCCGAGGTACCGGATCATCCCCGCGTCGCGCAGTTCGGCCAGCGCGCCGAAGTGTTCGGCGATCGAGTCCCAGCTCCGCATCCGGCGAAGGTTGACCACGTCCAGATGGTCGCGGCCGAGCTGGCGCAGGTTCTCCTCCACATGCCCGCGCAGTTGGTCCGGCCGCGCCGGGGTGGCCCACTCCCCCGAGTAGTCGCGGTGGGGGCCCACCTTGGTGACGAGGACGAGGTCGTCGGCGTAGGGCGCCAGCGCACTGTTGATCAGCTCGTTCGCGGAGCGCAGCGACGAGAAGTAGAAGGCGGCCGTGTCGATGTGGTTGACACCGAGTTCGACCGCCTTGCGCAGCACGGCGATCGACCGCTCGCGGTCGCTCGCCGTCCCGAGGTGGAAGGCTGCGCTGCCCGTCAGCCGCATCGCACCGAAACCGATGCGGTTGACGGGCAGGTCGCCCAGTTTCCAGGTACCCGCGGCGTCCGCGGTGATCGTCTGTGAGGTCATCCGCGGATCATGCGCACACCGTCCGGCCCGGCGCACGCGCTTTTACGGAGCGTTTCGCGAAGCGCTGTACGGATGTGCGCAGGAGTGCTCTACGGGTACGTGTAGGTGTTCAGGGTGTTCACGGCGGACGCCGGGTTCCCGAGGTCGTAGCGGTCGACCGCGAGGTAGTTGGGCTTCTTGCGGGCGGCGGGCCGGCAGAACCGCTGGGCACGGTCGGCGAGCTTGGTGTTGTCGGTCTGGGCCGTGCCGGCGATCGTCGCGTCACGGAAGTGGTTCATGACGAACAGCGGGCGGAAGCCGGGTTCGGTGCGGGTGAGGGGGATGGCGGTGTTGGCGTCGTACCAGCGGCTGTAGCAGGACCAGTCGGAGGATCCGATGCCCGAGCCCATGGACCAGTAGTTCTCCACCGTCCAGTCCTTCTGGTACATCACGCCGAAGCTGTCGCGGGTGAGTCCGGCGGCCTCGTCGGAGGAGCGGCTGTGGTCGGTGAAGAGCAGCAGCCGGTGGCCCGCCGCGGTCAGATCGGCCATCTTCGGCCAGCCGTTCTGCCGCACACCGGTCTGGTCCGGCCGGTAGAGCACATCCGACAGGCCGTTCACCCGGGCCAGTTCGCCGCGCAGGACGCCCGGGTCGACGTAGTCCTCCAGGAAGACGGTGACGAACTGGTCGGGGTGCGCCTTGAGGAAGTCCACGATGCGCTGGAGGTCCACCCACAGGGCGACCGGCTTGCTGACCAGGGTGCAGCTGTCGTGGCAGAGAATGGCCCCGTCGGGTGTCTGGTGGATGTCCAGCATGAACCCGCGCACGCCGTCGGCGAGTTGCTGGTCGATGCCGCGGGTCTGGTTGGGCACCAGGTTCACGAAGGGCGGGGCGAAACCGCCGTCGACGCCGTTGGCGTACGCGTTGTGCGCGGTGAGGAAGGTGACCTGGTCGAGCGTGCGCTGGTCCGGCGACGGCATGGGACCGGTGGGGGACGTGACCGGCGTGAGGTACCAGGAGGCGAGGCCGCCCGAGGAGCCGATGGCCAGTGCGGCGGGGTAGTTGGCACCGGACGGCTTGGCGGCGACCGTCAGATAGCGCTCGGTTCCCGGCGCCTTGAGCGTGTACTGGTCGCCGCCGGCCGGAGTGATCTCCCAGGCCGCGTCGGCGCTCGTACAGGCGACCGTGCGGGCCCGGTCGCCGGAGCGGCCGAGGCAACTGCCCGTGGTGTCGGTGCTTTCGAGGACGTACGAGGAGCCGGCGGCTCTGAGGTTCCACTGCTGGTGGTCCTCGTTGCCCTTGGGGTTGTGCTGTTCGACGCCTCCCCCGTTGTCGGCCGCGTTCAGCCCGGTGGTGGCGCTCTGCACGTAGTAGGCACCGGCGGCGGGGATCGCGGCGGCCGCGTGGGACGGGGGTGCCACGACCGCGGCGGCCAGCGCGGTGGCCGCGGCGAGCAGGGCGTGGGGGGTTCGCATGGCAGAGCCCTTCGTTCGACGACGCAAAGTCAGGTGCATGACAGCAGACCCGGCGGTCGGACGCCGACAGGAAAGGTTGCCGCCGGGTGAAGCTCTGAGAACCCGGACACGGCCGCCCCCGGGCAGGGGCGCAGCGGGGCGGTCCTTGCGCGCACGCGCCGGTCTGGCCGGTCACGGCGCGGGGGCGGCCGCGGTGGGGGGTTGCGGAGGCACACTCAACCGCGTTGATATGCACCAGTCAAGGGTTGAGACCAGTCAACCGTAGGACGGGCCGGCACGCCGCTCAGCCCGTCGCGGCCAGCAGCGGGGTGCGTCCGAGGGCGGCCGAGAACTGGTCGACCACCTGGGTCAGCGCCTCCCTCGCACCCGGCGCGACGGTGAGGGAGCCGTCCTCGTGCACGGTGATGTCCTTGTCGAGGGTGAACCAGCCCTGCACTATGTGCGCCGCGCCCATGGAGTTGAGGACGGGACGGAGGGCGTAGTCGATGGCCAGCACATGCGCGGTACTGCCGCCGGTGGCGAGCGGCAACACGGTCTTGCCGGTGAGGGCGTACTGGGGAAGCAGGTCGAGCAGCGCCTTGAGGACGCCGGAGTACGCGGCCTTGTAGATGGGGGTGCCGACGACGACCCCGTCCGCCCGGGCGAACAGTTCCCTCGCCTCGACGATGGCCGGGTGCCGGAAGTCCGCGCCGAGCAGGGCCTCGGCGGGGATCGTCCGGACGTCGAGCGGCACCACCCGGTGTCCCTGTGCGATCAGCCGCTGGTCGAGGTGACGCAGCAGGCGGTTGGTGCGCGAGGAGACGGACGGACTGCCGGAGACGGACAGAACGGTGGCCATGCGGTCCTCTTTCGGGAAGGAAGAAGAGGGAGGGAAAGGGAGGGAAAAGGGAGGGAGCGGGCGGGTCAGGGACCGGTCAGGCGTGCGCCGCGACGGATGCGCTCCAGTGCCGGTGACGGTGCCGGAATCGCCGTCGCCGCCGCGGTCACGGTCGCTGACGGGCAGCCGGTCCTCCAGCTCCCCGACGAGGGGCGGCACGCACCTCCGGTCGGTGCGCTGCTCTCCGTCCCCGGTGACCAGCCCGCCGCTGACGTTCGGAACCCCGTAGGCGAACTTCACGGACGCTCGGGACATGCGGAACTCCTGTTGCGGAATCACGGAACGCCGAATGCGGAAAGCGCACGGGGACTCAACTGCGGTACGGCCACGGCGCGAAGGCGACGCTCTGGATTCGGGGAGCGGAAAGCGAGCACGCGTCCGTACGGGCGTCAGAGGCGTCGTGGGTCACGTACCGGGCCAACGCGCGGACGTGCGCCGGGAGAACTGGACCGAAGGGTGATCAGACCGCGGTGCGACAGGAGGCGCTGGAGACACGCGCGAGGTCGACATGGCGCCGCCGCGTGAGGTCCAGTCGCGTCTTCATGCCGTCGATCGTGGCAGCCGCCGGCTCGGCCAGTCAAGGGAATCCCGGGCGGTCTCGTATCGCGGACCAGCGGATTTCGCCGCGGCGTGACAGGAAGACCCAGAACGGCCTCGCACCGCCACGCAGGACGGGGCGGTGCGCTGATTCGGACGGCATCGGGTACCCCGAGGCCCTCGCACTCGCCTGGGCCGACCCCGTCCGTCCCCAGACGGCGCAGGATTCGTACGAGGCATTCAGGCGCGGGCACGGGCACGGGAGGTGAACGGAACGCTCCCCCGCGGTGCGCCGCCGGGAGAGAGACCGCCCCGCTCCCGGTGACCGTGCGTCAGTCGTCGTCGCGCGCCGGGACCACCACGACGAACGCGTGGGCCGCCGCCCCATGGCAGCCGACGGACCGCGGGCCCCACGTGCAGAAAGTCGCCGACCCCCTGAGCCGGGCTTCCTACGACCGGGTGACAGCATGGCCTTTCCTTCGCGGGTGAGGGAATGGGTGAGACACGACTCCGCCGCACGGCCGGGCCCGGCGGTGGTACGCACGGTCGCGCGCGTCGCGGCTCGGACGGGAAGGGCAGTGGTGGAAGGGCAGGCCTCGGTATCCCCCAGGAGATGGCCATGGCTGCGGCGGGTCGGCGCGCCGGCCAGTCCGGACGCGCCGTCCGTTCCCCCGCGCGCGCTCACCCCGGCCGGCCGGTCGTGGCCGGTGCTGTGGACGGCCTTGCGGCGCACGCCGGTGGCGATGTGGCGGGACGATGTGTCGGACTGGGCCGCGGCCTTGACGTACTACGCCATCCTCGCCCTGCTGCCCACGTTCCTCATGACGTTCTCCTTGATCGGAGCGGTCAGCCCGCATCTCACGGACGCACTGATCATGCGGGTCACGGCCTGGGCGCCGGCCGAGGCCGGGACGGCTCTGCACAGTACGCTGCGCCGCCTGGCCGGGGAGCGGTCCGCCGCGGTGACGGTGGCCGTCGGCGGCGGGGCGAGCGCGCTGTGGTCGGCCTCCAGTTATCTGGCGGTGTTCCGGCGGGCGCTGCACGACCAGCACGGTGTCGCGGACAACCGCCCCGCCCTGCGCAAGGCGCACCGGATCCTGCTCACGGCCGTGACGCTGCTGACCCTGCTGTTCGGCAGCGCGCTGCTGCTCGTCCTGAGCGGTCCGCTGGTGCGGGCGCTGGGGCGGTGGGCGGGGCTCGGCGATGCGGGTGCGACCGTGTGGGCCCTGCTGCGCTGGCCCGCCCTGGTGGCCCTGGTGGCGCTGCTGGTGCTGGTCCTCTTCCGGACGGGCCCGCCCCAGGCCCGCATTTTGCGTCACGCGGTGCCGGGCGGGGTGCTCGCGGCGGGGCTGTGGCTGGCCGCCTCCGTGTGCTTCACGGCGTACGCCGACGGGCTCGGCGCCTACAGCAGGCTCTACGGGTCCCTGGCGGGCGTGGTCGTCTTCCTCGTGTGGCTGTGGATGTCCCATCTGTCACTGCTCGCGGGAGCCCAGTTCACGGCCGAACTCACGCGTGCCGAGCGGGAGAGTTGATACACCCGTATCTACACATAAAGAAAAAATAAGAGCACACTGTGCGTACGCAGCCTTTCACCGCATACCGCATCAGACGCGGTCGTGCCTGCGAAGTCGAAGGAGGCAAGTGATGGCTGACGTCTCGCACACCCGAGGGGACATCACGACCCACCCCGACGTCCACGAGATGCGGGCCCGCTACGCCCGTGTGCTGGGCGGCCGCGATGTGGCGCTCATGGACGGACCGGTGTTCCTGCTCGGTCTGTACTGCGCCGCGTCCCCGTGGATACTCCACTACACGACGAGCCAGCCCCCGCTCGTGACGCACAACCTCATCATGGGGATCGCGATCGGTCTGCTGGCTCTCGGCTTCACCGTCTTGCCGGAGCGCATGTACGGCATGAGCTGGGCCATGTGCGCGCTGGGCACATGGATGATCATCTCGCCATGGATCGTCGGCACGGCCCCGGACACCGGAGTCGTGGTCAACAGCATCGTCATCGGCGTCCTCGCCGTGGTACTGGGCATGCTGTGCGCGGGCATGGCGACGAAGAGCACTCCACGCCCGTAGCCGTACCAGCCCGGCACCGAGCACCACACACACGGGAGCACATCCGCCCAGCACACACCCGCGGGCCGGTCCGCGACAGCGAACCGGCCCGTGGATCCCGCCGCGCGGAGCCTTAAGCGTTCGCGTGTTCCGTATCCGGGGCCGCGAGGTACTCCTCCACGATCTCCTTCGGCCCGAACGGCCAGACCTTCTCCAGCCGGGCCCACACCACGAACGCCACACAACCGAGTGCCAGCCAGGCCAGGGACCATTCGATGGGGTGGCGGCCCGGCGAGTTCTTGTCCGCGTAGCCGTAGATGACCAGCCAGCCGACGAGGGCGACGAGGCTCGGTACGGGGTACAGCCACATCCGGTACGGGCGGCGCAGCCCCGGCTGCCGCTTGCGCAGCACCGTCAGGGCGACGATCTGGGCCAGCGCCTGGACGAACACCATCACCGTGGTCAGCAACTGGATCAGCGTGGCCAGGTCGGTGTGACGGCCGATCAGGAAGCCGACCGCCGTGATCACGCCCATGGTGGCCAGGCCCAGCATGGGGAAGCGGTGCCTTGGGTGCAGCTTGGCGTAGGGGCGGAAGAAGACCCGGTCGCGGGCCGCGTCGTACGGCACCCGGGATCCGCCCAGCAGGCCCGTGAACACGGACGCGAACGCCGTGATCAGGATGAGCACCGTGACCGTGTCCGCCGCGCCCTCGCCCCAGGTCTTCTCCAGCACCGCCGACGCCACCGACGTGGAGGCGATGTCGTTCGGGTCGGTCATGCGGTGCCAGTCGACGACGCCGAGCGTGCCGATCTGCAGCAGCAGGTAGATGGCCATGATGCCGACGATGGAGTAGATGATCGAGCGGGGCAGCACACGGCCCGGATCCTTGATCTCCGCGCCCATGTAGGCGGTGGTGTTGTACCCCAGGTAGTCGTAGATGCCGATGGTCAGGCCCGCCGCGAAGCCGACCCAGAAGTGACCGCTCGTCAGCTCGAAGGCGTGCGCCGGGTAGGTGAAGGCCAGGTGGGCGCTGAAGTTCGAGGCCGCGGCGATGATCACCAGGAGGACGGAGGTGATCATCACGGCCCACATCACCGCCGTGATGCGGGCGATGTTCTCGATGCCCCGCCACAGCAGCAGGATCACGAGCGCGATGACGCCGAGACCGATCAGGTCACCGCCGGTCCGGCTCAGGTGCGGGGCCAGATAGTCCAGGTACTGCACGAAGCCCACCACACCGGTGGACATGATCAGCGGGATGAACAGCATCGCGGTCCACACGAACAGGAACGGCATCAGCCGGCCCGTGCGGTACTGGAAGGCCTGGCGCAGATAGACGTAGCTGCCGCCCGAACCGGGCATCGCCGCGCCCAGCTCGGCCCAGACCAGCCCGTCGGCGAGCGCCAGCACGGCGCCCGCCACAAAGCCGATGATCGCCTGTGGGCCGCCGAAGGCGGCGACCATCAGCGGGATGGTGACGAACGGCCCGATGCCGCACATCTGGCTCATATTGATCGCGGTCGCCTGGAACAGGCCGACACGGCGGACGAAACCACCGTCTGGTGGCGGACTACCGGACACGGGACCTCCTGAAGCGGGACGCGGGGAGAGGGATGTACGAACTGCGGGCCGACGCCGCGGGGCGGCCCGCGGATCAAGGGCGTCTGACATCCGGCCGGCGCTGGGCTCCCCTTGACTCGCCCGGCGAGGCTGATCAGCCGATATAGTTAAGGAGTCTTACTAGATACGTCAAGGGGCGTCACGCATGCGTGAGAATGGTGCGATGCCCGCCAGCGACGCACCGGAACAGCCGGAACACCCCTGGAACCGCCAACGGCTGCGCAGCGCCAACGAGCGGTTGCTCCTGGACCGGCTGCGTACTGCCGGCGCCGCCTCGCGCGCTCAGCTCGCCCGGGAGACGGGCCTGTCGAAGCCGACGGTCTCCAGCGCGCTCGCCGCCCTGGAGCAGGCGGGACTGGTCCGCGAGGCCGGTACGCACACGCCCGAGCGCGGCCGGATGGCCGTGCTGTACGCGCCGGACCCGGCCGCCGGGTACGCGCTCGGCATCGACATCGGCCGCGGCTGGCTGCGGATCGCGGTCGCCGACCTCGCCGGCGAGGTGGTGGCCCGGTCGGACGTGCGCAACCGGGCCCGCACCTCGGGCGCGCTGGCCGACCTGGTCGTCGGCACCGCCCGGCAGGTGATCACCGGCTCCGGAGCCCGGCCCGAGGAGGTGGCGCACGCCGTGGTGGGGACGCCGGGCGTGTACGACGAGGAGCGGCGCCGGGTGCGGTACGCGATCCATCTGCCGGGCTGGGGCCGGGCCGGACTGTTCGACCGGATGCGCGAGGAACTGGGCATCCCCCTGGAGGTCCACAACGACGCGAACCTGGCCGCGCTCGGCGAGTACACCTACGGCGTCGGCGCGGGCAGCCGGCTGTTCGCGTACATCCTGATCGGGACCGGCCTCGGCATGGGGGTCGTCTGCGAGGGGCGGCTGTTCACCGGTGCGCACGGCGGAGCCGGGGAGATCGGGTTCCTGCCGTGGCCGGGGCGGCAGAAGCCCAAGACGCTGGAGGACGCGGTGTCGGGCGTGGCCGTCGTCGAGTCGGCGCGGGCGTTCGGGATGACCGGAAAGCTCACGGCGAAGACGGTGTTCGACGCGGCCCGGCAGGGCCACCCCGCCGCGGCCCGGGCGGTGGAGCTGGAGGGCGAGCGCATCGCGCACACGGTGGCGGCCACGGCGGCCGTCCTCGACCCCGATCTGGTGGTGCTCGGCGGCGGGGTGGGCCACAGCGTCGATCTGCTGCTGCGCCCCGTACGTGAGACGCTGCGCGCCCTCACCCCGCTCCGCCCGAAGGTCGCGCCGAGCCGGCTGGGTGAGGACGCGGTCCTGCTGGGGGCGCTGGCGACCGCCCTGGGCACGGCGCGGGACGTGGTGTTCACGCGCCGCTCGACGGCGACCTGACCAACTCGCCCACCCACTCCGTCCCGAGGGGGGGTGGGCCTGTGGGCCCACCCCTTTCAGCAGGTCAGCTCACATTGAGCGCCGTGTCGTCGATGACGAACGACGTCTGGAGGCTGGAGCCCTCGGTGCCGGTGAACCTGAGGGTGACGGTCTGCCCGGCGTAGCTCGCGAGGCTGAGGCTGCGCTGGGTGTAGCCGCCGGCGGCATTGAGGTTGGAGTACGTCGCCAGGGTGCCCAGCACGGTCCCGGAACTGTTGAGGACCTGGACCTTCAGGGTGTCGTACGCCGTGCTCGTAGTGGTCTCCGCCGTGTCGATGTGCAGAGCGAAGCCGAGGGTGGCGGAGGTGCAGCCGGAGGGGATGGTCACCGACTGGGACAGGGTGTCGGTGTGCGCGGAGCCGTAGCCGTCCAGCCAGGCGTAGTACGAGCCCGTGCGCGGCGACTCGCCGGTGGAGTTGGTGATGACGCCGCTGCCGGCGCTCCAGGTGGTGGCGCCGGACTCGAAGCCGTTGTTGCCGAGGAGCTGGGCGGGGGTGCAGGAGCCGGTGCCGCCTCCGCCCCCACTGCTGCCGCTCCCGCCGGTGAGCCATGCCGTGGCGTTGAGGGCCAGAGCCGCATTGGTGGCGCCGGAGTCGTTCCAGCCGTCGTAGAGCGTGTTGCCGGACTGGCCCGTCCCGTCGTCGATCGGCGAGCTGTCGCCCCAGAAGGCGACGCGGCCACTGCCGAAGGTGCTGGTCAGGAAGAAGGCGCCGGTGTTGCCTGAGTAACCGCTGCGGTAGACCAGGCCCTTGACGGAGGGGTTGTCGGAGGGCTTGAGCGTGGCGGTGGTGCCGTTGGCGATGAGGCTCTTGGTGACGGTGCCGAAGGAACCGTGCAGGACCGGGTCGGTGCTGTCGCTGATGGCGGCCGGGTAGCCGGAGCTGATGTTCAGCGAGTCGATGGAGAATCCGAACGGGTCGGTGGAGTCGACGCTGTTGTTGGTCATCAGGTCGTTCAGGATCTTGACCGCGTCGTAGCCGTCGTTGTTGCGGTCGGCGCCGGTGTGGTCGGAGATCATGAACAGGCCTCCGCCGTTCTTGACGAAGTTCATGATGGCGGTCTTCTCGGCCGTCGTGAACAACGTGTTCGGTTCGGGCAGGACGAGCGTGTCGAAGTTCGACAGGTCGGTCGAGGACGAGCCGCCGTAGCTGAGGCTGGAGCCCGAGGGCAGCGTCTTCAGGCTGTAGCCGCCCGTCTTCTGCAGGGCGACGCCCCAGGACGAGAGGGCGCCGGTCCAGTCCGTCTCGACGGACGGGGAGGAGTCCTGGCCGAGGGGGTCGGGCTGGCTGGTGGAGATGATCCAGTCGGCGTTCCCGGCCGTCTCCGCGTGCGCGTTGTCGAACAGGACGCGATGCGGCGTGGCGGCGTGGGCCGGTGTGGCGGCCGTGGCCGCCTGAACGGCGGCGCCCGTGGTGAGCAGGCCGAACACGGCGAGGGCCGTGGTGAGTCTGTGGCGGTACCTGGCGAGTCCGAGCATCCGGCGGACCTCCGTGGGGGAGAGTTGGGCAGAGTCGGGGGAAGTTCGGGACGGAGCGGGGTGCGGGTGCCGTGTGTCTTCGCGCGTAGAACCATCACCGCGCTCTGCGCGCGCAGAAGTCCTGTCCTACACCGCCCGCGCGACCGGCTATTGAACGGTACATGGCAATTCGGGGGCGGGACAGATGGATGCCGCTCCGGCGGGGCGAGGATTGACCCGGCGTTGACCGGAGGTTGAACGTTGGCCGGAGGTTCAGACGGAACGGACTGTTGCCGCGCTCAGCGGGCACATGGCAGGAAGTGCAGAGACGTTCACGATAAGGGGCGAAGACGGAGATCTCGGGATTGTCAGCGCACTCGTCATCGGGCTCGTCATCGGCGTCCTGGGACGGCTCGTCGTCCCCGGGCGCCGGCACATCGGCGTCCTGTGGACGATCGTCGTCGGCGTCGTGGCGGCCTTCGTCGGCTCCGGGACAGCCGTCGCGTTCGGTGTGGCGGACACCAAGGGCGTGGACTGGATCGAGCGGCTCATCCAGATCGGTCTGGCGGCACTGGGCGTCGCGGCCCCGGACCGGGCACGGGCGCGGCGCTGACGCTCTCCCGTCGCGCCGAATTCCGTTGCGGGGTACGAGCCGTGGCGGTTGGCTTCTACGGGCTCCCTCCCGCACGACGGCACCGGCGTCCGGCCCGAGCACCGTGGCAACGGGCTCGTCCGCGGTGCCGGACCGGTGGCCGAGCGGTCAGCCGAGTTCCAGCGTGGTCACCCCGTACACGCGCTCGGTCGCGAACGGCCTGACCGGGCCGGTGTACATCCGGGCCGTCTCGAAGGACGGGGTGAGGCCGGCGCGTTCGGCCAGTGCGACGGCCGCGGTGTGGGGTTCGGGGACGTCGATGGCGATCTCCTGGCCGGCGGCCTCGGCGCTCAGCGCGGCGAACAGGGCGTCGGCGTCCTCGGCGGTGTCGGCGAACAGGGGGCCGATGCGCAAGGCGTCGCGGGCCGGGCGGAGCACGGCGTATCCGGTCAGCCGGCCGCCTTCGCCGCGGACGAGGACCCGGTGGCCGGGGGCGGTGAGCCAGTGCTCCAGGAAGCGTGGCCGGGCGGCCGGGCAGCAGTCGCTGTCGTACGCGGTGACGGCGTCGAGGTCCGCCTTCTCGGCGGGGCGCACTCCGGACGCCGCCTCCCCGGCGGGGGCGGGCCCGGTGAACCGCATGGTGCGGTGGGCGAACTCGAATCCGGACCGGCGGTAGTTGTCCTGTTGGGCGACGACACCGTCCAGTCCGATCGTGCGCCCGCCCGCGTGGGCGAGCCCCGTCTTCCAGGTGGCGAGGCCGAGGCCCCGGCCGCGCAGGTCGGGGCGTACGAGGTAGCAGCCCAGGAAGGCGTAGTCGGGGCCGTAGGTGACGACGGAGACCGCCGAGACGGGCTCCTCGCCGAGCCGTCCGATGAAGAAACCCCGGGGGTCCTGGGCGAAGAAGGCCGGGCCGTCGGACAGTCCCGGGTTCCACCCCTCGTCCGCCGCCCAGCCGCTGATCACCGGCCAGTCGTCGAGCGTGGCCCGGGTGACGACAAGGGCTTCGGGGCCCGCAGAGGTCATCGTTGCGCTCCGTTCCGTCAGGGGGTGGCGGTCGGTGCGGGGATGGACCGCACCGTACCCGCAGCATCCTTCCCGATCCCGGGGTCGTACGCCATGTCGGCTCCCCCTGTGGCCGAGAACGATCTGCCCCCGCCGGGCCGCTCGTTCGGCAGGGCCCTCCTCGCCGCGGAGGTCGGCTCAGCGGGTCGCTGCCGCGCGGAACCGGCGGTAGAGGATCGACCCGCCGAGCACCAGGACCGCACCTCCCGCGAGCGCGGGAAGGGGGGCTTGCGCGCCCGTGTGGGCGAGCATCGCCGTCGGCCGCGGGACCGTGCGGGCCACGACCGGTGCGGGCGTCTGCCCCCGCGGTGGCACGGCCGGCCGCGGGGCGGGGTGGTGGGGCCGGCCGGGCGAGGAGTTGACGGACGTGGTGTCGGTGGCCTTGTTGCCGAGGCCGGCCACGTTCACCGTGTTGCCGCTGATGTTCACCGGGAGGTGGACCGGCACCTGCACCTCGTTGCCGGCGAGCAAGCCGCTCGAGTCCTTCGCCCTGCCGTACGCGGAGGCCGCGACGGGAGCCGTCCCGGTCCCGTGGCGCGGGGCGCTCCGGGCCGTGTCCCGGTTCACGCAGACGTTGCCCGCGGCCGGGTCGAGGAGCCCCAGAACGTTCACGGTGTTGCCGCACACGTTGACCGGCACGTGCACAGGCAGCTGAACGCTGTTGCCGGAGATCAGTCCGGGCGAACCCGCGTCGGTGCCGTGCGCCGCGGAGTCCGCGTGCGCCGGCAGCGCCACGGCCAGCGCCCCCGAGGCGGCGGCCGCGGCGATCAAACCATTTCGGGTAACCCGTTTCATACGTTCTCTGCCTTCCAGACACGGTGGCGAGCACTCGCCCGCACCCGATAAAACGCAGAGGAACCAATCCGAGTTATGGCTTATCTTCCTTTCACCCCAACGAGTGGCCCGGTGTCGAACCCCAGGACTCACCGCGCGCCCGGTCCACGGGGCGCCCCGCGTCAGGTCAAGGACACCTCGGGCGCGTACAGGTCGAGCCACAGTGCGAGGTCCAGGGTGCGTTCGAGGCCGCGGCGCGAGTTCTGGGTGATCTGCGGCGTGTCGCGGTGGGCGGCCTGCCGTACCCGTTCCCGGTCGACCAGGTCGAAGACCCGGTGGTCGGGGCGGGTGAGGAGAGCCTTGGCGTGTTCCTGGAGGGCGACCGCGTACCGGGGGTCCTGGGTGGACGGGTAGGGGCTCTTGGTCCGTTCGTAGACGGTCTGCGGGAGCAGGTCCCGGGTGGCCTCCCGGAGCAGGCTCTTCTCCCTGCCGTCGAACGACTTCAGCGACCAGGGGGTGTTGTACACGTACTCCACGAGACGGTGGTCGCAGTACGGCACCCGCACCTCCAGGCCGACCGCCATGCTCGCGCGGTCCTTGCGGTCGAGCAGGATCCGTACGAAGCGGGTCAGATGGAGGTGGCAGATCCGTCGCATCCGGTACTCGAAGTCACTCTCGCCGTCGAGGCGCGTGATGCCCGAGACCGCCGTGCGGTACGCGTCCGCGATGTACGAGTCGAGGTTCAGGGCCTTCGTCACGTCCGGGCGCAGGATGTCCCCGTCCCCGCCGAGGCGCACGGAGGAGGGCACGAGCCAGGGGAACGTCTCGGCGGCGCGGGCCTCCTCGTCGAAGAACTGGAGGTAGCCGCCGAAGACCTCGTCCGCGGACTCCCCCGACAGCGCGACCGTGGAGTGCTCGCGGATCGCCCGGAACAGCAGCAGCAGCGAGGTGTCCATGTCGCCGAAACCCGTCGGGAGGTCCCGGGCGCGGATGACCGCGGCGCGCACGTCCAGGTCGGCGAGGGCGTCCGCGTCGAGGACGATGTCCTGGTGGTCGGTGCCGCAGGCGCGTGCGACGTCGTGCACGAACGGCGCGTCGGGCGTGCGGCGCAGTTCGTCGGCGACGAAGTGCTCGGTCTGCCCGACGAAGTCCACCGCGAAGCTGCGCACCTTCTCGCCGTGCTCGGCCAACTGCCGTGCGGCCAGGGCGGTCATCGCGGAGGAGTCGAGCCCCCCCGACAGCAGGGTGCACCGGGGCACGTCGGCGACCAGTTGGCGGCGCACGATGTCCTCGAGCAGCGAGCGGACGGTGGCGATGGAGGCGGCGCGGTCGTCGGTGTGCGGCCGGGTCTCGAGCTGCCAGTACACGCGCCGCCGCAGGCCGTGCCGGTCGACGGTGACGACCGTGCCGGGCTCGACCTCGCGCATGCCGTCCCAGATGGCGTGCCCGGGCGTCTTGACCATGGTGAACAGTTCCCGCAGCCCGTCGAGGCGGACGCGGGCGGGTGCCAGCGGGTTGGCGAGGATCGCCTTCGGTTCCGAGCCGAAGAGGACGCCGTCGGGGGTCGGGTAGTAGTAGAGCGGCTTGATGCCCATGCGGTCGCGGATCAGCACGAGGCGGTCGACGCGGCCGTCCCATACGGCGAAGGCGTACATGCCGTTGAGGCGTTCGGCGACCGCGTCGCCCCACTCGACGTAGGCGCGCAGGACCACCTCGGTGTCGGAGTCGGTGGTGAAGCGGTGGCCCCGCGCGGTCAGTTCGCGGCGCAGCTCGGTGAAGTTGTAGGCCTCCCCCGAGTAGACGAGCGCGACCGTGCCGTCCGGGGTCTCGGCGGTCATCGGCTGGCGGCCGCCGGGCAGGTCGATGATCGCGAGCCGGCGGTGGCCGAGGGCCGCGGGTCCTTCGGTCCAGGTGCCGCGGGCGTCGGGGCCCCGGCAGGCCATCGTCTCCGTCATCGCATCCAACGTCGTGCCCTCGGTCCGCAGGTCACGATCGTAGGAGACCCAGCCGGTGATGCCGCACATATGTGACCTCCCGCGTCCTGTCTCCCGGGGTCAACCCGTTCACCTGCGACTTCCTCAGGGCTCCGGCCGCTCCCGGCAAACCAGATGTATTGAGCAGCTATGTGTCGAGCGTGGGTCACGCGCGGGGGACGGTCAACTCCTCCACAACCCGACGGGCCCCGGTCAGCCGACTGTTCCGGCCGGGTTTTGCGCCGTGCGTACCCGCGGATCGGCTTCGTACCGGGCCGAAGCCATCGGGTCCTGGCCATGGGCAAAGAGTTTTCCAACCCCTCACCCGACCGGGCGCCGGACTCACCGAGGCGGCGGCTCCGTCCCCTGGTGGCCGCCGAGCGGCCCGGGAAGACCGCGCGGAGCCGCGAGGAGCCGTGCCGAGCCATGCGGAGCCGCAAGCTGCCGTATGCCACGGCGGTCACGCCGGTGGTCCGATTGCCCCGCATGCCCGACACGCGAATCGGTCCTAAGGTGCTGATATGGAAGCGCTCAGTCCCTTGACCCTCGCGGAACTGCGCCGGCCACGGCCCTATCCCGCGGTGTCGGTTCTCGCGCCGACGCACCGCCGTGAGCCGGACAACGCCCAGGACCGTGTGCGGCTGCGCAATGCGCTGGCCGACGCGAAGAAGCAGTTGGAGTCCGATCCCGCGGTCACGCGTGAGCGTCGCATCGACGTCGAGAGCCAGCTCGACCAGGCACTCGGCGAGGTCGACCTGACCTACACCGAGGACGGCCTCGTGATCTTCGCGGCACCGGGTGAGCACCAGGTGTGGGCACTGTCCCGTTCGGTGCCCGAGCGGGTGGTGCTCTCCGACACCTTCCTCACCCGCAACCTGGTGGCCGCGCACGTCGCGGAGCGGCCGTTCTGGGTACTGGCGGTCTCCCCGGACCGGGTGACGCTGTGGAGTGGCGGCGCCGGTCATGTCACCGAGGCCCGCACCGGCAGCTTCCCGCTGATCAGGGGCCGGGAGAACTTCGACGCCGAGCGCCGGGAGCAGATCGGTGACACCCCGAGCACCTTCCGCGACGAGGGCACCCGCCATTTCCTGCGCGAGGCCGACGCCGCCATGGCCCGGCTCCTGCGCCAGGACCCGCGGCCGCTGTACATCACCGGCGAGCAGGCGGCCCTGTCCGTGCTCGACGAGGCCGGCGGCGTCGCCAGGGAGGCGGTCCATGTTCCGCACGGCGGCCTCGCGCACGGCACCCCCAACGCCGTGTGGCAGGCGGTACGGCCGGTGATCGAGGCCGAGAGCCGCAAGAACGTCGAGACGGTCAGCCGCGAGCTGGAGTCGGCGCGCGGCCGCAAGGCGTTCGCCGCCGGTGTGGACGAGGTCTGGCAGAACGCGTCGGACGGCCGTATCCGGCTGCTCGCCGTCGAGGAGAACTACCGGGTGACGGTCCGGGACGACGCCGGTGACCACCTCGTTCCGGCCGAGAGCGGGGACCTGGACGCCCGCGAGGACATCGTGGACGAGATCGTCGAGCGCTGCCTGGACACCGGCGCCGAGGTCCGCTTCGTTCCGGACGGCACCCTCGCCGACGCCCGGGGCATCGCCGGCGTGCTCCGCTACTGAACCCGTCCCGTCCCGAGCTCCCGGACGTGCGCCGCTCCGGGCGAGGCGATCGCGGCTGAGCGTGGACCTCGCTCCGCTTCCGGGGTTGCACGGGGGCGGGCGGCGGCCTTCCCCCGTAGTCGCACCCATGCACTCGGAACGCACACCCGAACGATGACCCACTCGCCCCAGCGGACCCTCAAGTCCCTTGCGTTACTAGCAACTTGGACAGCCAGGACGTCCGCTGCCGACGGCCTGCCGCCGGCGCCCCACCAGGCCGCTGGCATATGCCAGAAGCACCACCGTATCGTGTGTCGCCAAACCCCTTACAGAGCGTCGCGGGCTGTGCAACAGTCGTCTCGGTCCTTCCGTACCCCTTGGTCGAACCGTCCCGCATCGGAGCGCGTCATGCCACCCCATCTCTCCGCGGACCGCCCAGCCGCCGTGCCACCCCGGCGCGGCACGCTGGATGCGCTCATCTCGCGGACTCGGCGACTGCGCGGAGAGGTGGACGCCGTACGGCAGGAGGCGCCCGAGGACGGCTCGGACCCCGAGGACCGGTGGAAGCGCGCCCTGTGCGATCTCGCACTGCACCAACTCACGGATCTGGGCGAGCACTTGGGGCAGCTACGGGACGGCCCCCCGGCCGCGCCCGCCGCAGGCACCGGCCCGGCGGCCCCGCCCGCGGCCCCGGAGGGCTCGCTGCTCGGCCGGGTCGGCAGCGCGGAGTGGAACCTCCTGACCGACGAGGCGAGTTGGTCCGGCGAGCTGTACCGGATCCTCGGCCGCGACCCCGCGGCCCCCGCGCTGACCCTCGACGAGTTGCCCTCACTGGTGCACGACGAGGACCGGCCGCTGCTGACGACGATGGTCACGGACTGCCTGATCGACGGCAAGCCCATCGACGGGGAGTTCCGGATCGTCCGCCCCGACGGCGAGGTCCGCACCGTGCACATAATGGGCGAGCCCGTGCTCGACGCAGACGGCAGCACCGCCTCGATGTGGGCCGTGCTGCGGGACGTCAGCGCACTGCGCCGCAGTCAGCGCACCGTGCACGAGACCCGCGACTCGCTGCAGCGCCACCGGCGGCGCGCACACACCGAGCACCGGCTCACGGTCGAGCCGCCGCAGGCCGTGCTGCCGCCCTGGCAGGGTTCCCTTCGGCGCCCGGGCCAGGGCCCCGGCACCGGCACACTGGACCTGGCCGCCCGCCCTCTGCCGTCCGCCACGCGTCGGCCGATCGGCGGCGACTGGTACGACGCGCTGGAACTGCCCGACGGGGACACCCTGCTCAGCGTCGGCGGCCTCACCGGACCCGGGGTGACCGTGGCCTCCGGCACCGCGACACTGATCGGTGCCCTGCGCGGCATGGCCGTCGCGGGCACCGAACCCGGCCGCATGCTGGGCTGGCTCGACCAGTTGCTCGACGCCTCCGTCCAGCCGGCCCTCGGCAGCGCTCTCTGCTGCCGCTACCGGCCCGCCACCCGCACCCTGAGCTGGGCACAGGCAGGACACCCCGCCCCGCTGCTCTACCGCGGCGGGACGGGGCGCGTGCTCGCAGGCCCGGACGGCGTGCCGCTCGGGGTGCCCTCGTCGGCCGCCTACGGACAGGCGGAAGTGACGCTTCGGGAAGGCGACCTGCTGCTCCTGCACACCGACGGGCTGGTCCCTCGGCACCGGGGCACGGCGGCCGTCCGGGCGCTGCTCGATCTGGCTCCGCGCCTCGGTGGAGCCCGCACGGCCGAGGAATGCGTACAAGCCGTCGTGGAGCAGTTCGGCGCGAGCGAGCACACGGACGACGCCTGCCTGCTCGTCGCCAGGGTTCTCTCCTGACGGGCGGGATGGTCACGAACGGGTCCCTGACGAACGGGTTCCCCGGGCATGGTCCCGACGTACCAGGGCAGCGGACCCGTACGGGCCGTCAGTTCCGGCACAAGCCGCCTCATGCCGGTGCGCTGGGTCCGCCCCTGGGCCTCGACAGCCCCTTCGGGAGCGCCTGTTTGATCTCCTCGCGCAGGTCCTGGATCTTCGGATAGCTGGAGTACTGCCCCGTCAGCCGGTACATCTCGCGCAGCCGGTCCCAGGTACGCAGGGAGGAGTTCGACCCCATCGACGTCAGGGCCAGGCGTGCGTAGCGGTCGGCCTGTTCCGGGTCGTCGGCGATGAAGCAGGCGGACGCGAGCGAGATGTGGTCGAAGATCTTCGACCGGTCCCGGCCCGTCTCCCGCAGCTGCAGCGCCTCCTTGGCGTGCTGCTGGGCGATCCGGGCCGCGCCCGGCTCGTGTTCGGCGAGGGTGCGGTAGGCCAGGGCCTGCATGCCGTGCAGATCCGCCTCGTCGAACATCTGCATCCAGCTCGGCGGGGGTACATCCCCCTTGTCGGAGACGAACAGGTCCTCCGCCTCGCCGAGGGTGCGCCGCATGGCCTGCCCCTTGCCCAGGGACGCCTGTGCCCAGGCCTCGATGGTGCAGAGCATGGCGCGGGTGCGCGGCAGCACCTCGTCACCGGAGCCGGACTTGGCGAGCTGCATCAGGTCGAGCGCGTCGTCGGGCCGGCCGAGGTGCACCATCTGGCGGGCGGCGCGGGAGAGCGCCTCGCCGGCGCGGGGCCGGTCGCCGCCCTCACGGGCCGCGTGGGCGGCGATGACGAAGTACTTCTGGGCCGTGGGTTCCAGGCCGACGTCGTGCGACATCCAGCCCGCGAGGACGGCGAGGTTGGCGGCGACGCCCCACAGGCGCCGCTGCAGATGGTCGGGGTGGCGGTAGGCGAGCATGCCTCCCACCTCGTTGAGCTGTCCCACGACAGCCTTGCGCTGCAGCCCGCCGCCGCGGGCCGCGTCCCAGGCCCGGAACACCTCGACCGAGCGTTCCAGTTCCTCGATCTCCTGCGATCCGATGGGGACGGCCTCGTAGCGGTCGAACCCAGCGGGATCGGCGTGCAGAGGGTCGTCGTAGCGGGGAGCGTCGGCCGCGAGGGCCGGATCGGTGTGCAGCCAGTCGTGCATGGCACTACTGAGTGCGGATCCTGCGGTGAGCGCGGCGCCCGCGCTCACCAAGCCGCGTCGGTTGAGCATGAGGTCCATTCCCGTGAATTCGGTGAGGACCGCAGCGGTCCGCTCGGGCGCCCACGGAACTCCGTCGGGGTGTTGCGCATGCCCCTCGTCACGCCGTCTCCCCACGCGCCCCTGCCTGACCAGACCGAGGTCCTCGATGGTCACGACACGGCCGAGTCGCTCGGTGAACAGCTCCTCCAGCACCCGCGGCACCGGATCGCGCGGGATCTCTCCCATGTCGATCCAACGCCGCACCCGTGAGGTGTCGGTCGCCAGCTGGGGGTGACCCATGGCCGCCGCCTGCCGGTTGACCATCCTCGCGAGTTCGCCCTTGGACCAGCCGGCCAGGCCGAACAGGTCCGCGAGGCGGGTGTTGGGTTGTCCGCTCACGTCAAGCCCCCAGGTTCTCGGCTGAGTTGACAGTAGCCCGCTGTCAGTTGCTTGGGGACTATTCGCCAGGGTTCGCCAGGGTGCGCCAGATGGTGTGCCACGGGGTGGCGGGTGTCAGGTAGGAACGCGCCACCCCGACCCGGTCGCCGCAGGGACATTCCCCAGGGTGCACCCGCGACGGCCGGGCAGGGCGGCGGAATTCTCTGGCACACGAAGGGATCTGTATCACCCATGTACGCAGCATCATCCTCCGTGTCCGCCCCGTCCCGGCCGCTGCGCCCCCGCCCGGGCGGCGGCCCCTATCTCGAACCCGCGAGGTCGGCGGCCCCGGTGCTCGGTGCCGGCCGTACGCGCCGCGTTCCGGGCGTCGCCGCCCCGCCGCTCAGCGGAAGAATCGACCTGTCCGGCCCCCAAGGCGCGCAGCTGCGCACGGCGATCGCTTCGGTGCACCGCATCTGCCCGGAGTTCGCTCCGGTCCAGGTGCTGCGCCGAAGCGGGCGGTCCGTGCTCCTCGTCGGCACGACCGGGCGCAGTACGGCGGTCGCCAAGTGCTTACTGGACCACTCACCCATCTGGTCCGAGCGTCTCCGGCACGAGATAGCGTCATACCGGTCGTTCGTCCGGCACCGGCCGCCCGTACGGGTGCCCCGGCTGATCGCGGCGGACCCGGACAACTGCACCCTGGTGATCGAGCGGATGCCGGGCCGGGTGGCGGC
Organism: Streptomyces sp. NPDC002513; assembly: GCF_053595355.1. Classification (NCBI taxonomy): domain Bacteria; kingdom Bacillati; phylum Actinomycetota; class Actinomycetes; order Kitasatosporales; family Streptomycetaceae; genus Streptomyces; species Streptomyces sp. NPDC002513. Next base: position 48,768 of record NZ_JBSFXK010000005.1, on the reverse strand, counting down.
GTTGCAGCGGCATCCCGTGGAGGCGCCGCCCCGCGCGGACATCCGGACCGCGCTCGGCGCGATCTGCCGGCTGAACGCATGGCGTCCTCCGGCCGGTACGTTCGACGCGCCGCTGGACTACCCGGAGCGCATCGCGCGCTTCCATGAGCTGGGACTGCTCACCGACCGGGACATGGGCGACCTGCAGAAGCTGCTGCACGACATCGCCCACGCGGCGGGCCGGCAGGGCATGGGCCAGTTCTGTCACGGCGACGCCCTGCTGTCGAACATACTGCTCTCACCGACGGGCCCCGTGCTGGTGGACTGGGAGCACGCGGGCTGGTACCTGCCCGGGTACGACCTGGCGACGCTGTGGGCGGTCCTCGGTGACGCGCCCGTGGCGCGGCGTCAGATCAGCCAGATCGCTCAGTCGGCGGGTCCGGCCTCGCGCGATGCCTTCCTGGTGAACCTGATGCTCGTCCTGACCCGGGAGATCCGTACCTACGAGACGGCCGTGCAGCGTTCGATGCACGAGGCGACCCCGGCGGCACCGGGAGTGGCCCCCCCGGGTGCCGTGCCGTCCGGCGAGGAGCAGCGGCTGCTGCTGCGGCGGCTGCACGACGACTGCCAGTTGGCCCGGCGGGCCGTACGAGCGGCGGTCGGCACTCGCTGAAGGGGAGGGCGGTCCGCGGTGCGTGCGCGACAGCGGCGTACCGCGGACCTTCGTCGTTCCCGGCCCTTTCCCGCTCCTTGCGGGTCTGCTGCTCCCTTCGGGGCACCGGTCCACTCCACTGACGCCCCGCAGGCCGCGTCACCACCGTGAGGAAACTCCTCGCCACCGCCGCCGGTCGGGAAAATCGCCGTCGTCCGGGGGTGATTGACGGATCGTCGGAGAGCCAGTACCACTGACGCACGTCCGGCCCCCGCACGCCCCAGAGCGCTCGACCGTCCCAGGAGGCTGCATTGCGAGGTTCCGCCACCGACCGTCCCTCCCCCGCCTGGTACAGACGCACCCTGAGGACGGCGGGCGCCGCCGCCTCGGCGGCGCTGCTGCTGCCGCTGCTGGGCGCCGCGCCGGCACCCGGGCCCGGCGCCCCGGCCGGACTCCGGGGTGCGTTCGCCGCCGCGGCCGACGACTACCACGTACCGCAGAACGTGCTCCTCGGCGTCTCGTATCTGCAGTCCCGCTGGGACACACACGGCGGCGCGCCCAGCGCCGTGGGCGGTTACGGCCCGATGCACCTGACCGACGCCCGCAGCGCGATCGCCCGGGCCGCGCACCACGGTGAGGGTGCGGAGGACGCCCGCGGTGACCAGGTCCGCGCCGCGCTGCTGCCGACGACGAAGGTGCCCGCGGACGCCGGGCTGCCGGCCCGGTTCACGACCCTGCTCAGGGCGGCCACGCTGACCGGCATCCCGGCCGCCCGGCTGCGCACGGACCCGGCCGCGAACATCGCGGGCGGTGCCGCGCTGCTGGCCGCGGCGCAGAAGCGGTTGGGCGAGCCGCTCAGCGGCGATCCGGCGGACTGGTACGGGGCGGTGGCCGAGTTCTCCTCCGCGGACGACCGGGCCACGGCGGCGGCGTACGCGGACGACGTATTCTCCGTGCTGCGCGCGGGCGCTCGGCGCACCACGGACACGGGGCAGAGCCTCACGCTCGCCGCCCGGCCGGACCTGGCGCCCGACACCGCGCAGCTGGGACGGACCGGGCTGCGGACGGCGGGTGCCGACGGGACCGAGTGCCCGGAGCTCGTCTCCTGCGGGTGGATCCCGGCACCGTACGAGCAGTTCGGCGACGGCGACTACGGCAACCACGACCTGGGCGACCGGCCGGCGTCCCAGCGCATCAGGTACATCGTCATCCATGACACCGAAAGCCAGTGGGATGATGTACTGAAGCTGATCCAGGACCCCACGTATGTGTCCTGGAACTACACTGTGCGGTCCACGGACGGGTTGATCGCCCAGCATGTGAAGGCGAAGGACGTGGCCTGGCACGCGGGCAACTGGTATGTCAACGCCACGTCGATCGGGATCGAGCACGAGGGCTTTCTCGCCGCCCCGGACGCCTGGTACACGGAGGCGATGTACCGTTCGTCGGCCCGGCTGGTGCGGTATCTCGCCGGGAAGTACGGCATCCCGCTGGACCGGCAGCACATCCTCGGGCACGACAACGTTCCGGGCCCGACGGCCTCGACGATCCCGGGCATGCACACGGACCCGGGTCCGTACTGGGACTGGCGGCACTACTTCGAGCTGCTCGGCAGTCCGTTCCACCCCACGGCCGGTGCCCGGGGCGGCCTGGTGACGATCCTGCCGGACTACGCCGCGAACCAGCCCGCGTACACGGGCTGCACCACCCCGGGCGCGCCGTGCGCGGCGCACGGCTCCAGCGAAGTGCGCCTGTACAGCGCGCCGGACGCCACGTCGCCGCTGATCAGGGACATCGGGCTGTACCCCGAGGGGAACGACTCGACGGTCGACGTGAACGACGTCGGCTCACGGGTCTCCACCGGCCAGCGGTACGCGGTCGCCGGCCGTGACGGGGACTGGACGGCGATCTGGTACCTGGGCCAGAAGGCCTGGTTCCGCGATCCGAAGGGGCAGCGGACCGCGGTGAACGCGTCCGGTCTCGTGGTGACGCCCCGGGCCGGGCTCACGGACATCCCGGTGTACGGCCGGGCGTACCCGGAGAAGGAGGCGTACCCGGCGGGGGTGCCCGCGCAGTCGGTGTCACCGCTGCCGTATCGCCTGCCGGCGGGCCAGAGGTATGTGATCGGCGACAGGGTGCCGGGCGAGTACTTCTACGCGGTCACCTTCACCACGGACTCCCACCGGGTCGTGGTCGGCAAGGACCTGTACTACGAGATCCAGTTCGGCCACCGGGTGGAGTTCGTCCGGGCGGCGGACGTGACGGTGGAACGGTCGGGAGCGTAGCCGCCGGGCGACGGCCGTCGAACGCCGAAGGGCCGGATCCGCCACCTGGAGATCCGGCCCTTCGCGCGTCGCGTCGGTCAGCCCTGCTGGAACAGCTCCGCGGGAAGTGGCTTCAGCAGCGCGTACAGGTCGTCGGTGATCGGGCGGTCCCAGGCCGCGATGGTCACGAGGACGTGGTCGCTGCGGTCGAACTGGACGCAGGAGATCCGGCTCTCGGAGAGCTTGAGGCGGCGCACGATGAGGAGGTTGTCGCCCTGCATCACCGGGATGTCCTCGGTCCCGACGACGGTGACCTCCTCGTCGTTGCCCAGCGCGAGCAGGAGCTGGGCCACCTCGAAGGGGACCTCGCCCTCGGCGATGTCGCGGGCCGGGGAGCCCTCCGGCAGATTGCCGATGATCATCGCGGTGCCACGGCCGCCGAACAGGTCGTACCGCAGGAAGACGCCCTGGCAACTGCCGTCGGGGGCAGGGAGCAGACCGGCACCGAGATTGCCCGGCCAGTCCCCCGGATCCATGGCCAGTACGTCGAAGTCGGGCCCGGCAGGGGTGGCGCTGCGGCGGCGGAGGAAGGACATGCCGCCATGGTACGTGAGCGGAAAGCCGCGCTCTGGGTCCGCCCTCGCGGAAGAACCGGTCATCCGCCGGACCACTCACGCGGGGCGCATCGCGACCGGTGAGGGGGTCGCCTGTCGTTCGGCGTTCGGATCGCGAGGTCAGCCATCGGCATTCAAGGGCGATGGACGTGAATGCCGAAGAAACCGTGGCATTCACGGAAGATCTCCGTCGTTGCCGTCGGTGGTTCGATGTATCGACAGCGGCTCGGGGTGCGGTGAGCGGGTCGTGCGGTCAGCCGTCGGTGCGGGCGGGGTCCGCCGCCGGCGGGATCACCGCGACCGGGCTCGCCGCGTGCAGCAGGACCGCCTGGGTCACCGAGCCGATCATGCGGGCGGGCGCGAGGAGGCGGCGGCGGTGGCGGCCCACGGCGACGAGTTCCGCGCCCTTGGAGGCCGCGACGAGATGTCCCGCCGCGTCCCCGGGCGGGGTCGACAGCTCGATGGGGACGTGCGGGTGCCGTTCGCGGTGAAGGGAGAGGAAGCCCGCGGCCTGGGTCCGGATCTCGTCCTCGACGGCGTTCTCGTCGACGGCCGGAGGCATGAGTTCACCGGGCGCCGGCCAGAGCTGCACCGGGGGCCACGGGTACACGGCGATCACATGCAGCCGGGCGTCCCGGCGGTCCGCCTCCGCGAAGGCGAAGGCGAGGGTGGCCTCCGCGGGACTGTCGACGTGCAGGCCCACGACGACCCGGGGCCCCGGTGCGACGGGCGGGCTCTCGTGCGCCTCGCGTCCCGGGGGCGGTACGACGACCACCGGGCAGACGGCGTCACGGGCCGTGGCGAGGCTGTTGGAGCCGAGCAGCAGGCTGGCGAAGCCCCCGCGGCCACGTGAGCCGAGCACCATCAACTGGGCGCCGGAACCCAGTTCGGGCAGGACCGCGGCCGACGGGCCCTCGGGGGCCGCGTACTCCACGACCGGCCGCTCGGCCCGGCCTTCGACGAGGGCCCGCGCCTGGTCGAGCACGGGGTCCTCGGCCGGCTCCGGGGGGCCTGCCACCAGCACGTCGGGCTGCGCCCAGGGCGCGTACTGCCGTACGTGGACCACACGCAACGGCGCCTTGCGCAGCCGGGCCGCGGTCAGCGCCCAGTCCAGGGCGCGCAGGCTGTCGTCCGACCCGTCGACGGCCGCGACGACCGGCAGGGTACTCATGGAATCTCGCCTCCCGCGCACAGCTGTGATCGTTCCGGGGCCAGCCTGGCGCAGACGGCGGCCCCGGGACGGTTTCCACGGCCGCGTGTCCGCACATTCCGGACCGGGCCGGGGCTGCCCTCGGCGGCGGGACTCAGGTGAGGTCGAACTCTCCCTCCCGCGCCCCTGACACGAACGCACCCCACTCCGCCGGGGTGAAGATCAGGGAAGGGCTCTCGGGACGGCCACTGTTGCGCATGGCGATGAAGCCTTCGACGAAGGCGATCTGGACATCTCCGCGCCCACGGCTGCTGGAGTGCCAGTCGGCATCGGTCAGGTCCAGCTCCGGCTTGTCCCAGCCCGCGAGCGGCTGCTGCTGGGTGATGCTCTCGGCCACGTCCGTGCTCCTCCCGGTTCGTCGTCCGCGGTCAGCCTAGCGATCGTGTCCCCCGGCCGACAGGGCGTGTGGACGGATGCCCTCAGCAGGTGCGCGGCCGGTCGCCGACCAGCCGCATGGAGAAGAACTGGACCCCACTGCCCAGGGCGTGTCCGAGCACCCTGCCGGCGCCCTCCACCTGGTGTTCTCCGGCCTGGCGGCGCACCTGGCGGGCCGCCTCGGCGAAGCGGATCATGCCGGAGGCGCCGATGGGATGCGCGGAGAGGACCCCACCGGGCATGTGGACGGGCAGGTCCCCGTCGAGTTCGGTCACCCCCGATCCGGTGAGCTTCCGGCCCTCGCCCTCCTCGGCGAAACCGAGGTTCTCCAGCCACATCGGGGCCACTTGGAATCCCGGGCCCTCGGCAGGCGGACGGGCTCAGGGCCGGTAGCCGATGTTCTCCATCCGCTGACCCGGCAGACCGCCCGCGCCCAGTCGTTCGAACCGCTCCTGCACGTTGGCCGCGAAGGCCTGCTGCTCGGGGCCCGGATAGGCCTGTCCGGTGACGTTCATGGCGACGGTGAGGACGCCGCTGATCGGCGCTCCGGGGGAGGTGCGCACCGGTGTGCACAGGAAGTCGAAGTCCTGCGGACGCGGATCGTCGTACGTGGTGACCGACGCCCGGGACAGGGTGGTGGGCCGCCCGGTGCGGAAGGCGTCGTCCATCGCGTGGAAGACACCGATCGACTCCAGTCCGGGCAGGACGTGGCGGCCCGGGCTGAACTGCGGGACCCTGCCGAAGGCCGCGCCCTGCTTGCCGTTGGCGTAGCGCAGCAGGTGGTTCGGGCCCTCGGTGAGCATGATGGGGAACGGCGCGCCGTCGAAGACCGCGAACAGCTCCTGCTGCTGGGCCAGCAGACTGTCGCGCAGCTTGAAGTCGGACAGCAGGGTCGCCGTCAGCTCCTGCATGCCTTCCCGCAGCCCGCGGTCCCAGGAGCGGGGTTTGACGTCCGCGACGCACACCGTGCCGAGGATCATGCCGGTGTTGTCGCGCAGCGGGGTGCCGAGGTACGAGCGCACGCCCAGGTCGTTGACGAGCGCGTTGCCCTTGAACCGCGGGTAGTCGAAGACGTCGTCCAGGGCGAGCTGGGATCCCTGGGCCACCACATGGGGGCAGAAACCGTAGTCACCGGGGGCCTCGCGGGAGAGGTTGCTCAGGTCGAAGGCGATCCCGCCGCCGTCCGGGTCGACCTTGTCGTCGGGCGAGGCGGTGGGCACGTACATGCCGCGGAACATCTGCCGCTCGTCGTTGATGAAGTTGACCATGGCCAGCGGTGACTGGGTGAAGCTGGCCGCGAGTCGTGCGACGCGGTCGAAGGTGGCCTCCGCCTCGACGGTGTTGAGGCCGAGAACCTGCAGTCGCAGCGCACGCTGCTCGCCCGCGAGCCGCGCCTGGTCAGTTGAGAGGGGATCCATGAGAGGAGATGAAATCAGAATCCCGGCCTCCGCGGACCGCCCCTCCCGGTAATTTCCGTATCGCTTGTCTCACGCCCAACGGTCCTGGATGCCGAGGGACTTGGCTTCGTCGCTCCCCGAACCGCCCTGACCCGCGGCGCCTCTTCAGCTCCTCGGAGCGGCCCAATCTCAGATTCTGTCCAAATATTTCCAGGTTTCAACCTCGGGCGATCACTTCCCGCCAATCCTTGAACGGCAATCGAGCGGAAACGATTTTGCGTACGACAATCATGCGGTGGGCTGGATTTCGACGCTGAGGCGTCCGATCCAACGCCCCATCGAATGATCGAACTTTGGTTCGAACGCCCGGTGAACGGGGCGGGTGGGGCGCGTCGTGCTGATGCGATCCCTGTGTGATGAGTGTGTGCGATGCACTTGCGAGAGAGGGCACAGCAGGGTGGGGCAAGTACGGTTCGAACTGCGGGCCGCCCGTCGGAAGCGGGCACGACGGCGCCGTTTCGGCCAGAGCGCCGTGCATGAGTTCACGCCAAGATCCACGCCGCTTTCGGCGGCCGGGCACCCCCGCGGAGGCGAGGGCCCGCCGTCCTTCCCCGGGGACTCGCCCGACTGACGGGCGAACCCGGTACGACGACATCCGGGGCTGAAGGCCTCACCGCCCTCTTCCGCCCGGAAACGGGGGCCGGCGGTATGACGGCGTGCTGGACGCGAGGCCGTGCCCATGGCGCCGCCCAGCAATGCCGTGACGCCGCGTCAGCCCCCGCACGGTCATGCGGAAAGGTCAACTGCGCCATCCCGTAGGGACAGTGGCGAAGCATCGAAGGAGTGACGTCATGAACAGGTCGGACGTGGACGCCCGGTCGGTGGCGGTGATCGGCATGGCCTGCCGGCTCCCCGGCGCCTCGGGGCCCGACGAGCTGTGGGACCTGCTGACCGACGGCGTCGACGCCACCAGCGAGACACCGCCTGAGCGTTACGACGTGGACGCGCTCCACTCCCCCACCCCGGGCCCCGGCCGCATAGCGGGCCGTCGCGCGGGCTATGTGGACCAGGTCGCCGAGTTCGACGCCGAGTTCTTCGGAATGTCCGCCACGGAGGCGGTGGAACTCGACCCGCAGCAGCGGCTGCTGCTGATGACGGCCTGGGAGGCCCTGGAGGACGCGGGACAGCGGCCCGACCTGCTCGCCGGAACCCGGGCCGGGGTGTTCGTGGGCAACGCCCGTGCGGACTATCTGGAGCTGGCCCTGCGCCGGGGCCCGGAGGGCGCCACCGCCTCGCAGCTGAACAACTTCCGCTCACTGCTGCCTGCCCGGCTCTCCCATGCCTTCGACCTCCGCGGCCCCAGCATTGTCGTGGACACAGCATGCTCGTCCTCGCTGGTCGCCGTCCACCAGGCCGTGCAGAGCCTGCGGGCCCGCGAAAGTCCCCTGGCACTGGCCGCGGGCGTCAACATCAAACTGCGCCCGGACGAGGAGCTGGTGATGAGCCAGGCGGGCGGCATGGCCGCCGACGGGCGCAGCAAGTTCGGCGACGCGAGCGCCGACGGCCATGCCCCCGGCGACGCGGTGGCGGTCGTCGTCCTCAAGCGCCTGACGGACGCGCTGGCCGACGGGGACCGTATCCGCGCCGTCATCCAGGGCAGCGCCGTCGGCAACGACGGCCGCACCAGCGACTCGGTGCTCAACCCCTCCCTCCAGGGCCAGATCGACGTGCTCCGCTGGGCGTACGAGGACGCCGGGATCGCCCCCTCGGACGTCGACTTCGTCGAGGCGCACGGCTCCGGGTCGCCCGCGCTCGACCCCCTCGAACTGACCGCGCTGGGCCGGGTGCTGGGCGACGGGCGGCCGGCGGACCGGCCGCTGCTCGTCGGCTCGGTCAAGACGAACATCGGGCACGCGGAGGCCGCGGGCGGGCTGGCCGGGCTGGTCAAGACCGTGCTCTGCCTGGAGCACGGCCAGGTTCCCGCCACCCTGCACCTGACCACCCCGAACCCCCAGGTGCCCTGGGACGAGCTGCCGCTGGTGGTGCCCGACGCGCTCACCGACCTGCCGCGCACGGACCGGCCCGCCGTCGCCGGGATCTCCGGGCAGGGCTCCTCGGCGCTCAACGCACACGTGGTGATCCGCCGGCCCGCCCCCGCCGAGGCACCCGGCATACCCGCCGAGCCGGAGCGCCGCACTCCGTACGTTCTCGCACTCTCGGCGCGGAGCCCCGCCGCCCTGGAGGCGCTCGCCCGGTCGTACGCCGACTACCTCTCCCCGGACGGCGCGGGTGCCGCGTACCCGGTGCGCGACATCTGCTTCAGCGCGGCCACCCGCCGGTCACATCACGCCCATCGGCTGGCGGTCATAGGAGCGAGCCACGAGGAGCTGGCCGCGGCACTCGGCGGATCTCCCGGAGTGGGCGGCAGGCCTCTGACGGCCGTCGCCGGCCGCTACCGCCGGGGCGAGGACGTGGACTGGGCCAGGGTGTTCGGGGACGGCGGCCGCTTCGTGCCGCTGCCCGCCTACCCCTGGCAGACCCAGCGGTACTGGCCCGGCGAACAGCACGACGACGGGGGCGACCTGGCGGCCTGGGTGCTGCGCGAGCACGCCCGCACCGGGTTCGACGACGCCTCCACCCTCACCGACATCGGCATCGACTCCCTGGCGAGGCTGCGGATCGTGGTGGAGCTGACCAAGCGGTCCAGCCAGGAGGTCGACCCGGAGGAGTTCGGCAGGCTGCGCACCGTGGGCGAACTGCGCCAGTGGACACGCGCCCTCGAGGGGGCCGCCCGATGACCCGGCCGGAGACCGCCTACGACTGGTTCGCCCGCTCCGCGGACGCCTACGGCGACAAGGCCGTCGCACTGGAGGTGGGCGAGGACCGGATCACCTACGCGGACCTGCGCGACCTCGCGGAACGGCTCGCCGCCCGGCTGGTCGACGCGGCCGGCGGCGTCCCCCCGCGTCGGGTGGGCCTGCTGGCGAGCCGCTCGGTGACCGCGTACGCCGGCTACCTCGCCGCCCTGCGGACCGGCGCCGCCGTCGTCCCCCTCAACCCCGAGCATCCCTCCGCCCGCACGGCGGACATCGTGAAGGCCGCCGAGGCGGAGGTCGTGCTCGCCGACGCCGACGCGGGGGACGCCGACCCGGGCGTGCCCGTCCTCACCGTGGGCCCCGCGGAACTGGCCGCACTCGCGGCCGCTCCGGCCCCCGAGGCCGCGTACCCGCAGCCCGGTCCGGACGACCTCGCGTACATCATCTTCACGTCCGGCTCGACCGGCGCCCCCAAGGGCGTACCGATCCCGCACCGCAACCTCTGCGCCTACCTGGAACAGGTCGCCCCCCGGTACGGCGTCGCACCGGGCAGCCGGCTGTCGCAGTCCTTCGAACTGACCTTCGACGGCTCCGTGCACGACCTGTTCGTCGCCTGGGCCGGCGGTGGCACGCTCGTGGTGCCCCAGCGCAGCCAGTTGCTGTCGCCGGTGAGGACGATCAACAATCTGCGGCTCACCCACTGGTTCTCGGTGCCCTCGCTGATCTCCTTCGCCTCCCGCCTCGGCACCCTGAAGCCGGGCAGCATGCCCACGCTGCGGTGGAGCGTCTTCGGCGGCGAGCCGCTCACCCTGGACATGGCCCGGCAGTGGCGGGCCGCCGCCCCGGACAGCCGCCTCGAGGTGCTCTACGGTCCCACCGAACTCACCGTCTCCTGCACCGCGTACCGGTTTCCCGACGACCCGGCCGACTGGCCCGACACCCCGAACGGGACCGCTCCCATCGGCACCGCGTACCCGGTGCTCGACCTGCTCCTGCTCGACGAGGACGGACGGCCCTCAGACAGCGGCGAACTGTGCGTCCGCGGGCCCCTGCGCTTCCCCGGATACCTCGACCCGGCGAACGACGCGGGCCGCTTCCTGGCCCCCGACGGCCGCCCCGGGGGCGACGAGCCGCCCACCGATCTGCACTGGTACCGCACCGGGGACCGGGTCGCCCTGCGCGACGGGCACCTCGTCCATCTCGGGCGGACCGACCACCAGGTGAAGATCCGCGGCCACCGGATCGAACTCGGGGAGATCGAGGCGGCGTTGCGGCGGCTGCCACAGGTGCGGGAGGCGATCGTCCTCGCCCTTCCCGCCCCCGACGGCGAACCGGAACTCCAGGCGGCGGTCAGCGCCACCGGCTGCGACCCCGACGGACTCTACGCGGCCCTGAGCGACCGCCTGCCGCCGTACATGCTGCCGCGCCGGATCACCGTCCTCGACCACCTCCCGCTGAACGACAACGGCAAGGTCGACCGGCGGCTCCTGCGCGAGGAACTCGGGCGCTCCCGCTGACCCGTGCGGGTCCGGACCCCGGCACCACACCACCCCACTTCCCGACGTCAGTTGTGAGGCGACCCAGATGTTCGACGCCATCGTGGTAGGCGCGCGGTGCGCCGGTGCGCCCACCGCCCTGCTGCTCGCCAGAGCGGGGTACCGGGTGCTCCTGCTCGACAAGGCACCGTCCGGCACCGACACGCTCTCCACCCACCTCATCCACCAGCCCGGCGTGGCCGCGCTGGCGCGCTGGGGACTGCTGGACACCGTGCGGGCGTCCGGGTGCCCGCCCCTGGAGAGCGTGGTCTACGAGGTCGCCGACATCCATCTGGAGGGGTGCGCCCGGGGGGTGGAGGGGCAGCGGGCCTCCTACGCGCCGCGGCGCCATGTGCTGGACGCCATCCTGGTGGAGGCGGCGGGGGCGGCCGGGGTCGAGGTGCGCGACCGCTGCCGGGTGACCGGACTGCTGCGCGACGAGAGCGGACGCGTCGTCGGGGTGGAGGGCCGTCACCGGGGCCGCGCCTTCGCCGAACGCGCCCGCCTGGTCATCGGGGCCGACGGGATGCGGTCCACCGTCGCCCATCTCGTACGGGCGCCGTACACGGTGGAGGATCCCCGGCTGACCTGTGCCTACTACACGTACTGGCAGGACGTGCCGGCCGTGCTGGAGCTGCACGAGAGGCCCGGGAGCTGGGTGGCGGCGGTGGCGACCCATGACGCGGCCACCCTCGTCCTCGCCTACTTCCCGCAGTCCCGGTTCGCGGAGGTCCGCGCCGACGCGCACCGGGCCTACCGCGAGCAGATCCGCACCACCGCCCCCCGTCTGTACGAGCGGCTGCGCGACAAGGAGCCGGTGGAGCGGCTGCGCGGCACCGGCGACCAGCAGAACTTCTTCCGCCAGGCGACCGGGCCAGGCTGGGTCCTGGTGGGCGACGCGGGGCACCACAAGGACTCCATCACCGCGCGGGGGATCAGCGACGCGTTCCTCCAGGCCGAGACCCTCGTACGCCGTCTGGACGGGCGGCTCGGCGGCGATCCGGCCCAGCTCGACGCGGCTCTCGCGGAGTTCGCCGCGGACCGTGACGCCGCTCTGATGCCCGGCTATGAAGCGACGCTCGGCGTTGCCCACCTCACACCGCACGAACAGCGGCTGTCCCTGCTGCGGGCGGTGCAGACGGACCCCGAACTGACGGCCATCTACTTCGACATGGTGGCCGGAATCGAGACGGCGGGAGCCCTGTATACACCCAAGCTTCTCGCTCTGCTCTGATCCGGTTGCCCTCCCGCCGGACAACGCTGGCAATTCACCCCCGCGACCGCCCGTCAACTCCTCTCATTCGGTCCACAGTTGACATGGAGGACTGCTGACGCTGAGCCATGATCCTGATACGGTGCAGCCTGATCGCCGACTTCGGTGACGGTGAGTCACGTCGCCGCCCCCGGCGAGACCCGGCGCTTCGCACCGTCCCTACCGAACCAGTGTTTCGCTGCCGTACGAGGAATCAGATGCCAGGCACCCGCGACCGGCGGACACGCCACAGGTCCGCTCCGCGCAGATCTCTCCGATTCTCGTTTGTCCTGCCCTTCGTCGTGCCCGCCGTCTGTCTCACCGGACTGTGGGGCTACACGGCGGCCGGTCTCGTCGACGAGCACATCCGGTTGCAGGCCGACGCGGACCAGGACGCGACCGTCGCCCGGCCGGCCCAGGACGTGCTGGCCGCCCTGCAGAACGAGCGTCGCCGCACCGCCGGCTGGCAGGCGAGCCGTACCGGCGCCGCCCGTACGGACCTCGACATCGCCCGCAAGAAGACCGACGCCGTTGTCGCGGCCTACCGGGCCGCGGGAAGCCCGGACACCGCGACCCTGCGGCGCCGGGCGCAGGCGCTCGACGACGCGCTGGCGTCGCTCCCCGACCGTCGCGAGGCGATCGACGGGCGCACCCTCTCCGCCGCCGACGCCTTCCAGTACTTCACCGGCACCATCACCGAGGGCGTCTCCCTCGTCACGGCGGCCGTACGCAGCGACGACGCCTCGCTGGCGCACGGGGGTGCCGCCACCGCTTCCGTGGTGCAGATCACGGAGATGCTCTCGCGTCAGGACGCCCTGCTGTCCGGCGCGCTGCCCTCCGGCCGCATGTCCGAGGCGACGCGCGCCCAGTTCGCGGAGTATCTGGCGCTTCAGCGGGAGTTCGGCGCGGGCCTGACCGCCCGGGACCTGCCCGCCGGGGCGGCCGCGTATGCCGGGATCACCGATGGCCCGCGGTGGGCCACGCTGGGTACGGTCGGCGACTCCGTGGCCACGGCGAAGGACACCGGGCTGCCGCGGACGTCTTCGTCGTGGCGGGGCGCCGCCGACGATGTCCTCGGTGATCTCGGGTCACTGGGCACGGACTCCCTTCAGGGGCTGGCCGACGACGCCTCGGGCCGGGCCGACGACCTGCTGCTCGGCCTGCTCCTGGGCACCGCCGCCACGCTGGCCGCACTCGCCGGCGGCGCGGTGCTGGCGCTGCGCGCCCGGGGCGCCACGCTGAGCCGGGTCTCCGAACTGCAGTCGTGGACCGAGGAGCTGACCCGCACGCTGCCCCAACTGCTCACCCGAATAGAACGGGGCGAGCGGGTCGACCCGGCCGTGCTCGCCCCGCAGGGCCCCCACGGCACGGACGAGCTGGAGCGGCTGGCCGGCGCCATCGACCGGCTGGGCCGGGTCGCGGCGGACACCACGAGGCGCCAGTCCGTGGGCCGCGAGGGCACCGAGAAGGTCTTCGCCCAGCTCATCCGGCGCACCCAGATCCTGATCCACCGCCTCATCTCGCTCCTGGACGACCTGGAGCGCAAGCACGAGGACTCCGACCTGCTGAAGGACATCTTCAAGGTCGACCACCTCGCCACCCGTGTGCGGCGCCACGCGGAGAACCTGGTGATCCTCAGCGGTTCCCCGCCCAGCCGCCGGATGACCGCGCCGGTGTCCCTCACGGATGTGATGCGCAGCGCGGTCGCCGAGACCGAGCAGTACACCCGTGTGAAGGTGAAGAACCTGCCCGCGGACCGGCGTGTCGCCCTCGCGGGGCGGGCCGTCGCGGACGTCACGCATCTGCTGGCCGAGCTGATCGAGAACGGCACGAGCTTCTCCCCGCCGGACACCCAGGTGTCCGTGAGCGCGACGAAGGTGGCCAAGGGCCTCGCCATCCATGTCGAGGACCACGGTCTCGGTGTGCCGCCCGACAAGATGGCGTACGCCAACGAGTTGCTCGCCCATCCGCCCAAGCTGGACATGACGTCCCTCGGGGAGGATCCGCGGCTCGGTCACTTCGTGGTGGCCCGGCTCGCCGAGCGGCACAAGATCAAGGTGGAGCTGCGCGACTCCGTCTACGGGGGCACGCTCGTCGTCGTCCTGCTGCCCTCGGCCTTGCTGGAGGAGCTCGATTCGCCGGTCCTGGACCAGCTCAGGTCGGCCGCCGCGGCGGCCAGCCAGGCGCTGGAGCCCGAGCGGTCGCAGGCCGCCTGGGGCATCGAGGACAGGGTGCCCGCGGCCACGGAGGAGCAGGCACCGGCGGGCACGCCGGTGGGGGCCGCCGGGTTCGCGGCCGCCGCGGTGGACGCCGGCGGGGACACACTCACGCACACACGCCTTCCCGACCACAGCGGCTTCCCCGGATACGGAGGTGCGGGTCTGTTGCCACCCGTGTCGGACCACCCTGTGCCGTCCGGGCCCGGCCCGTGGGGGCCGAACCGGGACACCCCGGGCCCGCGGGCGCACACCACGGGCCATCCGGCGGCTTCCGGCTCGCAGCCCGGGTCTTCCGCGATGGCGACCGGAGCATCCGCAGCGGCGTCCGAGCCTTCCACGGTGACGCCCGGGCCTTCCGCGATGGCGACCGGGCAGGCCGGACCGCCGCCCGGCCGTGAACCCGGCGCAGGGGCCGCCGGGCAGGCGCCGGTGTCCGATGCGGGGCGCCCCCTGACGACCCCCCGGGTCCTGCCGCACCGGACCCGGGGAGCCAGCCTCGCGCAACAGCTGCGCCGGGAAGCGGCACAGACACATGGCCGGCCCGAGGGCGAGGAGGACAACGGCGTCATCTCACCGGACGCGTCGGCGCGCGCGATGATCGCCATTCAGCAAGGGCTGAAGCGGGCCCGGATGTCCGAGATGAACAGGCCGGCCGGTCCGGACGGCCGGCCGGGGGATGCGAGGGATCCCGATGCCCACCGACTGTGAGGGAACGTTACGCAATGACTGAGCAGGTACAACCCGGTCCCCAGCTGGACTGGCTCCTCGACGGCTTGGTGGACCGGATCCCGGAGATCCGTTGTGCCATCGTGCTCTCCGGGGACGGCCTCCTCATCGGCAAGTCGAAGGACCTGCGCCGGGACGACGCCGAACACCTGTCCGCGGTGGGATCGGGCATGCACAGCCTGGCCCGGGGTGCGGCGCGCCATTTCCACGGCGGTGAGGTCCAGCAGACGGTCATTCAGATGGAGAGGGCGTTCCTGTTCGTCACCGCCGCGGGCCGCGGGGCCCGGCTGGCCGCGATCGCCACGGAGGAAGTGGATGTCGGCATGATGGCCTTCGAGATGGGCACACTGGTCAAGCAGGTCGGCCAGTACCTCAGTGCCGCCCCCCGCATCAAGACCCCGTCCGGCAGTCATATTCAGGATGCGTGAACCGCGATGGCTCGACGGTGCGGAGGCCGGGCGTCACTTACGGCCGTACGCCATCACGGGCGGGCGCACCCGCCACAGCCAGCACACCTTCACACTGATCACCCTGGTCGTCTCGCGATCCGCGCATGAGTTCGACGACGAGTATCTGGAGCCGGAGTCGGCCGAGATCCTCGAACTGTGCCGGGACCGCGCGGTGGCGCTCGCCGAGATCGCCGCACATCTGGACCTTCCGGTGAGCGTGGTGAAGATCCTCTGCGGGGATCTGCTCAACGCCGCGCTCATCATCGTCCAGGCACCGCCCGGTCAGGACGATCTGCCCAGTGTGGAACTCATCGAAAGGGTGATGGATGGTATCCGTCAGCTCTGAGCCGGTCATGCCGACCGCGCTGAAGATCCTGATCGCGGGTGGCTTCGGCGTGGGCAAGACGACCATGGTGGGCTCGGTGAGCGAGGTGCCCCCGCTGGAGACCGAGGAGCGCATGACCGAGGCGAGCCTCGGGATCGACGACCTGTCCGGTGTGGAGGGCAAGACGTCCACGACGGTCGCCATGGACTTCGGCCGGATCACCATCGCGCCCGAGCTGGTGCTCTATCTGTTCGGTACGCCCGGTCAGGACCGGTTCTGGTTCATGTGGGACGACCTGGCGACGGGCGCCCTGGCCGCCGTCGTCCTCGCGGACACACGGCGCCTGGACGCCTCGTTCGCCTCGATCGACTTCTTCGAGGCACGGAAGATCCCGTTCGCGGTGGGGGTGAACTGCTTCGACGGGCAGCGGG
The DNA here is from genome assembly GCF_053595355.1 of Streptomyces sp. NPDC002513. Lineage (NCBI taxonomy): Bacteria > Bacillati > Actinomycetota > Actinomycetes > Kitasatosporales > Streptomycetaceae > Streptomyces > Streptomyces sp. NPDC002513. Next base: position 32,524 of record NZ_JBSFXK010000005.1, on the reverse strand, counting down.
ACTGCACCGCCGAGGAGGTACGGGCGGCGCTGGACCTCGACGCGTCGACGCCGGTCATCCTCTGCGACGTACGCGACCGCGGCTCCAGCAAGGCGGTCCTGCTCGCGGTGCTGGAGGCGGCACGCGCCCGGGCCGCCGCGCGCCTGGCACCGCTGGCGGGCCCCTGACGGCCGCCCGCGGTCGAGACCGCGCCGCTCCCGGCCGGCGACGCATACGCGTCCCTCGAAGAGCCGGGGGCCCGCGAGGAGTTCACGGGTGAGGCGACGCCCGGCCGGTTCGGGGAACTGATCCGCGGCGCGCACGAGAACGCCTGATTCCCTCCCGGCACCCGTCACACGCCGTCCGACGAGTGCCGCATGCGGTGGACCGGCGTGTACGTGGTCCGGTACGCCGGTGGCGAGCCGAGCCATGGGGGGGGGATCTTCGGGTGCTCTGGCGACTGCCCCCGTCCCGGCAGCACGACGGGCGGCTCGCCCTCTCCTCGCAGGTGGCAGGCGAGGCGGGTCCCGTCGTACGCGGCGAAGTGTGGCATGTCCCGATCTTCGCGGCAGGGCGGGCCCGGGCGCAATGTCATGTCCGGAGCACGCACGTGGCCGAACACGGAAGCGCCGCCGAAAAGTGGGGACCAGCCTCTTGCCTTCGGGCCGATGAGCTGGATTACTGATCCCCACAAGATCCGACCGAATGATCGGTCGCCCGGAATGGTGTGATTGACGAGGGAGACGCCCTCATGGCGAACGCGCAGGACCTGCTGGACGCGGGGGAACGGCTCGATCCGGAGGCACTGCGGGACCTGCAGCTGGAGCGGTTGCGGGCCTCGCTGCGGCACGCGTACGCGCACGTGCCCTTCTACCGGGACGCCTTCGACAAGGCGGGGGTCCACCCGGACGACTGCCGGACGCTCACCGATCTCGCCCGGTTCCCGTTCACCGTGAAGGCCGATCTGCGGGAGAACTACCCGTACGGGATGTTCGCCGTGCCCCGCGAGCGGATCCGGCGGATCCACGCCTCCAGCGGCACCACCGGGCACCCCACCGTCGTCGGGTACACCGACAACGACCTGTCGCTGTGGGCGGACATGGTGGCCCGGTCGATCCGCGCGGCGGGCGGACGCCCCGGCGACACCGTGCACGTGGCCTACGGCTACGGCCTGTTCACCGGCGGCCTCGGCGCCCACTACGGCGCCGAACGCCTCGGCTGTACGGTGATCCCGGCCTCCGGCGGCATGACGGCCCGGCAGGTGCGGCTCATCCAGGACCTCAGGCCGGACGTCATCATGGTGACCCCGTCGTACATGCTGACCCTCCTCGACGAGTTCGAGCGCCAGGGCGTCGACCCGCGCACCACCTCCCTGCGCGTCGGGATCTTCGGCGCCGAGCCGTGGACCGAGGAGATGCGGCGCGAGATCGAGGAGCGGTTCGCGATCGACGCCGTCGACATCTACGGGCTGTCGGAGGTGATCGGACCGGGCGTGGCACAGGAGTGCGTCGAGACCAAGGACGGCCTGCATGTGTGGGAGGACCACTTCTACCCCGAGATCGTCGATCCCCTCACCGGCGAGGTGCTGCCCGACGGTGCGGAGGGCGAGCTGGTGTTCACCTCCCTCACCAAGGAGGCCATGCCCGTCATCCGCTACCGGACCCGGGACCTGACCCGGCTGCTGCCGGGCACCGCCCGGACCTTCCGGCGGATCGAGAAGATCACCGGCCGCAGCGACGACTTGGTGATCCTGCGCGGGGTCAACCTCTTCCCCACCCAGATCGAGGAGATCGTGCTGCGCACCCCCGGGGTGGCACCGCACTTCCAGCTCCGGCTCACTTGCGAGGGACGTCTCGACGCGCTGACGGTGCGGGTCGAGGCCCGGGCCGGCGCCACTCCCGACCAGCGCAGCGCGGCGGCGCTCACCATCGCCGCGGCCGTGAAGGAGGGGGTCGGCGTCTCCGTCGGTGTGGAGATCGTCGAACCGGAGTCGCTGGAGCGGTCGATGGGCAAGATCCGGCGGATCGTGGATCTGCGACGGCGCTGATCCGCCTCAGGGCCGGGCGAAGCGGTCCCGCAGCGCCCGCTTGAGGATCTTCCCGCTCGCGTTGCGGGGCAGCTCGTCCACGAACAGCACCCGCTTGGGGACCTTGAAGCGGGCGAGCTTCTCGCGTGCGTGCGCGAGGAGTTCGCTCTCGGTCACCTCCCCGCGCGCCACGACGACCGCGGTGACCGCCTCGATCCACCGCTGGTCGGGCAGGCCGATCACCGCGACCTCGGCGACCCGCTCGTGGGTGTACAGCGCGTCCTCGACCTGCCGCGAGGCGACCAGCACGCCACCGGAGTTGATGACGTCCTTGACCCGGTCGACGATCGTGAAATAGCCGTCCGTGTCCCGCACGGCGAGATCGCCCGAGTGGAACCAGCCGTCGCGGAAGGCCTCGGCACTCTCCTCGGGCTTGTCCCAGTACCCCTCGCACAACTGCGGTGACCGGTAGACGATCTCGCCCCGCTCCCCGTCGGGCACGTCCGTGCCGGACTCGTCGACCAGCTTCGCCTCCACGAACAGCACGGGGCGCCCGCAGGAGTCCAGGCGCCCCTTGTGCTCATGAGGCCCGAGGACCATGGCCAGCGGGCCGATCTCGCTCTGTCCGAAACAGTTGTAGAACGCGAGATTCGGCAGCCGCTCCTTGAGGCGCTCCAGGACGGGCACGGGCATGATCGAGGCGCCGTAGTAGGCCTTGCGCAGCCCGCTCAGGTCGCGCGTGGCGAAGTCCGCGCGGCCCGCGAGGGCGATCCACACGGTGGGCGGCGCGAACAGACTGTCCGCGCCGCCCGTCTCGATCAGATCGAAGAGCCGGTCGCCGTCGGGCGCGTCCAGGATGACGCTGGTCGCGCCGACGGCGAGATACGGCAGCAGGAAGACGTGCATCTGCGCCGAGTGGTAGAGCGGCAGCGCGTGCACGGGCCGGTCGCCCGCGCTGAGGTCGAGTGCGGTGATCGCACTGAGGTACTCGTGCACCAGCGCCCGGTGCGTCATCATCGCGCCCTTGGGCAGCGCGGTCGTACCGGATGTGTACAGCAGTTGCACCAGGTCCTCGCCGCGCGGTTCCGCGCCGTCCCACGGCTCGGTCGCCGCGAGGCGGGCGAGCAGGGAGTCGTCCGCGCCCCGCAGCGGCCGTACGCGTACGCCCTCGGGAAGGTTCCCGGCGAGGTCCGGATCGGCGAGGACGAGTGCGCAGCCGGACTGCTCGACGAGGTAGGCGAGGTCGTCGCCGGTGAGGTTGTGGTTGACCGGCACATGCACCAGTCCGGCGCGGGCACAGGCCAGGAAGCCGATCAGATACGCGTCGGAGTTGCGGCCGTAGGCGCCGACCCGGTCGCCGGGGACCGGTCCGCTCTCGCGCAGGAGGCGGGCGGCACGGGAGACGGCGTCGTCGAGTTCGGCGTAGGTCCACGACCGGTCGTCGTACCGGATCGCGACCCGCTCCGGGGTGCGCCGGGCGCTGCGCCGCAGTGTGCCGTCGACCGTGACGCTTCGTCCCGCCGTCATGAACCACCCCTTCGTCCGCCCTTGCCTGTGGCGCGATCCTCCTGGCGGTACACGCGGCGGGTCAATCCTGTCGCGGGCGGTCAGGGGGTGACTGCGAGAAAGCACAGATAGGCGTGCAGGGCCGCGGATAGGTGCGGACCTGCTGGACCGAGATCCCCGCCGTCCGCGCCAGATCGCTGACCCGCAGCCGGTCCCCCACGTCCGCTCCCCTGCCGTCGGCCGCCGAACGCACTCAGCCTATGCCCTCGTCCCCGGTTGAGACTTTTCCGGCATCCGGCAGGGGCGACCAGCGGTGAGGGACGTCAAAGTCTCCAAGGGCACTTGAATGAAACAATTGATACCGCAGGTCGCGCCCGGTGACCCGGGCCGAACACATCCATGAGGGAAAGGCGACGCGCGTGAGGTTTCTTCTCGAAGTCGACATGGCCGACGGGTGGTCCACGGAGGATGCCGCACGCGAGCTGGGACGCATCCTCCGGTACTGGGGCGGCAACCTCGGCCACTACGCCCTGAAACCCGGCGACGGCGCGGCCGTCCACGACTCGGACTACCAGGAGGTCGGTCACTGGCGCATCGTCGCGGACCCCGAGGCCTGACCCCGGCCTCACAGCGGACGGGTGCGGCCCTCCCTTGCTCAGCTCCGTCTGCATGGGCGCAGGATGCCGCAGCCACCGGGAGGAAGGAAGAGTATTCCTGATGCCCCGTCAGATAAGGTGACCGTCCGCCCCGGCGCGATTGCGCCGCGCGGCGCGCCTATCCCCGTGCGGCGTTCCCCGGGTCTTCGAGAACCGCCATGGCCGCGTTGTGCCCCGGCACCCCGCTCACCCCGCCACCGCGCACCGCGCCCGCGCCGCACAGCAGGACGTTGGCATGACGGGTCTCCACGCCCCAGCGTCCCGTGCCCTCCTGTGCGTAGGGCCAGGCCAGCTCCCGGTGGAAGATGTTGCCGCCGGGCAGCCGCAGATCCCGTTCCAGGTCGAGCGGCGTCTTCGCCTCGATGCAGGGGCGCCCGTCCGCGTCCGTGGCCAGACAGTCCTCCAGCGGCTCGGCGAGGTGGGCGTCCAGTTGGGCCAGCGTGGACTTCAGCAACTCCTCCCGTACGCCGTCGTTGTCGCGTTCGAAGAGCCGCGCGGGGGTGTGCAGGCCGAAGAGGGTGAGGGTCTGGTAACCCCGCTCGACGAGGCCGGGGCCGAGGATCGTCGGGTCGGTGAGCGAGTGGCAGTAGATCTCCGAGGGCGGCGCGGCGGGCAGCGTGCCCGCGGCCGCCTGCGTGTGCGCGGTGGCCAGTTGCTCGTATCCCTCGGCGATGTGAAAGGTCCCCGAGAAGGCCTCGCGCGGATCGACCCCGGGGTCGCGCAGCGCGGGCAGCCGCTTGAGCAGCATGTTCACCTTGAGCTGGGCGCCCTCCGCCGGGGCGGGCGGGGTGTCGCCGGTGAGCCGGGCCAGCTCCTGCGGCGAGGCGTTCACCAGGACGTGCCGGGCGGAGACGGTGCCGTCGCCGTCCGCGGTGCGGAACGCGACGTCCGCGGTGCGCCCGTCGCTCTCGATGCCCACCACCTCGTGCCCGGTGGCGATCACCGCGCCGGCGGCCCGCGCGGCCGCCGCCAGCGCGTCGGTCAGCGCGCCCATGCCGCCGACCGGGACATCCCAGGCGCCCGTACCGCCGCCGATCACGTGGTAGACGAAGCAGCGGTTCTGCCGCAGCGAGACATCGTGGGCGTCGGCGAAGGTGCCGATGAGCGCGTCGGTCAGCACGACCCCGCGGACCAGGTCGTCGGCGAAGGTCCGCTCGACGGCGACGCCGATCGGCTCCTCGAACAGCGCCTGCCACGCCTCCTCGTCGTCGATGCGGCGGCGCAGTTCGTCCCGGGTGGGCAGCGGCTCGGTGAGCGTGGGGAACACCCGTTCGGCGACGTGCCCGGTCATCCCGTAGAAGCGCTGCCAGGCCTCGTACTCCCGGTCGGATCCGGTGAGCCGGGCGAACGCCTGCCGGGTGCGCCGCTCGCCGCCGCCGACGAGGAGGCCGGTGGGGCGCCCGCCGCGTTCGACGGGGGTGTACGAGGACACGGTGCGCCCGCGCACCCGGAAGTCCAGGCCCAGATCCCGGACGACCTTCCGCGGCAGCAGGCTGACCAGGTACGAGTAGCGCGACAGCCGCGCGTCGACCCCGGCGAACGGCCGGGTGGACACGGCGGCGCCCCCTGTGCGGTCCAGCCGTTCGAGCACCAGTACGGAACGCCCGGCCCGGGCGAGATAGGCGGCGGCGACCAGCCCGTTGTGCCCCCCGCCGACGATCACGGCGTCGTAGCTCTCGTGTCCCTCGTGTCCCTCATGTGCAGGCATGTCTCTTGGTAGCACGCCATGATCCGGCCCGGCCAGAGCCGGGCCGCGCGGAGGCGGCCCCGTCATCCGCCGACTTTGTACGGTGCGGGACGCGCGCCGGGGCCGAGTCTGGCCATCGCCCGGAGGATGTGCTGGGGCGGCAGCTGCCAGCGCAGCCGGGCGGGGACACAGCGCAACACCGTGCCGGTGACACACAGGCGCCGGGTCACCGCCGCGGGTCCCGGAGCCGGCCGGCCGTACAACGCGTGGGCGTACGGGGGCAGGGCGGCATACGCGAGGTTCGCCACGCGCCGCCACAGCAGGGCGCGCGCCGGGAGAAGCGCCGGGTGGACCGGCGGCCGGCGCAGAAAGTCGTCCACCTCGCGCGCCTCGGTTCCGGCGGCGAGCCGGGACCGCGTCTTGGCGAAGTAGTCGGCCAGTGCGGCCTGGTCACCCGGGACGTGGTCCGGGTCGAGCCCTACGAGGGCCGCGGCGACCCGGTTCTCACGGATGTACCGGTCGGCCTGAGCGTCGGTGAGCCGGAAGCCCGAGCGCCGCAGGACCTGGAGGTAGGAGTCGATCTCGGCACAGTGCACCCACAGCAGCAGCTCCGGTTCGTCCACGCCGTAGCGCTCGCCCGTGTCGGGATCCGTCACCCGGAGCAGGCGGTGGATCCTGCGCACGCGGGCGGCCGCCCGCTCGGCGGCCTCGGCGGTGCCGTAGGTCCGCGTGCCCACGAAACGGGCGGTACGCAGCAGCCGGCCCCAGGCGTCGCTGCGGAAGTCGGAGTTCTGCAGTACCCCGCGTACGGCCCGCGGATACAGCGCCTGGAGATAGAGCGCGCGGACACCGGCGACCCACATCATGGGGTCGCCGTGCATCTGCCAGGTCACCGAGCGGGGGCCGAAGAGCCCCGGATCGACCGCGTCTGGGGCGTCCACCGGGCCAGGGTAGCGCCGCGTGGCCTTCCAGGAGGGTGCACGGGTCGTCCACCACGTCGACCGACGAGGCGGGCAATCACTGTGTGTATTCACTCGAAAGGATTACGTGAAGGGGCGGGGGTGTACGTGTGCGAGTCCCCTGAGGAGAGGGCGCCCGCACCCACAGCGCCCCGAAGGAGCTCGCACCCCAAGTGCCCCGAAGGAGGACGTCATGTCCCGCCACTCGATACGTAGGCTCCTGGTCGGTCTGTGCGCGCTGACGGCAGCCTCGCAGGCTGCCACGGCCGTGGCCCTGGCAGGGCCGGCCGATCAGCACCGGGCCGCGTACACCGCCGTCCGGACTCCGGTCCCGCAGACGCTCTCAGACCTCGCGGCCACGATGAAGGGCGAGGGGTTCGCCTACGCCTCCTACAACCTCTACGCCGCCCAGGCCGACCGCGAGGGCCACCCGGCCGTGGGCAAGCTCTTCCGGACCACAGCGCAGACCGAGATGAACGAGCACCTGCGCGAGGCGGCCGCCCTGGCCGGCGTGGTCGGAACGGACGCGGCCAACCTGCGCCGGGCCATCGACGGCGAAACCTACGAGCATCAGGTCATGTACCGCCGCTTCGCCGACCAGGCACGCGCGGACGGAGACCTCGAGGCCGCCAACCTGTTCTCCGAGATCGCCGCGGACGAGGGCCGCCATCGCGACGCCTACCGCACCGCGCTGAGCGTCGTGACCACCGGCCACGGCACCATTCCGGCGCCGCCGAAGGCCGACTTGGTGCCGGTGTCCGCAGGGCTGCCGAAGGTGAAGGCCGCCCGCACCAAGGCCAACCTCGACACCGCGATGCACGGTGAGGGGCTCGCCCACGCCAACTACATGCTCTTCGCCGCCCGCGCCCGGCAGTCCGGCAACCCCGCCCTGGCCCGCCTGTTCGAGGGCACGGCCGGGGTCGAGCTGCAGGAACACTTCGCCGGAGAAGCGGTCCTGGCCGGGCACGTGGGTACCACGAAGGAGAACCTGCGCAAGGCCGTCACCGGGGAGCACCACGAGGCCACCAACCTGTACCCGGGGTTCGCCGAGCGGGCCACCGCCGTCGGCGACACCGACGCCGCCCGCTACTTCCGCGACACCGCCGCCGACGAGGCCAAGCACGCAGCCGCCTTCCAGCAGGCCCTCAGCCGGCTGCCCTGACTCCGGCCAAGCCGCGAGACCGGCCGGAGGCAAGGCAAGAACGACCGGCCGGTCGACGCGCAACGATCGAACGCGGCCCGATCCCCGTACGCCGCAACGGTGCCGCCCACAAAACGCCCGCCTGCGCCGCCTCGTCGAAGAAGCCGAGCCAGCCTGGGCATTCGCCCCTGACGGAGTGACCACCGGGCGGCGGTCGGCCCCGGTGCTCAGCCCGTCGGCCCCGGCGCCGTGTGGGAAGTGATCGCGTCCGGCGCGAGGTAGACGTCGGAGCGCTCGAAGTCCGCGAGCGTGGCGGGGCGGCCGGCCTGAAGACCGGTGCGGACGAAGTCGTAACCCGTCAGCGCGTTGAGCGTCCAGTTGGTCATGGTGCGCATGCGGGCCGGAACCGTGCGCAGGGCGGCGAGATGGTAGCCGCGCGCGACGAACTCCGCGGGCGGTCCGGTCAGCTCCACGCCGAGCGGCTTGGAGACGGCCTGGAAGCCGCCGAGGTCGACGACGAGACCCATGTCCCGGTGGCGGTAGGGGGTGAGCGGTGTGCCGTGCAGCGCCGCCGCCACGTTCTTCGCGGCGGCCCAGCCCTGGCGCATCGCGTGCTGGGCGGTCGGCGGGCAGACCGCGTCGGCCCCCTTGTACAGGTCGGGCACCGCGGCGGCGTCCCCCAGGGCGAAGACGCCGTCCAGGCCCGGCACGCTCAGGTCGGGGCGGACGACCAGCCGGCCGCGGTTGGTCTCGGTGTCCACTGTGGCGATCAGCGGGCTGGCCGCCACCCCCGCGGTCCAGATCAGGGTGCGGCACGGCAGGGTGCGGCCGTCGGTGAAGGTGACGGTGTCGCGCGTGGCCTTGGCGACGGAGACCCCGAGGGAGATGTCGAGGCCGCGCCGCTTGAGGAGGGTGAGGGCCCGTGCGCCCAGCCGGTCGCCGAGTTCCGGCATGAGCTTGGGCGCGACGTCGATGAGATGCCACTTGATGAGCGCCGGGTCGAGGCCCGGGTAGCGCCGGACGGCGGCGGTGGTGAGGTGGTGCAGATACGCGGCGGTCTCGGTACCGGCGTAGCCGCCGCCCACGACCACGAACCGCAGCCGGGACTCGCGCTCGGACCGGTCGGAGCTCGCGGCGGCCAGGTCGAGCTGGGAGATGACGTGGTCGCGGAGCCAGGCCGCCTCGGCGAGCGTCTTCATGCCCACCGCGTGCTCCTCGACTCCGGGGATGTCGAACTGCCGCGTCACGCTGCCCGGTGTCAGCACCAGATAGTCGTAGTGCTCGACGGTCGTCTCACCGTTGATCTTCCGCACCACGACGGCCTTGGCGGCCGGGTCGACGCCGACGGCGCCGCCGGGGACGATGACGGTGCGGCGCAGCAGCCGCCGCAGGCTGACCGCGACGGACTGCGGGGTGAGGATGCCGGCCGCGACGTGCGGGAGCAGCGGCAGATAGAGCTGGTGGTCGTAGGGCGTGACAAGCCTGAGCGTGGCCTCGGCGGGTTTGAGGATGCGCTCCAGTTTGCGTGCGGTCTCCATCCCGGCGAATCCGCCGCCGACTATCAGAATCCGGGGCACGGTCATCACAAGTCCCTCCAGCTGGAGACATCTACGCCTGCAACGCTAGGCAACTCGGGCCCGGCCCGCCACCGATCCGTCGACGCCCTCGGTCCGGACCCGACCGGGCTTTGCCGCGAGGCGACGCGGAGTGTGCGGGTCCGGCCTGCCACCGTGCGGCCCCCAACCCCCGTACACGCCCGAGAATATCGACGCACGTGACCAGCGCCCCTCGAACACGGATACTGCCGACAGTGGCTCACCGCTCAGCGCTCACGGCCACCGAGGCCGAAGACCGCCAGGCACGTCAGGAGGCTCCCATGAAGATGCTGATCAACGTTCCGGAGACGGTGGTCTCGGACGCGCTGCGGGGCATGGCGGCCGCGCATCCCGAACTGACCATCGACGTGGAGAACCGGGTGATCGTACGGCGGGACGCCCCGGTCGCGGGGAAGGTCGCGCTGGTCTCCGGCGGCGGCTCGGGGCACGAGCCGCTGCACGGCGGTTTCGTGGGCCCGGGCATGCTCTCGGCCGCGTGTCCCGGCGAGGTGTTCACCTCCCCGGTGCCCGATCAGATGACGCGCGCCGCGGCGGCCGTGGACAGCGGCGCCGGCGTGCTGTTCATCATCAAGAACTACACCGGTGACGTGCTCAACTTCGACATGGCCGCCGAGCTGGCCGAGGACGAGGGCGTCCAGATCGCGAAGGTGCTGGTCAACGATGACGTCGCCGTGACCGACAGCCTCTTCACGGCGGGCCGGCGCGGCACCGGTGCCACCCTGTTCGTGGAGAAGATCGCGGGGGCGGCGGCGGAGGAGGGGCAGCCGCTGGAGCGTGTGCAGTCCATCGCCCGGCAGGTCAACGAGAACGCGCGCAGCTTCGGTATCGCCCTCAGCGCCGTCACCACGCCCGCGAAGGGGAGCCCGACCTTCGATCTCCCGCCGGGCGAACTGGAATTGGGCATCGGCATCCACGGTGAGCCGGGGCGTGAGCGGCGCGCGATGATGACCGCGCGCGAGATCGCCGACGTCTCCGTGGACGCCATCCTCGACGACATGCCGCCGCGCAATCCCGTACTGGTCCTGGTCAACGGGATGGGCGCCACCCCGCTGCTGGAGCTGTACGGCTACAACGCCGAGGTGCAGCGGGCGCTGTCCGAGCGCGGCGTCGCCGTGGCCCGCACCCTTGTCGGCAACTACGTCACCTCGCTCGACATGGCCGGCGCGTCGGTCACCCTGTGCCAGATCGACGAGGAACTGCTGCGGCTGTGGGACGCGCCGGTCAGTACGCCGGCCCTGCGCTGGGGCCGGTGAGCCCCCGGCACACGGCTGCCGCAAAACCGTGAGTGAGGTCAACGCCCGTACCACGCAAGGAGATCCAGTGCTCGACGCCGACTTCTTCCGCCGTTGGATGACGGCTACCGCCGTGTCCGTCGACCGCGAGGCGGAGCGACTGACCGCGCTCGACTCGCCGATCGGCGACGCCGACCACGGCAGCAATCTGCAACGCGGCTTCCGCGCGGTCGCCGCCGTCCTGGAAAAGGAGGCACCGGGCACCCCCGGCGAGGTCCTCCAGCTCGCCGGCAAACAGCTGATCTCGACCGTGGGCGGCGCCTCCGGTCCGCTGTACGGCACGCTGCTGCGCCGCGCCGGCAAGGCGCTCGGGGACTCCGATGAGGTCACCGAGGAGCAGTTCGCACAGGCGCTGCGGGCGGGCGTGGACGGGGTCATGGCGCTCGGCGGCGCCGCGCCCGGCGACAAGACCATGATCGACGCCCTGGTGCCCGCGGTGGACGCGCTGGCCACCTCGTTCGCGGCGGCCGCGGCCGCGGCCGAGGAGGGCGCTGTCGCGACGACGCCGTTGCTGGCCCGCAAGGGGCGGGCGAGTTATCTGGGCGAGCGCAGCATCGGGCACCAGGACCCCGGTGCCACGTCCTCGGCCCTGCTGATCGCCGCACTCGTGGAGGCCGCAGGTGAGTGACACCCCCGACAAGCTGGTCGGCATCGTGCTCGTCTCGCACAGCGCCGCCGTCGCCGAGTCCGTCGCGGAACTGGCGAAGGGGCTGGCGGGCGGCTCCACGGCGGTGCCCGTCGCGCCGGCCGGCGGCACGGCCGACGGCGGGCTCGGTACCAGTTCCGAGCTGGTCGCCGCGGCGGCCGCCGCCGTGGACCGGGGGGCCGGGGTCGCCGTGCTCGCGGACCTGGGCAGCGCCGTGCTCACCGTGAAGGCGCTGCTGGCGGAGGGCGACGAACTCCCGGAGAACACCCGGCTGGTGGACGCCCCCTTCGTGGAGGGCGCGGTCGCCGCGGTCGTCACGGCCTCGGCGGGCGCGGATCTGGCGGCGGTGGAGGCGGCGGCCACGGAGGCGTACGCGTACCGGAAGGAGTGACGCGACCGGATTGCCCGGGAGCCGTCGCCGCAGCGCCCTGGCGGCGGCTCCCGCACGGCCGCCTCGAACGGCTGCTCCCGCAAAGCCGCCCCGCACAACCGCCCCCGCACAGTCGCCCCGCACGAGCGCTTCCGCTGGTCCGCGGGGTTCAGTTCGCGGCCAGGAACTTCCGGGCCAGTGACTCCCCTTGGGCCACGGCCGCCCGGTGGTTCTCGAGCGGGGTCACGCGGGAACCGCGGAAGACGATGTACGTGACCGGGCCGTCCGTTCCGCCGGTGCGCGGGTCGGGGTTGATGCCGAGAACCCGGGCGGTGGCGTAGGAGGCCTCGCCGATGATGCTGGTGGGGCCCGTGTCGGCGACGACCGCGTACGCGATGCGGCCCCCGTGTATGACGGCGGCGACGGAACCGCCGCCGATGCCGTAGGCCCGGTAGTCCCAGATGGCGCTCGCGCCGGGCACCACGAGATAGGGCAGGGTCTCGGCGCTCGGGTACCGCCCGTCGGACTGCCGGTAGCTGGTGGCGGGGGTGAAGGACGGGTCGGTGCGGGAGTTGCAGACGTAGCCGGGACGCCCGTCGCAGTCGATGTCCATGTCGGCCGTCCAGAACACGGCGCCGCGTGCGCCGCAGACGGGTATGTCGGCCGGGGCTCCCTGGTCGCTGCGGTAGCGGCCGTGGGATATCCGGAGGCAGTCGCGTGTCTTCGCCAGCAGGTCTGCGGCGCGGACGGCGCCCTGCCGGGGTTCGTGGGGGTGGGCGGGGGGAAGCGTGGCGGGGATGAGCAGCGCGGCGCCGGCCGCGGCCAGCTTCAGTGACGGGACGAGCACGATGAGGGCCCCTCTCCTGGGGGACGGCGATCACCATCCCACCGTGGTGCCGCTCTCCGGCGCGCGCCCGGCGGAGGGGGCCGTATGGAGCACACGCTCGTGGTACGGCCGAGCGCCGGGACCGGACGGGGACCCGGCCGCCCGGCCGCGCTCGCCGACGCGGGATCAGCGACGACAGCGGACCGCGCCGGTCGGCACGAACTGCCCTGGACGGCAAGCGAGTTCACGCCGCTTCGGGGTCCAGCATACGTATCCCGGCCGGACTGCGGCGAACAGCGTTCCCCCTCTTGATGCCGTCACGTCAGCCATGGCATACAGGTACAGACCAATCTCCGTGGAGGGAGGGGCCCATGCGACGCGCCCTCATACCGGTGATCTGTGGTTCACTCCTGCTTCTGGCGTCCTGCGCCCAGGGCCGTCCGGCCGACGGCGGCGGGCGCCTGCCGCCGGCCCCCCTGGGGGTGACCGCCGTGGCGGGCAGCGCGACCAGCGTGCACGTCATGTGGAACCGTGTGCCGGACGGTAGGGGCATCGCCGGGTACGAGGTCTTTCGCGGCACCAGGAAGGTGACTCAGGTGCCCGCCGGAGAGCACATGGTGGACGTCACCCGGCTCGATCCGTCGACGGCATACGTTTTCACCGTACGGGCCCGTGGCACCGACGGTGGCCTCGGTCCGGCCAGCCGCGAGGTCCGTGCCACCACACCGGCCGCCGTCGCCGCCGACGAACGGGCACCTTCCCGGCCGGGGCGGCCCAGCGGCAAGGTGGTGGGGAGCCGGGCGGTCCAGCTGGCCTGGGGGCGGTCGACGGACGACCGGGGCGTGGTGTCGTACAACATCTACCAAGGCGGCTCGAAGATCCACAGTGTGGGCGGTGCCCAGACGGCGGCCGTGGTGACCGGGCTGCGGCCGGGCGTCCGCTACTCGTTCACCGTCCGGGCCCGTGACGCGGCGGACAACCTCTCACCGCCCAGTGACACGGTCCAGCTCACCACCGCGCCCGGCTCGGACGGCGACGAGGGCACCGCACCGACCCGGTTCCGCGCCACGACGCACCGCGCCGAGGGGGCGTACTACCTGGATCTGTCCTGGGTGCCGCCGGTGGTCGACGGCGTGGTCACGGAGTACGGGATCGATCTGGACGGGCAGCCGGCCACGTCGCTGGTCTGGGGCGGCACCGTGCCGCGCTCGACGGCGGCCTACAGCTTCTACGTGGGCCGGGAGGCCGGGGTCACCCACCGGGTGCGGATCCGGGCGAAGCTGCCGGACGGCACCTGGGGCGGCTTCTCCCCCGAGCGGACGGTGACGACGGGCCCGTGACGGGGTCCGCCGGGACGGCTACTCGCGTTCCGGAGCGGGCAGCGTCCCGAACTCGTCCAGGGCGTGGGTCAGCCACTGGATCCAGAAGGTCTCCAGATCGATGCCGGCCCGCAGCACGAGGTGCTGGATGCGGTCCTGCGCCGAGTCCCTGCCCCGTCCGAAGTCGCGCTTCTCGATCTCCTGGTACTCGGCCAACTGCCGCTGGTGCAGGGTGAGGTGGTGACGCAGGTCGGTCTCGATGCCCTCGGTGCCCACCACGGCCGCGGCGCGCAACCGCAGCAGCAGCACATCGCGCATCGGCCTGGGGTCCTGGGACGTGGCCGCCCAACGGGCGAGTTCGGCGCGGCCGGCGGCCAGAACCTCGTAGGACTTCTTCTGCCCGCGGGCCGGCTGCTCGGCCGGGAGGGCACGGATCAGGCCGTCGTGCTCGAGCCGTCCCAGCTCGCGATAGATCTGCTGGTGGGTCGCCGACCAGAAGTAGCCGATCGACCTGTCGAACCGACGGGTCAGTTCGAGACCTGAGGACGGCTTCTCCAGCAGGGCGGTCAGGATCGCGTGCGGGAGTGACATGAGGCCATCCTAGGAAGGCGGCGCACGGAGCTCTAAAGCGCCGCGGCCAGCTCCGTTCCCTGCTGGATCGCCCGCTTGGCGTCCAGTTCGGCCGCCACATCCGCGCCGCCGATCAGGTGCGGTGTCCGGCCCGCGGCCCTCAGTTCCTCGTACAGATCGCGGCGCGGCTCCTGGCCCGTGCACAGCACGATCGTGTCCGCCTGCAGAACCCGGCTCTCACCGTCCACGGTGATGTGGAGCCCCTCGTCGTCGATCCGGTCGTAGCGTACGCCCGGCACCATGGTGACGCCCCGGTGCTTCAGCTCGGTGCGGTGGATCCAGCCCGTGGTCTTGCCGAGTCCCGCGCCGACCTTGGAGGTCTTGCGCTGCAGGAGGTGGACGGTGCGCGGCACGGCGGGCCGCTCGGGCGCCGCGAGGCCGCCGGGGGCTCGGTAGTCCATGTCCACGCCCCAGTGGCGGAAGTAGGTCGCCGGGTCCTCGCTCGCCTTGTCACCGGTGTCGGTGAGGTATTCGGCGACGTCGAAGCCGATGCCGCCCGCGCCGAGGATGGCGACGCGGTCGCCGACGGGCGCGCCGTCCCGCAGGACGTCGAGGTAGCCGAGGACACGCGGGTGGTCGATGCCGGGGATCTCGGGGGTGCGCGGGGTGACGCCGGTCGCGACGACGATCTCGTCGAACCCGGCGAGGTCCGCGGCGGCGACGCGGGTGTTCAGCCGGACGTCCACGCCGTGCAGGCCGAGCTGGGTACGGAAGTAGCGCAGCGTCTCGTCGAACTCCTGCTTGCCCGGGACCTTGCGGGCGACGTTGAGCTGGCCGCCGACCTCGCTCGCCGCGTCGTAGAGCGTGACGTCGTGGCCGCGTTCGGCGGCCGAGACGGCACAGGCGAGGCCGGCGGGACCGGCGCCGACCACGGCGACCTTCTTGCGCAGCCGGGTCGGGGACAGGACCAGCTCGGTCTCGTGGCAGGCGCGCGGGTTGACCAGGCAGGAGGTGATCTGCCCGCTGAAGGTGTGGTCGAGACAGGCCTGGTTGCAGCCGATGCAGGTGTTGATGGCCTCGGGGCGCCCCTGCGCGGCCTTGGCCACGAAGTCGGGGTCGGCGAGCATCGGGCGGGCCAGGGACACCATGTCGGCGTATCCCTCGGCGAGCAACTGCTCGGCGGTTTCGGGGGTGTTGATGCGGTTGGTGGTCACGAGGGGGACCGAGACGGCGCCCATGACCTTCTTCGTCACCCACGCGTACGCGCCGCGCGGCACGGAGGTGGCGATGGTCGGGATGCGGGCCTCGTGCCAGCCGATACCGGTGTTGATGAGGGTCGCCCCGGCGGCCTCGACCGCCTGCGCGAGCGTGATGACCTCGTCGAGGGAGGAGCCGCCCGGGACCAGGTCGAGCATGGACAGCCGGTAGATGATGATGAAGTCCTCGCCGGCGGCCTCGCGGACACGGCGCACGATCTCCACGGGGAAGCGCATCCGGTTCTCGTACGAGCCGCCCCAGCGGTCCTCGCGCCGGTTGGTCCGTGCCGCGACGAACTCGTTGATGAGGTAGCCCTCGGACCCCATGATCTCCACACCGTCGTAGCCGGCCCGGCGGGCCAGGCGGGCGGCACGCGCGTAGTCGTCGATGGTCCGCTCGACCTCGGCGTCGGTGAGCGCGTGCGGGACGAACGGGCTGATCGGGGCCTGCAGCGCGCTGGGCGCGACGAGGTCGCGGTGGTAGGCGTACCGGCCGAAGTGAAGGATCTGCAGGGCGATGCGCCCGCCCGCCTCATGCACGGCCTCGGTGATGACGCGGTGCTGCTCGGCCTCCGCCTCGGTGGTGAGCTTGGCACCGCCCTCGTACGGGCGTCCGGCGTCGTTGGGCGCGATGCCGCCGGTGACGATGAGCCCGGCCCCGCCGCGCGCCCGGGCGGCGTAGAAGGCGGCCATCCGCTCGAAGCCGCGTTCCGCCTCCTCCAGGCCCACGTGCATCGAGCCCATGAGCACTCGGTTGGGCAGGGTGGTGAAGCCCAGGTCGAGCGGGGTCAGCAGATGGGGGTAGCGGCTCATCGGGCCCTCCGTCCGGCGTGTCGTGGCTCTGTTGTAGACGAGAACGGCCCCATTGTGCAACTAGTTGCACAATGGGGCCGCCGACCGCCCGTACGCGGCCCTCGGACCGGTGAACGGTTCGGTTCCGTTCGCTGCCCGGCGCCGATCAGAACGCTCTGGTCCAGGTCAGGACACTCTGGTCCCGATCAAGACGTTGGCGTACAGCTCGTCGCAGACCTCGAGCCGGGTCCGCAGCCCCCCGCGGGTGAACGCCTCCTCGGCCGGGGGGACCTGGTGTTCGCTCGTCTCCACGAGCAGAGAGCCGCCGGGGGCCAGCCAGCGGCCCGCCTCCGCGGCGACCCGGCGCAGGACGTCCAGGCCGTCCGAGCCCCCGTCGAGGGCGACCAGGGGCTCGTGGTCCCGGGCCTCGGACGGCAGCAGCGCCACCTCGTGCGTGGGCACATAGGGCACGTTCGCGGCCAGGATGTCGATACGGCCGCGCAGGTCGTCCGGGAGCGCGGCGAACAGGTCGCCCTCGTGCACCCGGCCGCCGTACGCGGCGACATTGCCGCGGGCGCAGCGGACCGCGGCCGGCTCGATATCGGCGGAATGCAGTTCCGCTCCGTCGAGCGCGGCGGCGAGCGCGGCGCCGACCGCTCCGGAGCCACAGCACAGGTCCACGACGACACGGGCGTCCTGACCGACGGCGAGGGCCTGCCGGACCAGGAACTCGGTGCGGCGGCGCGGCACGAAGACGCCCGGTTCCACGGTGATGCGCAGTCCGTGGAACTCCGCCCAGCCCACGACCTGTTCGAGGGGCAGGCCCGCCACCCGCCGGCCGACCATGGCGGCGGCCTCCTCGGGCGTGCGGGCGGTTGCGAGGATCAACTCCGCCTCGTCCTCGGCGAAGACACAGCCGGCGGAGCGCAGAGCGGTAATGGCGCGGGAACGCGACATGGAGAGCATGAAGCCGAGAAGCCTTTCGGTTGACCGAAGGGCGCTCTCGCGGTCACCTAGCGGCGGTGATCCGCGCTGACGTGGAGGGAGAGCACCCGAGCCGACACAGCAGAAATGGGTCTCACCTCCTCGGCCACCTCCGGCCGGGACGATCCGCGGCCAGGACGGTCACCCTAGCAGCAGAAGGGTGACACCCGCGCCGTGGTGCGCGGCGGGCGGCGAAGGCCGCCTCCGCATTCCGGTTGTACTCTGCAACGGGAAAGACCGAGGGAGGCTCCCGTGCAGGCAGTCGAGGCGTCCGACGAAACCGCCGTCCCCGAGCGGGACACCGGCGCGGCCACGGCCGACGCGGCTCATCCGGGCGACGCCGCCGTCGAGACGATTCACCGCGAGCTGACGGTGTTCGCCCGGCGCGCCCGTGCCTCGGCCGGCCGGATGCACCCGGAACTCTCGCTGGTCTCCTACACGTTGCTCGGGCACCTGGAGGAGAGCGGCGGCTGCCGCGCGACCGATCTGGCCGACCACTACGCGCTGGACAAGTCCACCGTCAGCCGCCAGGTGGCCGCGCTGGAGCGAGCCGGTCTGATCGAGCGCCGGCTCGATCCGGGCGACCACCGGGTCCAGGTACTGCATCTGACGGAGGCGGGCACACGGATCCTGGCCCGCGTGACCGAGAGCCGCCGGGAGGCCTTCCGGGAGCGGCTCGCGGGCTGGCCGGAAGAGGACCTGCGCCGCTTCGCCGCGTATCTGCTGCGGTACAACGCCGCCCCGACCGCCGGGCGCTGACCCGCACCACCGGGGCCGCCCGACGGCGCCGTCAGACTCTCCCCGTCGTCAGACCTTCACCGTGACAGACCTCCACCGTCGTCAGATCCATCCCCCACCGTCGTCAGACCCTCACCGTCTGCTCGTCCGCCGAGGGCTCCGGCACCCTCGCCGAGAGAAACCTCGTCCGGCGGCGGAGTCTGAACCCCAGGGACTCGTAGAGCCTGATGGCGTTGGTGTTGCCCGCGCTTGTGTGCAGGAACGGTGTCTCGCCGCGCTCACGGATGCCGTGCGCGACCGCGAGGACCAGCCGGGTCGCCAGTCCCTGGCCGCGGAAGGCGGGATCGGTGCACACGGCGCTGATCTCGGTCCAGCCCGGTGGGTGCAGCCGCTCACCGGCCATGGCGATCAGAGCACCGCCCCGGCGGATGCCCAGGTAGGTGCCCAGTTCGATGGTGCGCGGCAGGAAGGGGCCCGGCCGGGTGCGCTCGACCAGGTCCAGCATCTCCGGCACGTCGGCCGGGGTGAGCCGTACGGCCTCCGGCTCGGGGGCGGCGGGGATGCCGTCGTCGACGAGCTGCACGCCGTCCAGGCTGAAGGTGATCTCCCAGCCCTCCGGCAGCTCGCCCCGGAAGCCGGGCAGCGGAGCCTCGGCGCCCGGACCCGCGAGCGCCGCAAGGTCGGCCCAGTCGTCGGCGTCGGGATCGTCGGGCAGCCCCACCCACGGGGAGACGTCCGTCGGGTAGCGCAGGACGCGGCCCCGGCGCTCGGCGAAGTGGGCGTGCGGGCCGGTCAGCGAGGCGCGGGCGGGGTTGTCGAGGACGTGCCGGCTGTCACTCATGCGCCGACCTCGATGACGACCTTGCCCCGGGCGTGCCCTTCCTCGACGGCGCGCAGGGCCTCCGCCGCGCGCTCCAGCGGGAAGGTCCGGGTGACCCAGGGGACCAGGTCGCCGCGTACCGCCAGCCGCGCGACCTCGTCGAGCACGGCGGCGGTGCGGACCCGTTTCACGGGCGCCCCGCCCAGCCGCTCGACCTCCTGGTGCGCCGCGGCGGAGATCAGCTTCGACCGGTCGGTCAGCAGGGTCGCGGCTTCCTCCAGTGCGTCACCGCCGACGAGGTCGTAGACGCCGTCCACCCCCTCCGGGGCGGCGGCGCGCACCCGCGCGGCCAGATCCGGGCCCGGCGCGACGTACCCGGCGCCGAGGTCCTCCACGAAGTCCTTCTTGCTCACGCTCGCCGTGCCGATCACGCGCAGCCCGAAGGCGCGGGCGATCTGCGCGGCGGCGACACCGACTCCCCCGCCCACGCCGGTGACCAGCAGGGTCGCACCGGCGGGCAGGTCAAGCTGGCGGATCCCGTCGTACGCGGTGGCCGCGGCGACCGGCAGGACCGCCGCGTCCGTGAAGGACAGTTCCTCGGGCAGGTGTGCGGTCACCTCGGCGGGCAGCAGGGCGTATTCGGCGTATCCGCCGGACACCGTGCTGCCGAAGACCGCGTCCCCGGCCGTGAAACCGGTCACGCCCTCGCCGGCCTCCTCGACGACTCCGGCCACCTCGCTGCCGAAGACGCGGGGGAAGCTCGGCTCATCGGTGTCGCCGGGCCGCCGCAGGCCCGCTCGGAGCTTCCAGTCGACGGGATTCACACCCGCCGCGCGCACCGCGACGAGAATCTGTCCGGGGCCGGGACTCGGCCGCTCCACGTCGACGAAGGCCTCGGTCTCCGGGCCGCCGAACCGCGTGTATGCGTACGCCTTGGGCATGTCCTGCCTCACTCTCCTCCGCTGTCGCCGGACCCGCCGGTCCAGGAGCCACCGGCGCAGGTCACTACTGACCAAGGAAGATCACATGGCCGCTATTCCCGGGCGGCCGGAGAGTTCATCCGTCCGCAATGATCGGGGCCCGCATCCGCGAAGATCCCGGGCCCACGACCGCATGACCGGGAGCGGCGACCGCATGACCGGGGCCGCCGGCCGACCTCACCGGCGGGCGCGCCTGGATCGCCTTCGAGCACGACGGCACGCCGCTGCCGGCCGTGGGCGGACGAGGTGCCATCCGCCGGTGGCTTACCGAGTTGCCGGCCACTGCTCTCACGCCGCAGAGCCGATACAACACAGCGCACACAATCCGATTACCGACCGATGGAACGGAGCAACTATGGAAATCGCGACGGTGTGGCTAAATTTCTATTCAATCGAATCCGACTGGACGGCCATGGATCCCGGGTAGCCGTATCGAACTGAATTCAGTAGCGGCCCACAGAGCGGGCTCACGCGATCATCCTGGTGCACATCGACGGCCATGTCGCTGATATTCCCGCGATTACCGCATTCGCCGAGCCGCGGGGGCCGGCGGTCGTCCAGGACGCGGCACAGGCACAGGGTGCGACGTGGTGCGGCCGCGGGCTCGGTGAACTCGGTGGCACGGCGAGCGAGTCCACCGTCCCGCTCCCTCACCCAAGAACGAGGAGTACAAACCGTGAACCGATCCGAATTTCCGCAGAGCGTCGACCTGCTCGTCGTCGGCAGCGGCCCGGTCGGGGCGGCGATCGCACGCCAGGTCTACGAGACGGTGCCGTCGGCCCGCGTACTCATGGTGGAGCTGGGCCCGCGCCTGACCCCGCAGGTGGGTCTGCACGTGACCAACCTCCCTCCGCAGAAGCGGCGTGACGCACAGGCCGAATCCCAGGGACGCGATCCCGAGACAGGGCCGTGTGAAGAGCAGGCTCTGGTGAAGAAGTACGCCGATCGCGGCACGCACCTGGTCAGACCGCGGTGCGACCAAGACTCGGAGCAGGAGGGGATGCCGGCCGCAGTGATGTCCAGCAATGTGGGTGGCATGGGCGTGCACTGGGCGTGCGCCACCCCCCGTCCACTGGACAGCGAGCGCGTCCCGTTCCTCGCTGACGAGGAGTTCGAGACTTCACTCGAGGTCGCCGAGGACCTTCTCAACGTGACGCAGAAGGCATTCGATCCAACGGAGGGGGGACGATTCGTGGAGCAGACCTTGAGCGATCTCTTCGACGCTGAATACCCCGCGGGTCGTGCCGTTGAGCCGATGCCCCTGTCCTGCGTCCCCCGGCCCGGAAAGGTGCCGCTGTGGGGCGGCACAGACATCATTCTTCGGGGGCTGCCCACCGACGACTCTGTTTTCGCTGACTTCACCGAAGCGCAGCGCGATGGTGGAGACGGCGGCTTCCGCATCGCAGCCGAGACCATCTGCCGCCGTGTGCTGTTCAAACGGGGCCGGGCCACCGGCGCAGTATTGGAGCACCTGCCTACCGGTATCGTCCGCACCGTACGGGCAAGGACCGTGGCAGTGGCAGCGGACGCGCTGCGTACCCCCCAACTGCTGTGGGCTTCCGGAATCCGCCCACGCGCCCTCGGCCGGTATCTCAACGACCAGCCCAAGATCGTAAGCTCCGTGCAGGCCGAGAACGGGCCGACCGTCGGGGCGGTACGGGACTCGTCTCGGTTCACTGAAATCCGCGATCTGCAGACCGGCCGGTTTTGGGTGCCCTTCACCGATCCGGGTCGGCCGCGTCACGGCCAGGTCATGACAGTTGACACTTCGTCGGTCGAGGGGCTCGATCCCGCGCTGTTCGCCGGTATGAACTGGTACTGCGCGAAGGAGATCCAGCCCGACGACCGGGTCGAGTTCTCCGACACCGAGGTCGACGCCTACGGCATGCCGAAGATGACCATTCACCACTCCCTGACGAGCCGTGACCGCGAGCAGATCGCTCTGGCGGTGCGGGATCAGGAGTCCGTCGCGGCCGCCCTGGGTCCGTTCCTGCCCGGTAACGAGCCGACCCTGTACCCGTCCGGCAGTTCCAAGCACTACCAGGGCTCCACTCGGATGGGTCCGGTGGACGACGGCACCTCGGTGTGCGACACGTACTCCCGGGTGTGGGGTTTTGAGAACCTCTATGTGGGTGGCAACGGCGTGATCCCGACCTCCACCGCCAGCAATCCGACGCTGTTCAGTGTGGCCCTTGCCGTACGCGCTGCGGACTCCATAGGAGCGCAGTTGGCCCGTGGCTGAGGAGGCGAACGGTCTCGAAGCCCGGCCGTGGGGCCGGGCTTCGAGAGCGGTGCTACAGGGTTCGTTCGAGGCGGTCCGCCACCAGTTTCACGAAACGGGACGGCTCGGCCGGCTGGCCGCCTTCCGCCAGGACGGCCAGGCTGTAGAGGAGTTCGGCGACCTCGGTCAGGGCTGAGGCGTCCTCGTCTCGGCCGTGGGCCGCGTTGAGGGAGCTCACCAGCGGGTGCCCGGGGTTGAGTTCGAGGATGCGCTTGGTCTTCGGGACCTCCTGGCCCATCGACCTGTACAGGTTCTCCAGGGCGGGGGTCGGACCGTCCGTGTCGGAGACCACGCAGGCCGGGGAGACGGTGAGGCGGGAGGAGAGCCGTACGTCCTTGACCTCCTCGGCCAGTTGCCGTGACATCCAGGCGAGCAGAGCGGCGTACTCCTCACTCCGCTTCTCCTTCTCGGCGTCGGCCGACTCGTCGTCCTCGGTCGCGTCGAGGTCGATCTCGCCCTTGGCGACCGAGCGGAGCGTCTTTCCGTCGTACTCCCCCACCATGTCGACCCACACCTCGTCGACCGGGTCGGTGAGCAGGAGCACCTCGATGCCCTTGGCCCGGAACGCCTCCATGTGGGGGGAGTTCTCGATGGCGGGGCGCGAGTCGCCGGTCATGTAGAAGATGGCGTTCTGGCCCTCCTTCATCCGCTCCGCGTATGCCTTGAGGGTCGTCGGCTCATCGGCGTCGCGGGACGTCGCGAAGGAAGCGGCGGTCAGGATGGCGTCGCGGTTGGCGGAGTCGGTGATCAGGCCCTCCTTGAAGACCGCGCCGAACTCCCGCCAGAACGTGGCGTAGCGGTCGGGGGCCGACGACATCATGTCCTTCACCGTGGACAGGATCTTCTTCGTCAGACGGCGCTGCATCATCAGGATGTGACGGTCCTGCTGAAGGATCTCCCGGGAGACGTTCAGGGAGAGGTCCAGGGCGTCCACCACGCCCTTGACGAAGCGGAGGTAGGGCGGGAGCAGTTCCTCGCAGTCGTCCATGATGAAGACGCGCTTGACGTAGAGCTGGACGCCGCGCTGGTGGCCCTGGGTGAACAGGTCGTGCGGGGCGTGGGAGGGGATGTAGAGGAGTGCCTGGTACTCGAAGGTGCCCTCGGCCACGAGGCGGACGGTCTCCAGGGGGTCGCGCCAGTCGTGGCTGATGTGCTTGTACAGCTCGTGGTACTCGTCGTCCGACACCTCGCCGCGGGGGCGGGCCCACAGCGCCTTCATCGAGTTCAGTGTCTCGGGCTCGGGCTCGGCGGTTTCCCCGCCCTCGGGCTTCCCGGGGGCCAGGCGGATCGGCCAGGTGATGAAGTCCGAGTAGCGCTTGACGGTTTCCCGGATCTTCCAGGGGGCGGTGAAGTCGTGCAGCTGGTCCTCGGGATCGGCCGGTTTGAGGTGAAGGGTGACGGAGGTGCCCTGCGGAGCCTCGTCGACGGCCTCCAGGGTGTACGTGCCCTCGCCGCGTGACGTCCAGCGGGTGCCCGTCGTCTCACCGGCGCGGCGGGTGAGCAGGGTGACCTCGTCGGCGACCATGAAGGACGAGTAGAAGCCCACGCCGAACTGGCCGATGAGCCCGTCGGCGCCGGCGCCGTCCTGCGCCTCGCGCAGTTTCTTCAGGAACGCGGCGGTGCCCGAGTGGGCGATGGTGCCGATGAGCTGGGCGACCTCGTCGTACGACATCCCGATGCCGTTGTCCCGCACGGTGAGGGTACGGGCGTCCTGGTCGATGTCGATCTCGATGTGCAGGTCGGAGACATCGGCGCCCGCGGCGTCGTCCCGCAGGGCGGCCAGACGCAGCTTGTCCAGCGCGTCCGACGCGTTGGAGACCAGCTCCCGCAGGAAGACATCCTTGTTCGAGTAGATGGAGTGGATCATCAGGTGGAGCAACTGACGTGCCTCCACCTGGAACTCAAACGTTTCGGTCGCCATGGTTCGCAAGTACCTCACAGGTCAGCTGATTCGACGGAAACCGACAGTACCGGTCCCGTCACTGTAGATCGGCGGTGCTGGGGAGACCCGCAGATCTCTGGGCTTCGGCGGATTCCGGCCGTCCTCGTGGGGGTGTCGGGAGAGCCCTGCTGATCCCGTGGGGGGTCTCCGGGAGGGCCAAAGAGCCAAAGGCCGGGAGAATTTAGTGATTTGCGGGTGCCGGGTGGTCTTCACTGGGATCGTGACGGCGGGTGGCACGTGACGCTGGCCGCCCCGCCGTCAGACCGACGCATGCTCAGGGAAGGGATGTCATGTCGCATATCGCCGACGACGCCACCACGGACTGGATCCGCCGGTATCACCCCTCCGCCGACAGCGACGTGCGGCTGGTGTGCTTTCCGCACGCGGGGGGTTCGGCCAGCTTCTTCCATCCGGTCTCGACACGTTTCACGCCGGACGCCGATGTCGTGGCGCTTCAGTATCCGGGGCGTCAGGACCGGCGCAGGGAGCCGTGCGTCGAGGACATCGGCGAGCTGGCCGACCGGCTGTGCGAGGAGCTTCAGGGGCTGAGCGAGAAGCCCACGGTGTTCTTCGGGCACAGCATGGGTGCCGTGCTGGCCTTCGAGGTGGCGGTGCGGCTGGAGGCGCTGGGCGCGAACCCGCCGCGGACCGTGATCGCCTCCGGTCGGCGGGCACCGTCCAGTGTCCGTGACGAGCAGGTGCACCGTCGCGACGACGAGGGTGTGGTCGCCGAGTTGCGGCTGCTGAACGGCACTGACTCCGCCGTGTTCGGCGACGACGAATTGCTGCGGATGGCGCTGCCCGCGATCCGGGGCGACTACCGGGCCATCGAGACGTACCGGTGCCAGGAGGGGCGCCGGGTGCGCTGTGCGATCACGGTCCTGACGGGTGACGCCGACCCGCGCACCTCGCCGGAGGAGGCGTCGGCGTGGCAGAAACACACTGCCGGGGCGTTCCGCCTTCAGGCTTTTCCGGGCGGGCACTTCTTCCTCGCGGATCACCAGAGCGCCGTCAACGCCGAGATCCAGAAGGAACTCGACGCCGCCCGCGCGGCGCTGTCCTGAGCGGATCGCGCTCTTCGCGGCCTTGCGGGCGGGTCTCAGACCTGTCTTGCGGAGGTGGTCCGGGCGCTTCCGGTCGCGCTGGCAGGCGCGACCGGAAGCATCACTCGGACACGAACTCCGCGCGGACCCTGGGCGGCCACTGGCCCACGCCGAAAACTCCCATGGAGTAGCTCTTCGATATCAGCGCGGGGCGGTTGGTGACCTTCATCTTCCGCAGCAGTGAGGAGACGTGGTACTCGACGCCGCCTCGGCTGAGGAAGAGCTTGGCGGCGAGCTGGACCGTGGACTCGCCGGCGGCCACGCCCTCCAGGATCCGGGCGTGCATGGGGCTGAACAGCTTGCGGCGGGCGCTGACGATCTGCGGTCCGGTCCCGGACTCCTGCGGGTCGACGAGCACGAGGATGCGGTCGACGCGGCCGGCGCCGCTGCGGACGGCGATTCCGGTCACCTCACCGATGAAGACGGCGTCCTCCGCGTCCAGAGCGACCAAGTGGTCGGCGAACCGGGGGCTCTGGCCGTCCGCCAGGCGGATCAACTCATTCTTGAGTTTTCCCTCCACACTGGGGTGCAGGAACTCGCAGAAACTCTGTCCCGTGCCCGGCTGTGGAGCCCAGCCGAACCGCCGGGCGAATGGCTGGTTGGCTTCCAGTATTCTGAATTCCAGATCCAGATTTGCCATACACATGAAGGACTGCTCAAAAAGCGCCCAGTAGCTTTCTCGATATGATTCCGAGTCCCAGCTCTGAATCACGTGGGGGAGCTTCGCTGCGGAGTCGAGGCCGGTGATGTTCATGGGGGGTGGGCCACTCTCTTTCGGAGAAAATGAAAAGCAGCGGCATTTTGTTCGAGTGGAGTGTTATCTCGTCAACGACAATGTCATCCACCGAAAGTCCAGTCAAGGCTGGGAAGGCTGCGACCACGACCTTTGCACCTAAGACTGTGGTTCCCGCAGTCGATGGTTCGGTACCCTTGCGGGACCGCAACCCCGGTAATTCCGAGGGGGCAAGAGCCTTCTGTCATATGCCTCCGGCGACAACCCGCTCCGAGCGGAGGCACTGCACGTAGGGGCAGCTCAGGCATGAGCTGTGGCAACACGCGGAACGACCGGCGAACCGGGCCCGGCGGGCCACGGCCACCGACCCTGAAACGCTTGGGAAACAATACGGAACCACAAAACGACCCAGCCGTCACGACCGGGTCGTTCAACAGCAGGGTGAAGCCCTGCTTCAGGGGCGGGGCAACAGGCCCGAGGAATCCATCCCCAGCACCTGGATCAACTCGTCCCGTCCGGTGATCCCGAATTTTCGATAGGCACCCGTGAGATGTTTTTCCACGGAGCGCACGGAGGTGCCCAGTTCGGTGGCGATCTCACGGTTCGTCAATCCCGCGGCGGCCCGTTCCGCGACGTCCTTCTCGGATCGTGTGAGGCCGGCCAGGACAGCCCTGGCAGGGCGTTCGGTTTTCCCGGAGTTCCCGGAGAGGGAGCTGTCCTGTAATTCGGCGGCCAGACGTCTGCCCTGGTTCAGGACGCGGCCGCCGTCGCGGTGGGATGTTTCCTGGAGGCGTCGGCCCAGGGCAATGAGGGCCTGCGCGTATTCAAAGCGATTGCCCCGCGTTTCCAGCGTTGCCGCGGCCTCGCGCAGAAGGGCGATGCCGCGGGGCCCCTCGGTAAGGGTGCCGAGCAGGCGCAGGACCCGGGCCAGGATGGTGGGCGCGCCCCAGGCCCGGGCGCGTTCATGGCACTGTTCGACCAGGGTGAGCGCCTCGGCGGTGCGGCCGAGACGCTGCTGGAGCTGGGCGGCGCGCAGTTGCCAGTCGGCCATCGCGGGGTTGTGCCAGCCGGATCGTTCCAGCGCTCCGCCGGAGTCGAGGTAGAGGGTGAGTGCCGCTCGCAGGTCTCCCTGTGATTCGGCGCGTACGGCGCGCATGGCCCGGCCCAGGGCGGCCAGTCGCTGGTCGGTGAAGACCCCCAGAGTCCTGTTGGCCTGCGCGGCGAGGTCCGCGTCGGCCGTCTCCAGGGCGACCAGGCCGAGAGTGCGGCCGGGGTGCAGCCGCTGCTCGGGTGGGGCGTGGGGGACGAGGGCGTCGGCGCGCAGGCCGCACTCGCGAGCCCGGGCGATCTCGCCCCGGGCGAGCAGGAGCAGTCCGCGCTGCGCCTCGGCCCGCGCCCGGAGGGCAGGGGTTCCCTCGCGCTTGGCGAGCAGGTGTACGGCGTCGAGCCAGGGCTCCCCGTCCTCGGGCGCGTCAACGGTGTAGAAGACCTGGGGAAGCATGTCCAGGGCGGGGCCGGGGAGCGCAGCGTGCGCGGGTTCGCGTTCGAGAATCTGCCGGGCCATGCGCCGCACCTCGTGGTGCGGGAGCTGTCCGCCCATGGCCGCCGCGTACACCAGGACCGTACGCAATTCCTGCTCGGCGGCGCTGGGCTCGCCGTGCGGTTCGCCCAGTTCGCGCAGGCGGCGGGGGGCCGAGGCGATCAGCCGGGGGTCGCCGAGTCCGGCGTAGCGGTCGCGGGCCTCCAGCAGCATCACCAGGTGCCGGCCACGCTGGTCTCCCTCGCGCGGGGTGCCGAGTCCGGCGGCCGTCTCGCGGACCAGGTCGGCGAGTTGGGGGTCGCTGCCGACGATGTGCAGGGGGGCGCTGGAAATGATCTCAGCGCGGCGACGGAGGCCCGGCATCAGGTGGGCGGCCTGGATGAGGTGGCGGCCGGCCGGGCCGGCGCCGGACTCGGATTCGGATTCGGTCAGGCCGAGTTCGTAGAGGAGTTCGGCGCGGACATGGCTGGCGGCCGGTACGTCGGCGAGGGCCCGGCGGAGATAGCGCGCGGCATCCTGGGGGGCGCCGCGGTCGCGGGCGGCGGCAGCGGCGGCGCGCAGTTGGTGGATCTCCCAGGAGGCATCGAGCCGGTCGACGTGGAGCAGGGGTGCGACCACGTACTCGGGTCCGGCGCCGCACTCGTCGAGCAGCACGGATGCCTCGCGGTGCAGCCGGGAGTTGTCCTCTTCGGACAGGGCGCCCAGGATGAGCACCGCGTTCGCGCGCACGAGGGTCGCGGGGTCGCCGTCGTACGCGTCGGGCCGGACGTGGGCAAGGATGTCGCGGACATGTTCGCAGCGGTCGGCGCTGAGGCCGGCGAGCCGGACCACGAGTTCGTCGGTGGCCCGCTCGCCGAGGACGGCGGTCGCCTGTGCGTACGCCTCCACGTCGGGTTCGCGGCGCAGCAGTGACAGCAGCCGTTCGCGGAACAGGGACTCGCCGAGTTCGCGCAGTTCTGCGGTGTGCCAGAGGGGTGCGCCCAGGCGCCTGAGGCGGGCGCGGTCGCACAGCACTTTGACGTCCTTGGGCCGTCCGCCGGTGATGTCGTGGCAGGTGTGCGCGAAGTCCTCGGGGCAGTACGGGCCGAGGCGGGCGGCGACCATGCGGGCGGTGGCGGGGCGTGACAGGTTGCGGGCGCGGACCCGGTGGGTGGCCATGGCGGCGATCCCGCTGACGACCGGGTCGCGTGCGGCGAGGCCGTCCTTGCGGACGAGGCCCAGCAGGACCGGCAGTCCGTCCAGGCGGGCGGCGAGGTGGGCGATGGCGTGCAGGGAGAGCCGGTCGGCCCAGCTGACGTCGTCGACGGTGAGCAGCACGGGGCGCTCGGCGCCGACTTCGGCGAGCAGGATGTGCAGTCCGTGCAGTGTCTCGGCGAGGGCGGCGGGTGCGATGTCCGCCGCGGTGCCGTCCTCGGGACGGGCCGTGAGGCCGGCGGCGAAGCGCGGTGTGCGGTCGGCGCGGTCGGCGATCAGCGGCAGGAACAGCTGTCGTACGACGCCGAACTGCACGGAGCGCTCGCTGGGTGTTCCGGCGCCGCGCAGCACGAGTGCGCCGGAGTCGGCGGCGAGGTCGGCCAGCCGGCCCAGCAGTGCGGTGGTGCCCGTGCCGGCGCGGCCGTCGATGAGGACGAGGCCACCGGCACCGGACCGGGCCCGTGCGACGGCTTCGGCGAGGGTGGTCAGTTCCTGTTCGCGTTCCAGTAACACGTGTCAGCCGACCTCGTGTGCCGCGCGCAGTCGCGCGGCGAGGGCGGCGCGGCCCTTGATGGCGAGCTTGCGGTAGATCCCGGTCAGGCGCAGTTCGATGGTCCGGGTGGACAGGCCGAGCCGGGCGGCGATGTCCCGGTTGGCGAGGCCCGCGAGCACCAAGTCGGCGAGGTCGCGTTCGGCGGCGGTCAGGGCCTGTTCGCCGCTGCCGGTGCCCATGGGTTCGGCGGTGCGGGGTGCGGGGACGGCGGGCAGGCCGACGCCGTAGCGGGCGAAGGTGTCGTGCGTACGCGCCCGTACGGCGGCGCAGGTGGCGGGGGTGCCCCAGGCTTCGGCGATCCGGTCCTCCTCGGCGATCAGCGCGGTGGCGGTCACGGAGGCGCCGAGGAGGTGGTGGGCGACGGCGGCGGTGCCGCGCCAGGGGACGAGCAGCGGGTTGCGCCAGCCCTTCGACTCCAGCAGCCGGCCGCTCTCCTCCAGCAGCAGCAGCGCGTGGGCGGCGTCCCCGTGGACGAGGGCCAGTTCGGCCTGTGCGTAGAGCAAGAAGGCGGAAGAGACGCCGTGGTATTCGGTGTCGGCGGCGGCGCGCCGGGCCTCGTCGAGGCGTCCGCACCGGATCAGGGCGAGAATCCGGGCGCCGGTGAGCCGGGGCAGCAGCAGCGGGTGCCAGGAGGCGGGCGGGAGAGTGGCGGCGGCAGCGACGAGGTCGCCCAGGGCGTCGCCGGGGCGGCCCTGCCGGACGGTGACCTCGGCGCGGCTGAGCAGCGCCCGCGCAGCGGCGGCGCGGGCGTCGACACGCCCGGCGTCGGTGATGACGGCGGCGAGCGCGGCACGGCCGCCACTGATGTCGTCGGCACACAGCAGGGCGCGGGCAGCGGCGATGCGGCACATCAGCGGGATCGCGGCGGGCCGTTCGAGGGCGGCGCGGGCCAGGGTGAGGGCGTGGTCGCGGTGGTCGGCCCGGACGGCGGCGGTCCAGGCGAGGACGGCCGCCTGGGCGGGGTGACCGGGGTGTTCGGTGCCGGCCGGGGGTGGGGCGACGAGGGGCGGGCCGCTCTTCTCGTCCTCGGCGAGCCGGGCAAGGGCGCGCAGGGCGTCAAGTTGCGCGTCGGGGATGGTCGCCAGTGCTCCTTGGTGGACGTCGGCGATGGTCAGACGGGTGCTCTCGGCGTCGCCGCGGCACAGCAGGAGGTCGGCGGCGTGCAGGACGGCGGGCCAGGTCTCCGGCCGGGCGTATCGGAGCATGACCTGGCGCAGCCGCCCGTCGCTGGCCTGGGGGGTGGTGACGGCCTCGATGGTGGCGAGGCGGGTGAGCAGTCCGGCGCGTTCGGCGACGGTCATCGGCTCGCGCAGGGCGTGCCGCAGGGCGGTGGTGGTGAGGTCGGCCGCGGTGCCGTCGCGCCGGACCGCGGGGTTGGCCTCGGCGGCTGCTGCCCAGGGGCGGACCAGGCCGATCACGGCGCCGAGCATGTCGGCGATGGTGCCGATGCGAACGCGGTGGCCGCTGCGCAGTGCGGCGGCCTTCAGTTGGAGGACATCGCGTGCGGTGCGGGTCATGCCGGCGAGGACGTCGTCGGCGAAGGAGGCGTGGCGCAGCCGGGGCGGGTCGCTGTCGGCGAGCAGGCCGCAGCCGCGCAGCGTGTCCAGGGCCTCGGCGTGGTCGGTGGCGGACAGTCCGGTCACGGTGGCGATGCCGGCGGGGTCGAGGACGGTGCCGACGGCGGCCAGGGCGCGCAGCAGGCAGACGGCGTTGTCGGACAGGCCCTGTGTGGTGGCGAGGGCGTGCTGCGACCAGGCCGCGCGGGCGGTGGCGATGAGTGGTGGGATGGCGTCCGTGGTCAGGGGCCTGTCGAGCGTCGCGATGTGGTCGGCGACGGCGCACAGGACGGCCGGGGCTCCGTCGGCGAGAGCGGACACGGCGCGCACGGACGGGGGGAGGGGGCGGCCCGCGCGCTGCTCCAGGAGGCGGTGCGCCTCGTCCGGTGGGAGGGGTTCGAGCCGTAACGTCGTCTGGGCCGGGCAGGGTTGCGCGCGGTCGAGGACGCCGGTGGGCGCCAAGACCTGGCGGATGGGTACGGGCGAGGTGACGAGAGCGAGGATCGAGCCATGGTGGATGCGCCTGCCGAGTTCGACGAGCCAGCGCAGCGAGTCGGGGTCGGCGAGGTGGACGTCGTCCACGGCGAGCAGGACGGGCCGGTCGGAGGACTCGGCGAGAAGGGCGTCGCACATCCCGGCGACGGCGGTGGTGAGGTGGGTACCGCGGTCGAGTCCGGCGGCGAACGAGGAGATCCAGGCGGGTGACCCGAGGGAAGACATCAACTGGGTGACGGCGGCGTGGGGGATGCGGGACTCGCAGGGGTTGCAGCGGGCGACGCCGACGGTCAGACCGGCGGCACGGGCGCGGGTGACGGCCCAGTCGAGTACCGCGCTGCGTCCGACGCCGACGGGCCCGGTGACCACGACGAGGTCCGAGGATCCATGGTCGAGTCCGCCCACGAGGGTGTCGACGGTGTCGAGTACGGCGTCCCGGCCGACGAGGGCGGTGGGCGCGAACGCGGGCGTCGTCGTCATGCGCACGCCTGGGCGGAGTGGGCATGCCCGGCGGTGGCGGCTGCGGCTATGAATTCCGCTCCACGGACGACAAGCTCTGCGGCGTCATCTCCGGTCTGAAAAACCAGTTCGCCGACAACCATTGGAGACACGTTTGCACGACCCCCTCGGATGAGTATCTTCCCATCGTTGCGCCGTAACGCTAAGCCTGGTGCGCGTCGTTGTACGGTCCACCTGTGCACCGGGTCATTCCTCACAGCGCACCGGGTGTTCCGTGCGCCGTGAAGACAACACAAACGTCGCTTTTCATGCGGCCGTTGAGAGATACCGAGCCGCGCGCGGGCCTTGGTGACCGAGCCTGGTGCGGGCCCAACGTCGCTTCCGTAGTGTGATCTTGGTCGGGTAGGGTTCTGATCTTGTGGCGAGTGGGCACATAGCTGGTGAGACATACCCCGAGCGGACACGGATGGGGCTGCTGTCGCGGACCTTTACGCCGGAGTTGGTG